>JBGAIK010000045.1:0-26101 GCA_044225615.1 Acetobacteraceae bacterium | reverse complement strand
GGCAGCGCCCGCATGATCAAGAGCCCCGAGGAAATCCAGCGCATGGAGGAGGCCGGCCGCATCGCCGACGCCGCCTTCGCCGCCGTGTTCGAGCATCTGCACCCGGATGTGGAGGAAACCGAGGTCGCCGCCGCCGCGGTCGCCACCATGCTGCGCATGGGCGCGATCGAAAGCTTCCGCACCTGCGTCGTCGGCGGCCTGCTCGCCGGCCTCAAGCACTCCTATCCCCGCAAGCGCCGGCTGGTGAAGGGCGAGATGGTCTTCCTCGACCTCGGCGCCAGCTTCCAGAACTACGTCTCCGACACCAGCCGCACCTGCGTCGTCGGCGAAAAGCCCACCGGCGCTGCCGCCGACCTGCTCAAGGTCTCGGAAGACCTCTACCACGCGGGCCTCGAGGAAATGCGCCCCGGCCGCACCATCGACGACGTCGCCCAGCGCCTGATCAAGGTCGTGAAGGGCACGCGGTGGGAGCCCGATTTCTGCCCCACCGGCTTCGGCCACGGCATCGGCATGGACCTGTTCGAGGCCCCGGGCGGCCTCTTCGCCGGCTCCCGGGCCGTGCTCCAGCCGGGCATGACCCTGGCCTACGAGCCGATGGTGGTGGTCGAGGGCCTCGGCACCGGCGTGGTCGAGGACAGCGTCCTGATCACCGAGACCGGCTACCGCCTGCTGACCGACGGGCCGCGCTACCCGAACCTGGCGTGACGGCGAACATCTTCTCGGACTCGCCCACCACCCGCGCAAGCTCGGTGCGCAGCATGTCGTAGAACCGCCGCGCCGGCAGGCTCAGCGCGCGGCTCACCACATGCGCGGCGTAGTAGTCGATGCCGAGCGTCTCGCCCACGATCGGGCTGTACGTCACCCGCGACAGCCGCACCTCGTCGGCGATCGCCACCAGCGGCACGATCGAGACCCAGTCGGAGAAGCTCACCAGGTCGAGCGTGCCCAGCAGCCCGTCGATCTCCATCAGCCGCGCCACCGCCACGTCCTGCATGCGCAGCAGCTCGTTGATCAGCGTGCGCGTGCTGTGCGTGCCCGAAGGCACCACCAGCTTCAGCGGCGGCATGCGCCTCAGATCGACCGGCGCGAACGGCGCAAGCCCCAGCGCGGGGCCGGAGGCGAGCACGAAGCGGGCATGGAAGAACCGCTCCAGCCGCAAGGGCAGGGGCTCCGGCGGCCGCGTCACCACCGCGAAATCGAGCTCCTGCCCCATCACCATCGCCGTCAGCGTGCCGGAATAGGATTCGACCAGCTGCACGTCCACCGCCGGAAACGCCGCGGTGAAGCCGGTCAGCAAGGGCGTCAGCACGCTGCGCGACAGCAGCTGCGGTAGGCCCACCCGCACCGCGCCCGAGATGGTGCCGGTCGGTACGGCGATCTCCTGCACCGTCTCGTCCACCATCCGCAGGATCGCCACCGCCCGCGCATGCAGCCGCTTGCCCGCGCTGGTCGGCGCCACGCCGCGCGCGTGCCGCTCGAACAGCCGCACGTTCAGCGCCGCCTCCAGCTCCGCCACCTGCACGCTCAGGCTGGGCTGGCTGACATTCTCGCGCCGCGCCGCGCGCGTGAAGCTGCCTTCCTCCAGCACGGCAGCGAAGTAGCGAAGCTGGCGCAGATCCATGATCCATAGTCCTGAACTATCATAATCATAGGAAAGCATTACTCGACAGAATGCCAGCCCGTTCGTAGCGTCGGTCCAACCAACCGTGTCGGAGGGGGAAAATGGCGCCGCTGTTCGGCTGGATGATGGGGGCGGTCGGCGCCGACGGCGAATCCGACGCCTCGATGTACCGCCAGATGCTGTCGGATGCGGAACTCGGCCACCGCCTCGGCTACGACGCCGCCTGGGTCGTCGAGCACCATTTCTCCGATTACTACCCCACCCCCAGCCCGATCGCGCTGCTCGCCAACATCGCCGCCCGCTGCCCCGGCTTCGGCCTCGGCACCGCGGTGCTGGTCACCCCCTGGCACCACCCGGTGCGCCTGGCCGAAGAGATCGCGATGCTGAGCCTGATGACCGACGGCCCGCTGCGCATCGGTCTCGGCCGCGGCAACGCGCCGATGGAATACGAAGCCTTCGACGTGCCGATGGACGAGGCCAAGGACCGGTTCGAGGAATGCTGGGACATCGTGCGCCTGGCACTCGCCGGCAAGCCGTTCAGCTACCAGGGCAAGCATCTGCGCGTCCCCCGCGAGGTGCTGCTGCGCCCCACCCCCCGTCTCGACGGCATCACCTTCTTTGGCGCCATCGGCCAGCCCGCCTCGGCGGTGAAGATGGCGAAGATGGGCTTCCCGCCGATGCTCACCGGCCACGGCCCGCTCGACCTGCAACGCAAGATACTGGGCGCCTGGACCGACACCACGCGCGAGATGGGCGGCGACGTGAACGCGCCCAAGCTCGCCTGCCCGATCATGGTCATGGCCGAGACCGACCGCGAGGCGGAGGCAATGGCCCGCCACTACGTGCCGCGCTGGTACCAGCTCCAGGTCGAGCACTACGCCTTCGACGCCGCGCGCCACGCCAACGTCGCCCATTACGAATCCTTCGTGGAGACCCACAAGCGCCGCCGCGTCTACTGCGACCCCGCCAATCTCGACCCGCTGATCGAGCAGTCCCTCATCGGCGGCCCGGCCACCGTGCGGCGGAAGGTGCAGCGCCTGCTCGATATCGGCTACAGCTACATCCTGGTCCAGCCCTCGATCCCGAGCGTGCCGGGAAGCGTGCGGCAGGACTGGCTGACGCGCTTCGGCCGCGACGTGATGCCGGAATTCACCGCAGGCGCCCCGCGCCTGCGGGAAAGCGCCTGAGTGTTCATTTGATCGCGTGATTCACGCTTTCTGGCCTTCGGCCTCAAGCGATCACGCTCAAACGACCCGCGCAAAGCGGGCGGCAAGGGGGAGACGCATGAAAAGCTTCGCATGGATCCTGGCAGCGCTGCTGGCCGCCAGCGGCGCCCAGGCACAGACGCTCAAGATCGGCGTGCTGACCGACCTCTCGTCGGTCGCGGTCGACGACATGGGCCCCGGCTCCGTCCTCGCCGCCCAGATGGCCGCCGAGGATTTCGGCGGCACCGTCGCCGGCATGAAGATCGCGATCGTCAGCGGCGACCCTCAGCAGAAACCCGATGTCGGCGCCTCCGTCGTCCGCCGCTGGTTCGACCAGGAGAACGTCGACGTCGTCGCCGACGTCCCCAATTCGGCGGTCACGCTGGCCATCCAGAACATCGCCCGCAACGCCAACAAGGTGCTGCTGCCCTCGGGCTCGCAGGCCTCCGACATCACCGGCGCGCAATGCTCGCCCAACACCGTGCGCTGGACCATCGACGTCTACGCCACCTCGCACAGCCTGCCCGCCGCGCTGATGCAGGGCGGCGGCAACAAGACCTGGTTCTTCGTCCATGCCGACGTCGCCTACGGCCACGACCTGGTGCGCCAGGCCGGCGAGGCGATCGCGGCGGCCGGCGGCAAGATGCTCGAATCCGTCGCCCATCCGATCGGCATCGCCGACTTTTCCTCCTTCATCGTCCGCGCCAAGGGCTCCAAGGCCGAGGTCATCGGGCTGGCGAACTTCTCGGCCGACCTCACCAACTTCCTCAAGCAGTCGGCCGAGTTCGGCGTCATGCGCGGCGGCCAGAAGATCGCGGCCTTCGTGCTCGGCGTGAACAACGTCCGCGCCGTCGGCCTCAACCTCACCCAGGGCCTCTACACCGCCACCCCCTTCTACTGGGACCGCGACGAGGCCGGCCGCGCCTTCGCCGCCCGCTTCGCGCCGCGCCATCCGCGCAAGCTCTACCCCAACGAATGGACCGCCGGCGTCTACGCCTCCGTCACCCACTACCTGAAGGCGGTCCAGGCCCTCGGCAGCGCCAAGGACGGCCGCGCCGTGGTCGCCAGGATGAAGGAAATGCCCACCGACGATCCCTATTTCGGCAAGGGCCGCGTCCGCGCCGACGGCAGCGTCGTCCACCCGATCTACCTCTACCAGGTGAAGGCGCCTGCCGAATCCAAGGGCGACTGGGATCTCTTCAAGCTCATCACCACGCTCGACGGCGACACTGCCTTCGGCCCGATGAACAAGGCCTGCAACCTGGCGAACTGACGCCGCAACCGGCCGGCCGGCCATGGAACTCTCGCTCCCCATGCTGGCCGGTCAGCTCCTGATCGGCCTCATCAACGGCGCCGCCTACGCGATGCTGAGCCTCGGCCTCGCGGTGATCTTCGGCATCCTCAACATCATCAACGTCACCCACGGCGCCCAGTACATGATGGGCGCCTTCTGCGCCTGGTTCCTGCTGCACCACCTGGGCATCGGCTACTGGTGGGCGCTGCTGATCGTCCCCGTGGTGATCGGCGCCTCCGGCATCCTGCTCGAACGCCTGTTCCTGTGGCGCACCTACAAGCTCGACCACCTCTACGGCTTCCTGCTCACCTTCGGCCTGTCGCTGGTCATCGAAGGCGCCTTCCGCCAGGCCTACGGCACCTCGGGCCAGCCCTACGACATCCCCGAGGCGCTGCAGGGCGGCCAGGACCTCGACTTCCTCTACCTCCCCAACTACCGCATCTGGGTCATCACCCTCTCGGCCACCGTGTGCCTCGGCACCTGGTTCCTGATCGAGCGCACCCGCCTCGGCACCCGCCTGCGCGCCGCCACCGAGAATGCGCCCCTGGTCCAGGCCTTCGGCATCAACGTCCCCCGCCTGGTCACGCTCACCTACGGCTTCGGCGTCGGCCTCGCCGGCCTCGCCGGCGTCATGGTCGCGCCGATCTACCAGGTCGGCGCGCTGATGGGCTCCAGCATCATCTCGGTGGTCTTCGCCGTCGTCGTCATCGGCGGCCTCAGCTCCATCT
Organism: Acetobacteraceae bacterium; assembly: GCA_044225615.1. Taxonomy (GTDB): domain Bacteria; phylum Pseudomonadota; class Alphaproteobacteria; order Acetobacterales; family Acetobacteraceae; genus CAIYPH01. Next base: position 21,253 of record JBGAIK010000045.1, on the reverse strand, counting down.
TCGGCGCCATAGTCTCGGGCTTCCTGGTCGGCATCGTCGAGGGCCTGACGCGCGTCTTCTGGCCGCAGGCCTCCAGCACCGCAGTCTTCATCATCATGGTCATCGTGCTGCTGACCAAGCCCGCCGGCCTGTTCGGCACCGTCATGCCCCCGGCCGGCGGCCGCACCGTGGACGTCCCCGTTCCCCGCGCCGGCCTCGCCCGGGGCACCACGATCGCGCTCCTGGCGCTCGCGCTCGCCGCGCCGTTCCTGTTCTACCCGATCTTCCTGATGAAGGCGCTCTGCTACGCCCTCTTCGCCGCCGCCTTCGGCCTGCTGATCGGCTATGCCGGCCTGATGAGCTTCGGCCACGCCGCCTATTTCGGCGGCGCCGCTCATGTCGCGGCCCACCATGAAGGCCTGGGGGCCTGCCCCGAGCTGGCCTGCTCGCCGGCACCGCCGTCGCCGCTGCTCGGCCTGTTCTTCGGCTGGGTCGCCATCCGCCGCCAGGGCATCTACTTCGCCATGGTCACCTTCGCGCTCGCCCAGATCGTCTATTTCTACGCCGTCCAGGCCCTGGACCCGCGGCGAGGACGGCATCCAGGCCGTCCCCGCGGCACCCTGTTCGGCCTGTTCGACCTCTCGCGCGACCTCACCCTCTATTACGCCGTGCTGGCCATCTTCCTGGCCGGCTACTTCATCCACCGCGCCATCCACTCGCCCTTCGGCCAGGTCCTCAAGGCCATCCGCGAGAACGAAGCCCGCGCCACCTCCCTCGGCTACATGGCCGACCTTGCAAGCTCGTCGCCTTCGTCCTCTCCGCCGCTCACCGGCCTCGCCGGGTCCACCAAATGCCTGGTCTCCAGCTCGCCTCGCTCACCGACGTCGAATGGGTCATGTCCGGCCAGGTCGTTGCTGATGACCCTGGTCGGCGGCCTCGGCACCAGCTCGGCCCGGTCGTCGGCGCCTTCCTCATCGTCGCGATGGAAAACTACCTCGCCGAATACGGCTCCTGGGTCACCATCATCGAAGGCATCGTCTTCGCCCCTGCGTCTCACCTTCCGCCGCGGCCTCGTCGGCGAAACCCTCACGCCTGCGCCGCCTCGCGGCGTGAGGGCGGGGGGGGGGTGAAGCACCAGGGCGCTGCCCCCGACCCCGCTAAGGGCTGAGCCCCAGGAACCCCACACTTGCAGGGGTTTGAAGAGGAGGGGGCCGACGAGGATGTGGCTACCGCGCGGTTGGCCCCCTCCTCTTCAAACCCCTGAACGAATGGATTCCAAAGGCTCAGCCTTTGGTGGGGGTCCAGGGGGCAAAGCCCCCTGGCCTTGCTTCCCTGCGCCCGCCCGTCACGCCACGGCGCGGGGCGGGGCGGTGAGGAGTTGCTCGTAGAGTGCCGCGTGTTGCCGGGCGATGGTCCGCGGCGCCTCGGGCACCCGCATGGTCTTGGCCAGGCGATCGAGCCGTCCGCGATCGCGCGCCAGTTCCCGCAGCAGGTCCGCGAGTGCGGCCGCGTTGCCCACCGGGAAGTGCAGTCCGTCCACCCCGTCGCGGACCTTCTCGGCCATGCCGCCGATGTCCGAGCACACCACCGGGCGGCGGTTGCGGAACGCCTCCTGGATCACCAGCGGCGAGTTCTCCCACCAGATCGAGGGGACCAGCACCAGGTCGGATGCCCGCATCAGCGCATCCACCCGCGCATTGTCGTACGGCCCGTGGAACCGCACGTTGTGCCCGGCCGCCTTCAGCGCGCTCACGATGTGGTCGCGGAACTCCTGCGGCTGGTTGGAATGGTCGCCGTGGATGTCGAAGCGGATCTGCGTCTCGCCCGCTTCCAGCAGCAGGGCCGCCGCATCCAGCGCCACGCCGATCCCCTTCAGCGCGGAGATCTGGCCGAAATATCCCACCCGCAGCAGCCCCGGATCGCGCGGCGCCGCGGCCGCCGGTGGTCCCGCCGGCAGGATGTTCTCGATCACCGACACCCGCGCCTCCGGCAGCCCCCAGCGCACGTAGCGCTCGGCCAGCATCGCGCTCGGCGCGATGAAATGGTCCACCATGTCCAGGAAGCGCATGATGTAGGCCTTGCGCAGGAAGAAGTCGGCGCGGCTGTAGTCGGGATAGCAGCGGGTGCAGTCGGCCGGCGAGGATTCGCGGCACAGCATCGTCCCGCCGCGCTTCACCATCTGGCCGTGGTTGTGGCAGATCGCCAGGAACTCGTGCAGCGTCAGCACGATGCGGCTGTCCGGCAGCGCGCGGCGCGCGTGCAGGAACGCCTCCACCCCCAGCACGATGTAGTGGTGGAAATGCACGATGTCCGCGCCGACCTCGCGCAGCACGCCGGCGAATTCACCCGGAAAATGCCGATCGCGGTTGGCGTAGCGGAACCATTCGAAGGCGCCGGCATCGAACACGTACTGCCGGTCGTCGAAGGGCTGCGCGAAATGGGCCCCGGTCTTGTTGCTGCCGTCCCGCGCCCCGGCCACGAACCAGGACTGCCAGCCGGGCTCGGCCCCCATCGCCTCGTGCAGGTGCTTCGCCGACAGCTCGCCGCCGCCATGGGTGATGCTCGGATGGCTGTGCGCCGCCACCAGCAGCCGGCGGGCAGGGGGCGTGCGCTTCCTCATGTTGCGTCCCCGGCGAGCACCGCGCCCCAGCGCCGCTCGTGCAGCCAGGCATTGGCCAGCGTGAGGTTCATCCGCCAGCGCAGCTCGGAACCGGCCTGCGACTGGCGCTCCAGATGGTACAGCGCCTCGTTCATGTCCACGGCGCAGCCGAGCCCCCGTGCCGCGAGGCGCATGCACAGGTCGGCATCCTCGAAGTCCCCGATGGCGTAGGCCTCGTCCAGCCCGCCCATCTCCGCCAGCAGCGCGCGCGACATCATCAGGCAGGCCCCGGTGATCGCCCGCGCCGGCCGCAGCCCGCTGCCGTGGTCCGGCCGCCGCCCCTTGCCCTCGTGCAGCGGGAAATGCCATCCCCCGAACTCCGCCAGCCGCTCGAACGCCATGCCCTGGTGCTGCACCGAGCCGTCCTCGAACAGCAGCAGCGGCCCGATCGCCCCCAGCCCGGGGGTGGCCTCCAGCCGGCGCGCCAGCCGCGCCAGCCATCCGGCGTCGCGCGGAAAGACGTCGGAATTCATCAGGCACACCAGCCGTCCGCGGGCCAGCCCGAGGCCGAAATTGTTCGCCGGCGCATAGCCGACATTGCGCGACAGCAGCACCAGCCGGAACGGCATTCCGAAGCGCGCATGGAGCGATTCCGCCAGCACCTGCATCTCCAGCCGGCGCGGCGGGTCGTCCAGCACGAAGATCAGCTCGTGCGCGATCCCGGCCGGATGCGCCGACATCAGCGCCAGCTGGTACTCGGCGAGGTCGATCCGCCCATGCAGCGGCACGATCACCGAAACCTCGGGCGCCGGCGGCGCAACCCCGAAATCGACCACGTCCCGCGTCACCCGCCCGGCCCGGCTCGCCGCGGCCAGCGTCTCGAAGGCCGGCCCGATCACCGCGTCGAACCCCTGCGCCAGCGCCCCGTAGCGCAGCTCGAACCGCTCCATCAGCGAGCGCAATGCGGCGAAGCCCTGCAGGTTCGGCTCCGGCAGCGGGCGCAGCTGCGGCGGCATGCCTGGCCGCTCCACTTCCAGCATGGGCGTCTGGCCCGGCTCGAGGATACCCGGCACATGCGCCATGAAGCCGCAATTGATGTCCTCGTAGCCGTGCCGCATGCCCTGGCTCGCGACCACGTCGGTCCGCGGCACCGACACGAACCGCTCCGGCGCCAGCACCGCGCGCCGCGATCCGCACACCACGGCAAGCCCAACCGTCAGCTCCGCCGGCGCCAGCATCCAGCCGTACAGGAGCAGCCCGTCGGGCGGGCACAGCAGCGTGCTGTCCACCTCGATCAGCAGATGCGTGCCGAATGTCGGCAGCGCCGCGTGCGTCGCCACCGCCGCTTCCGGCACCTCGGCGGGAGTCGCCGTGGCCGGAACGGGCGCCGCGGCCGGTGCCTCGGCGTCCTGCGCCGCGTCGCGACGGATCAGGTAGTGCGTGAAGATGTCCCGCACCCGGCCGGATTCGTAATCCTCCCGCGCGGTCGGGCTGCGGCCCAGATAGGCCAGCAGGTCGATGCCCGGCGCCGGCGAGGCCAGCGCGAAGGCGCCATGCTTCAGATAGTGATCGAACAGCGCGGCCGCATCGCCCGCCAGTTCCGGCACCTGGTCCGCGTAGTGCACCGCCGCGAACGCGGCCAGCGGATCGCCCCGCTCGGCCGCCGGCGCGGTCAGGAAATGGTGCAGCGCGCATAGCGACGCGCCCGACGTGACCGCGGCCACGGCAGCCGGGCACCGGTCCAGGTACCAGGCTGGATCGAGATAGGGCGAGGTCCGCAGCTCCCGTCCCCCGAGCCAGGCATGGCGCAGGTAGTGCTGGAACGCCCCGTTCGCCCCCTCGATCGCGCCGTCGGGCGATCCGGTCAGCGCCTCGGCGTAGATCGCCGGCTGGAACAGCAGGTGCGCGATCCGCCCCTCGCGCGCCCCGGCCTTCAGGTAGTGGTCGTAGCGGTTGGCGCAGCCCGCCCGGATCAATACCTCGTCCGTCAGGTCGGGCGCGTATTCGGCATAGACCTCGTCGTCATACAGCCAGTGCGGGCTGCGCGTCGGATAGCCCAGCGTGCAGTAGTGCTCGTAGCCGCTGCCGATCTCGCCCGCCGCGATCGCCGCCGCGACGTCGGGATTGCACGCGCGGTACCAGCCCTCGTCGAAATACATGCTGGGCGAGAACCCCAGCTGCCGCCCGGTCCCGAGGTAGTGGCCCAGCGCACCCGCCGCGCTGCCGCACGCCGGATGCACGGCCGCATACCATTCGGCGTCGAAGCCGCACCATGCCGTCGGGCTCGCCGCGAGCGGCCCGAGGATCCGTTGCTCGATGTCGGCTTCCATCGCCGTGCTATCCTCCGCCGGCCGCACCATAGCCGTCCGGATGGGCCGCGCGCCACGCCAGCGCCGTCTCCACGATCGCCTCCAGCGTGCCGAAGCGCGGCGCCCACCCGGTCTCGCGCGCGATCCGTGCCGAGGCGGCGATCAGCACCGCCGGATCGCCCGGCCGCCGCCCGGCCAGCCGCACCGGCACCTTGCGCCCGCCCACCCGCTCCACCGCCTGCACCACGGCGCGGATCGAATGCCCGCTGCCGCTGCCGAGGTTGTAGACCACGCTGCCCTGCTCCAGCCGCTCCAGCGCCCGCAGATGCGCGTCCGCAAGGTCGGTCACGTGCACGTAGTCGCGGATGCAGGTGCCGTCGGGCGTGTCGTAGTCGGTCCCGAATATGCTCAGCGCGTCGCGCCGCCCCAGCGCCGCATCGATCACCAGCGGGATCAGGTGGGTTTCCGGCCGATGGTCCTCGCCCAGCCGCCCGCCCGGGTCGGCGCCGGCGGCGTTGAAATAGCGCAGCGCCGCGCTGCGCAGCCCGTGCACCCGGTCGGCCCACAGCAGCGCCCGCTCCAGCGCCCACTTGCTTTCGCCATAGGGCGAGCCCGGCACCACCGCATCGTCCTCGCCGATCGGCCCGCTCCCCGCCGCCCCGAACAGCGCCGCGGTCGAGGACAGCACGAAGCGCCGCACCCCGTGCCGCACGCAGGCATCGATCAGCCCGATGCCGTTGCCGATATTGGTCCCCAGGTAGCCCAGCGGGTCCTGCATGCTGGCACCCACCAGCGACAGCGCCGCGAAATGCAGCACCGCGTCCCACGGCCCGTCGGCCAGCACCGCATCGACGGCGGTCCGGTCCGCCAGGTCCGCCACCACCAGCCGCGCCCCGGGCAGCACCGCCGCCCGATGCCCGGTGGAAAGATCGTCAAGCACCGTCACCGCATCGCCGCGGTCGAGCAGGGCCGCCACCGTATGGCTCCCCACGAACCCTGCCCCGCCGGTCACCAGGATGCGCTGTGCCATCGCGCTACGCGTCCAGCAGGTCCGGCCGCTCGCGCCGGACCCAGTCATGCAGCGTGCCGCGTCCGGTCGCGAACGGATCGTCGAAGGCCGATTGCAGGTCGCCCCGCTGCCGCCACAGCAGCCGCAGCCGGCGCGGGATGCGCTCGCCGCCGTCGAAGGCGGCGTAGCTCCACGGCCAGCCATCGGCCTCGGCCAGGCTGTGATGCGCCACGCGCCGCTTGTACCAGTTCACCAGCTCGAACACCTCCGTGTTGCGGCGCGCATAGCGCTCGGTCATGACGTCCCCTACGCTGCCGATCTTGGTGAAATGGTAAAAGCGCAGCTTCGCGCCATTGGCGGTCAGCCCGCCCTCGGCCGTGATCGCCACGCTGCGCCGGCTCAGGTTCCAGCTCGCCACGTTGCAGCCCGGATCGCGGGAAATCTCCACCCCCTCGAACATCGCCGGTGCCAGGTCGCAGTATTTCTGGTCGGTGAAGATGCCCTCGGCCGGGTCGTCGTAGCAGGCGGCCTGCGTCACCTCCGCCCACCAGCCGGCGAAGGCCCGCCCGGCCGCCGTGTTGCGCACCGCGATGAAGCCCAGGTTGTAGATGCCGTAGCGCAGGGAGGCGAACTCGTTGTCCCGGCTCGCCGCCGCCCCCGCATTCGGCTCCAGCTGGTGCGGCGTCAGGATCACCGAGGCGCTGCCGTGGTCGCGCTCCAGCAGGTCGAGCCCATGGAAAACCGCCACGTCCGGATCCAGGTAGACCACCATCTCCGCGCCCTCGTCGAGCAGCCGGCGCAGCATCGTGCCCTTCACCGCGGTGCAGCCTTCGACCAGGTCGTGCTTGAACATCCACGCCCGGAACCGCCCGATCCCCAGCGCGCTCGCCCGCGTCACCGCGTCGAACGGCGCCAGCGCGTCGGGGTCCAGCCCGGGCGGGAACTCATCCACCACCAGCGCGTGCAGCACCCAGTCCGGATGCGCCGCCTTCAGCGTCTCCGCCAGCACCCGGGCGCGGGCCAGATAGGCGAAGGTGAAGCTGGTGAAGCAGTGGATGCCCGGCATGCCGCCTCACCCCGCCGCGCCCAGCGGGCAGCGCCGGAAGGTCGGCCCCGGCCCCAGCGCCAGCTCCAGCCGCCGCGCCCCTCCCCACCTCCAGCACCGCATCGCCGCTGGTCCACTGCACCGCCGCCCCGGGCGCCGCCCCATGCCAGCCGCGCCGCCGCCGCGCATCGCCCGGCCCGGTCGCCGCGCCGTCCAGCCACAGCCCCGCCACCGCCACCCCCAGCCGCCGATGGTCGCCGCTCTCCGGCGCAAGCCGTGCGGTGTCACGTGCCGCGACACGATCCGCACCTCCCCGGCCGCCTCCGGCAGCGCGAAGACCAGCCGCCCCTCCTCCGCCGACGGCCGCAGCACGGCGCCGCGGGCGACCACGATCAGGTCCGGGTCCTCGGTCGCCAGGCGTTCCGGCTCCGGCCCGTCCTCCCGCGCGGGATCGACCGTCGCCGTCGTCCCGCAGGCGATCAGCCGCGCCCGCGCCCGCCCCGCCGCGCGCTGCGCCCGCACATAGGCCTCGGCCGGCCCGTCGAGGAAGAAGTGCAGCACGTCGGCCTCCGTCCGCAGCACCACGCCGCGCGCCTGCGCCGTCACCGCATCCACCACGCCGCCGGCATCGGCCAGCGCCACCACGTCGGCCCCCGCCGCCAGCGCCTCGTGGGTGACGAAGCTGAACGTCTCCGGCCAGGGCGACAGCACCGCCACCAGGTCGATGTCATGCGCCGCCAGCGCCGCCGCCATCGCCAGCCGGTCGCTGCGGTCCACCTGCGTCGCCACCGTCTCCAGGCGCTGCATCGGCTTCAGCGCCCCGGCATTGGCGGTGGAAGAGCCGCAGCCGCCCCGACGCCCGCCCGCGCGCCACCAGCTCCGCGAACAGCGGCCAGCCCTTCCCCGCGGTCGGGAACCCCACGAACGCCACCCGGACCGGCCCGTCCCGCGCCGGCTCGGTCCCGGACGGCCGCAGCACCGCATTGGCATGCACCCGCGCGCTGCGATGCGGCAGCCCCGCCGCCCCGTGGCGCCACACCGCCAGCGCCGCCCGCGACGGTGCGAGCACGTCGAACGCCACCGCCGCGAACAGCGCCCGCACCCGTTGCTGGTATTCCTGCCGGTCCTCGCCGTAGACGCAGATCCGGCACGCCATGCTGTCCGCCGCCGGCGCTCCGCAATACGCGGCATCGTTGCGCAGCAGGTTGTAGCCGCTGCACAGGCTGCCGTAGTCGTGCACCCAGAAGAAGCTGCGCTCGGCCGCGAAGGCCGCCGCCAGCGCCGCCAGCGTCTCGGGCCGGTGCCCGAACAGCGAATGCACCACCAGCAGCCGCGTGAGCCCTGCCGGCTGCTGGTGCCGGATCGTCGTCGCGCGATCCCGAATGCTCTGCCGCCCAGCACCAGCACCGGCGGCATCGCCTCGTCTATGCGGCGCCAGCGTTGCTGCCAGCGCCTTGAATCCGGCGCGATGTGCAGATAGCGGCGGTCAGCAAGCGAACTGCGCCTCCTCGTCGTCGATGATCTTGCTATGGTCTTGTCGATGTAGCGGTCATGGCTGACCGACACCACCAGCCCGCGCCTGAGGCAGGCCAGCGCGAGCGCCCCGGCCAGCCCGGACGTGTCCAGCGACGGCAGCCCGGGCGGCGCGTCGAGCCCCGGCCGCCGCGGCGGCATCGCCGCATCCACCAGCCGACGCCGCGCGCCGCCGGGCGGCCGCGCGCCCGCCCCTCGGCGCGGCCGTTGCGCAGGTAGTGCAGCAGCGGGTCGATCCCGGCCCCGCGCACGTCGTCGTTCGCGGCCAGATAGTGCTTGGTGTCGAACCACGGCGCCGGATCGCGCCCCTGCCGCCAGCCATGCTGGTGGAAATGCGCCGCCGGATCGCGCGCGGCCACCGGATCGTCCGGAAAGCTCGCCAGGTAGAACGCCGCATCGACATAGGGCGCGATCAGCGCCAGCGCCGGATCGGCCGCGGGCTCCTCTACCGGATGCACCGGCTCCGCTCCGATCCCGGGCGCGAACTCCGTGCGTGGGCAATCCGGCAGCGGAAACCGCGAGAACAGGGCAGGGAAGGGGGATGCGGCGTCCATCGGGCCCCGGTTTGGTAGGCGAAGCGTCACCCGAACGCAATCAACGAAGCCGGCACCCTCCCGGTCAGGCGGCGGCGCGCGTCAGGTAGTCCTTGTAGCCGAACAGCCCCACCTGCCCGCCGGTATGCAGGAACACCACGTTCTCGTCCTTGCCGAACTGTCCCTTGCGGATCAGGTCGATCAGCCCCGCCATCCCCTTGCCGGAATAGACCGGGTCCAGGAAAATTCCTTCCAGCCGCGCGGTCATCATCAGCGCCTCGGCCATGCCCTCGGTGGGGATGCCGTAGCCATCGCCGACATAGTCGCAATTGGCCACCACCGCCTCGCGCCGGATGCCGCCCTTCAGGCCCAGCTTCTCCGCCGTCGCCTCGGCGAGCTTGTGCACGTTCGCCTCCTGGCGGTCGCGCGGCAGCCGCACGCCGATCCCGAGCACGGGAATCCCCGAATTCAGCCCTTCCAGCCCCACCACCAGCCCGGCCTGCGTTCCCGCGCTGCCGGTCGCGTGCACCAGCCGGTCGATCCGCAGCCCCATCTCGTTGGCCTGCGCGAGCAGCTCCACCGCCACATGCACATAGCCCAGCGCGCCCACGGTGTTCGAGCCGCCGCCCGGGATCACATACGGCTTCGCCCCTCGCCTTCAGCCGCTCGCCCACCGCCTCGATCGCCTTCTGCATGTCGGTGCCGCCGTCGCCAGTGCTCGATGCTCAGCCCTACATCCGGTCCAGCAGCACGTTGCCGCTGTCGAGATAGTCGGAGTCGTTGGTCTGGATGCGGTGCTCCAGCACCGCCGTGCATTTCAGCCCGAGCTTCGCCGCCACCGCCGCCGTCTGCCGCACATGGTTCGACTGCACCGCCCCCTGGGTCACGATATGGTCCACCCCCTGGGCCAGCGCGTCGCCCATCAGGAACTCGAGCTTGCGATTCTTGTTGCCCCCGGTGGCCACGCCAGTGCAGTCGTCCCGCTTGATCCACAGCTGCGGCCCGCCCAGCGCCTTGGTCAGGTTCGGCATGAACTCCAGCGGCGTCGGCGCATGGCACAGCTTGACGCGGGGATAGCGGGAGAGGTGCATGAAACCTGCCTTTCCTGGACGGTCTTGCGCAGCGGCCTGTAACGCCCGCGCGTCCGGCCTGTTTGCGACATAGGCAGCGGCTGATCAACCCGCCCGCCGCCTCGCGGCCCCCGGGCGGGGCAGACTGGCATCCGCCCCACGGACCGCCGCGTAGAAACGGGACAGGTTCAGGCAAGGAGCAGGCGAGATGAACATCCACAGGCGGCGCGGCTGGGAGATCCCGGACAGCAAGGCCACCCCCGAGGCCGTCGTGCTCGGCCGCCGCGCCATCGTGGCCGGCGCCCTCGCCGCCGGCGCGGCCACCCCCGCCGCGGCCCAGTTCAACCTGTTCTCGTCCAAGGCCCCGCCGCAGATGGCGAACCGCCCGAAGCTCGAGGCCGCGCGCAACGACAAATACCAGGCCGGCCGTCCCCTGACGCCGGAGCAGGATGCCGCGACCTACAACAACTACTACGAGTTCGGCCTCTCCAAGTCGGTCTACGACCAGGCCAAGGCGCTGGTCGAAAGCCCCTGGAACATCAACATCACCGGCATGGTGGCAAAGCCCCACGCGATCGGCTTCGAGGACCTCTGAAGCAGGTCAAGCTCGAGGAGCGGGTCTACCGCCACCGCTGCGTCGAGGCCTGGGCGATGACGGTCCCCTGGGTGGGCTTCCCGCTGTCCGATCTGGTCAGGCTCGCCGAGCCGACCTCGTCCGCGAAATACGTGGTCTTCACCACCCTCGCCGATCCCAAGACATGCCAGCCTCAAGCAGAGCTGGTACCCCCTATTCACCGAGGGCGTCACCATGGAGGAGGCGATGAAGCAGGCTCGCCTTCCTCACCGTGGGCATGTGCGGCCGCACCATCCGCCCCAGAACGGCGCCCCGATCCGCCTCACCCTGCCGTGGAAATACGGGTTCAAGTCCATAAGTCGATCGTCAAGGTCGAGTTCACCGACAAGCGCCCGGTCTCCTTCTGGGAAGCCCTGCAGGACAGCGAATACGGCTTCTGGGCCAACGTGAACCCGGCCGTGCCGCACCCGCGCTGGAGCCAGGCCAAGGAGCGCCTGCTCGGCACCGACGAGATGGTGGCCACCCAGATCTGGAACGGCTACGGCGAGTTCGTCGCCGGCCTCTATGCCGACAAACGAGACGAGCGGCTGTTCGCCTGATGCCCGCACCCCCATCGTGCCGCGCGTGCTGGCAGCGTGCTGGCCGCGCTGTGCCGGTGGGGGCGTTCGCCGCGGCCCTGCTCTATCCGGTCACCATGCCGCTGCAACGGCTGGTCGCCCAGTTCGACCAGCAATTGCTGCCCGGCATGCAGGACTGGGTCCGCGACCACTGGGGCGACCGGATCTGGACCGCGCTGTTCGTGCCGATCCTGGCCCGTCCCTGCTGGCTGATGCCGCTGGCCGGCTCCCTCGTTCTCGCCGGCGTCGCCCTGACCATGCTCAACGCGCGGCGCGTGCCGGGCTCCTCCCACCTGAAGAACTGAACCCGCCGCCCCCGCCGCGCACGGAAGGGGGGCGGCGTGGCATCCGCGCCGCTTGCGCGTGCCCCTATGCCGGCACCAGATGCGCCACCCGCGGCTTCACCTGCTCCTGGATCAGCCGCAGCGAATCGTGCCAGGCGCCGGGGTTGTCGACATAGTCGAAGCCGAACACCAGCAGCTGCCCGAACCCGCCCACGTCGTCATAGACACGCTGGATCTTCTTCGCCACCGTCTCGGGCGAGCCCACCAGCCAGTTGTGCTCGGCGCAATACTCCACCGTCACCTCGTCGTCGGGCACGTCCGGCCGGTGCTTCAGGTATTCCTTGAACCCGAAATTGGCCAGCAGCGGCAGGAAGTATTCCCGCATCATCCGCCCCATCATCCCGCCCACCGACAGCTGCCACGCCGCCTCGTCGGTCTCGGCCACGAATATTTCCCGCACCAGCCGCCAGTCCCGCCGGCTCGGCGTGCGCCCGGACTTCGCCGCCCCCGCCTCCACGCTCTCCCAGTGGCTCTTCACGTAGCCGGGGTTGAGGTTGAGGCTCATCGGAATGTAGCCGTGCTCGCCGGCGAGCTTCAGCGTGTCCGAGTTCTTCGACAGGCCGGCCACCCCGATCGGCGGATGCGGCTGCTGCAGCGGCTTGATGTGGCTCTTGAGGAACCCGAACATCGTGTCGGGCTTCGAGACCTGCCAGTGCTTGCCGGCATGGTCCCACGGCCCGTCCTCGCCCCACAGCCTCAGGATGATGTCCAGCGCCTCGCGCGTCATCTCGCGGTTCGCCCCCGACATCCCGTCCACATGGAACATCGCCCAGTCGCTCGGCAGGCCGGACGCCGCGATCCCGAAATTCAGCCGCCCGCCCGAGAGATGGTCCAGCATCGCCACCCGGTTGGCCAGCTCCGCCGGATGATGGTACGGCAGCAGGAACCCGCCGGGCCCGATGCGCAGCCGCTTCGTCTGCAGCAGCGCCTGGGCGATCAGCAGGTCCGGCGCCGGATGCGGCTCCCACGGCGCCGTGTGGTGCTCGCCGATCCAGGCCTCGGAGAAGCCCAGCTCGTCCAGCCAGCGCATCGTCTGCAGGTCCCAGTCGTGCCCGTCCTTCAGGCCGCGCTCGGGCGGATGCGAGGGCATCGTGAAATAGCCGAATTCCATGGCGTTTCCCCGTCTGATTGGCCGGCGGCGAGCCCGTGCCGGCACTTCGAGGATAGCCGCGCCGCGCGGCGCGGCGCCAGCATCGCGCCGGTCACGCGGCAGTGACGCTCAGCGCGGCGGCAGCGCCGCCGGCACCACGCTGCGCAGCATCTCCGGCTTGAACACCGCCACCCAGTAGCCGGTGGCGCAGCCCGCCTGCGGCGGCAGCATCGGGATCTGCGCCCGCGCCAGCCCCTCCAGCGTCGCCGCGTCCGGCAGCTTCGCCCTCACCTGCGCGAACGCCGCCTGCGCCTTCGGGTCCGCGGCCTGCGGCAATCTGGCGAAATCCTCCTCCGCCATGTCGCGCAGCTTGCGCGCCAGCGCCTCGCATGGCGTGCTCGTCCGTTCCTGCTGCGCCGGCAGCAGGTAGCCCGCGAAGCCGGCCGCGATCAGCAGCACCAGGATGTATCTCATCGCGTCACGATAGGGCAGCGCCGCCTGCCGCTACAAGGACAGCAGCCCCCGCGCGATCGCGATCACCCGATGCGCCTCCGACCACAGCCCGTAGCGCGCCAGCCCGTCCAGCGGCGCCCAGGTCACCTCGCTGACGTCATCGCCCGCCACCGCCTCGCCGCCGGCCCAGCGCGCCGCGAAGTCGATGATCGTGTAGTGGTAACGCACCCGCCCGTCACCGTCGCGCGTGATGCTGTCCACGTTGGCCGCCAGGTGCAGCTCGGCGACGGCCAGCCCCGTCTCCTCCAGCAGCTCGCGCCGCGCCGCCTCCTCGGCCCGCTCGCCGATCTCCTGCGCCCCGCCCGGCAGGCTCCAGGTGCCGAGGTTCGGCGGCTTGCCCCGCCGCACCAGCAGCACCTTGCCGGGCCGCAGCACGACCAGCCCGATGCCGACGAACGGCCGGTCCGGATATTCCCGGCTCAATTGGAGGCGGGGGCCGGTGCCGTGGCGGGCGGCTGTCCCGCCGCCGGCGCCTCGGGCTCGCTCGCCTTCAGGTCGTCCATGGTCGGCACGAAGGATTTCTCCTTCCACGCCCCCACCTGGTAGGACCAGCCCTTCACCCGCGCGGCAAGCGCCTCGGCCGCCGCCTTCGCCTCGCCCTCGCCGGCGACCGCGAACTGAACCCAGATGTCCTTGTCGGCCTTGAACACGCTCGCCGTCACCACCATCCCGTCCACGGTCGTGATCACCGCGGTGCCGAGCTTCTCGGCCTCCGGCTGCTTCGCCACCGGCTGCACGTCGGTCAGCGTCAGGCTCTCCAGCCCGCGCCCCACCTCCTCCACCCGGTAGTCGTCGAGCTTCGGATGCGCTTCCGGCGCCTTCAGCACCAGCTTGTCGCCGTCGCGGGCGAATTCCAGCGTGGCGTCGCCCCGCGTCGACACCACCTTCGCCACCCGCGCCGCCGGAATGTTGGCGATGTCGCGCTCGAACCACAGCTGCGGATCGGCGTCCACCGGCAGCCGTCCCTCCGCCAGCCAGGACTGCGCCTCGCCGGGCCGGCGAATGAAGATCGTCTCCGGCACGTTGCCCTGCGTGCGCACGCGGCGGTGCCCCACGATCAGCTCCACGATCGGCTTGCCGTCCGCGCCCAGCAGCTTCAGCAGGTTGGCCGTCCCGGTCGCCGACGGGTCCTCCACCCCCAGCCGCCCGTACTGCGCCGGGTCGCTGGTCCGCGGCTCGGTGATGCGCAGCTCGGTCAGCCCGGTCAGCAGCTCGCGCAGCTTGTCGCCCTGCACCGGGAAGGCGTCGCGGTCGGCCAGCCCCCAGCGCCCGTCCTTCGGCACCAGCGCCAGCGTCCGGCCCTTGCTCGTCACCTCGATCCGCGCCACCTGGCCCAGCCGCGCCGCCAGCCCGGGGAAGACCAGCGTGCCCGCCGCCACCTCCTGCCGCGCCGAGGGCACCGCGCGGATGCCGAACTGCCAGGCCGCGCCGAGCGCGACCACGCCCACCGCCGCCAGGATCAGGGTCGTGCGCTGCTTCATCGCTGTCTCCTAAGCCCGCGCCTGGGCACGCCGGCGGCGCCGCACCAGCCCCAGCACGATCGCCAGCACCGCCAGCACCGCCGGCACCAGCACGATGTCGAACAGCCGCAGGCCGGACTCGAGCCGGATGATGTCCCGCCGCAGCTCCAGCTGCACGTTGCGCAGCTTCACCCGGGTCTGCGTCACGTCGCGCCGCAGCTCGTCGATCGCGGCCCGCTGCTGCTCGCTGATCACCGCCGCCGCCCCCTGCTCGCCGCGGCCGGTGCGCAGGGCGGTCAGCTTCTTCTGGGTGTCCTCCAGATGCGCCTGCAACTCGCGCTCGGTCGCCCGGTAGCGCGCCTCGGCGTCGCGCTGCATCGTCTCCACCAGCGTGAACGGACGCAGCGAGCTGCCCCGGCTGCGCAGCCCGATCAGCGCGTCGCCGCCGGCCAGCGTGCCGACCAGGTTGGCCACGAACGGCCCGTTGTCGCTGAACGGCGTCGCGTCCTGCTGGCCGAAGAAATCCTGCACCCGCACCCAGAACCGGTCGGCCAGGATGTCGCTGTCGGCCGCCACCACCAGGTTCGCCGGCCCGTCGGTCTGCGCCTTGAACTCGGGGAAGTTGTCCGGCCGCTTGGCGCCCTCCGCCAGCGGCGGCGGGCCGGTGAAGGCCGATTTCAGCACCCCGCGCACGCGCGCGGCGATCACGTAGGGCCCGCCCTCGCTCTTGAACTCGCCCAGGATCTGGGTCGGATTGGGGAACGACTTCACCTTGTCCACCGGCACCGGACCGGCCTTGGCGCTGGCCGTCAGCAGCGGCGTGAAGGCGATGTCGGCCCCCTCCTTCCTGCGCAGCCAGCCGGCCGAGGCCACCGTCACCTGGCTCAGATCGGCCGTCGCCGGGTCCTCGTGGTTGATGCCATCGCGGATGTTGTACCAGGCCACGTAGTCCACCGCCTGCACCCGCTCGCCCGGATTGGCCCGCACCCGCCATGCCCCGGTGGTGTCGCCCACCACCTGCTTCGGGTCGTATTCGAGGCCCCAGGCATCGAACAGCTTCGCCAGGTTGCTCGACGTGTCGGCCGGCGGCTGACCGGTCGGGTTCGGCGCCGCCGCCTGCCCCTCGCTGTGCGGGTCCACCATCGCCATCAGCCGCCCGCCGCGCATCACGAACTGGTCGATCGCATACAGCGCCGCATCCGGCAGGTTCTGCGCATGCGCGACCAGCAGCACCTTCACGTCGGGGTCGATCGCCTGCACGTCGGGCTGGATGTTGCGCACCGAGAAGGTCTGCCGCAGCTGCAGCATCGACACCCACGGCGCCCCCGCGCCCGGGTTGCCGCGCATCATCATCATCATGCGCGGATCGCCGTCGAGCGGCAGGGAGGACAGCACGCCGATCACCGGCCGCGTCGGGTTCGACAGCTCGTAGATCAGCTTGGTCAGGTCGAATTCCAGGAACCGCTCGCGGTCCGGCTGGAAGAACGGGATCACCCGCTCGTCGTCCAGCATGTTCGACGCCGCGAGGCCGAAATAGACCTGCTCGCCGCCCTGGTCGATCGGCACGCCCTGCAGCCCGTAGGCCAGCGCCCGGTCCTCGGTGTCGCTGAACGGCTCGGGATCGAGGAACTCCAGCCGGATCTTCCCGCCCGAGACCGACGCATACTCGCGCAGCATCTCGCGCACCCGGTCGGCATAGGCGCCATAGACCGGGATCCGCCCGCCCAGCGCCCGCGAATAGTACACCCGCAGCGTGATCGGGTCCTTGAGCCCGGCCAGGATCGTCCGCGTGCCGTCGTTCAGCGTGTAGAGCTTCTGCTGGGTGAGATCGAGCTGCACCCGCCCCAGCCGCGTCTCGGCCAGCACGTTGATCCCGACCAGGATGGCAAGCACGGCGATGACGCCGACCAGCGAGGAGGAAAAGCGGCGCATGTGCTCAATCCGCCTTGCGATGCTCGACGATCACCGTGTTCAGGAACAGCCAGAACCCGATGAAGGAGATGAAGTAGAGAAGGTCGCGCAGCGAGACCACGCCGCGGGTGAAGCCCTGGAACCGCTCGGCCACCGACAGCCGCCGCACGATCTCGGCCAGCGTCGGCGAGGACTTGGCGATGAAATCGGTCACCAGCGGATAGGACGCCACCGCGAACAGGAAGCACACCGCCACCGCGAGGACGAAGGCGATCACCTGGTTCTTGGTCGCCGCCGACAGCGCCGAGCCGATCGACAGGAAGGCGCCGGCCACCAGCAGCCCGCCGACATAGCCGGTCGCAATCACCCCGTTGTCGGGCTTGCCGAGGAAATTCACCGTCACCACGAACGGGAAGGTCAGCGCCAGCGCGATGGCGCAGAACGCCCAGGCGGCGAGGAACTTGCCCACCACCGCCTGCCCCTGCGTGATCGGCAGGGTCAGCAGCAGCTCGATCGTCCCCAGCCGCCGCTCCTCCGCCCACAGCCGCATGGTGATCGCCGGGATCAGCAGCAGGAACACCCAGGGCAGGAAGTTGAAGAAGGGCGCGAGGTCGGCCTGGTTGCGGTCGAAGAAATTGCCCAGGTTGAAGGTCAGCACGCCCTGCAGGGCGAGGAATATCACGATGAACACGGCCGCCACCGGGGTGGCGAAATAGCCGCCGAGCTCGCGCTTGGCCACGATCCAGACATTGCGCATGGTCAGGCCGCTTCCGGCTGGGTGATGGCGCGGAACACGTCGTCGAGCTTCCCGCTCGGATGGCGCTTCTCCAGCTCCGCCGGCGTCCCGTCGGCCACCACCCGGCCATGCGCGATGATGATCGCCCGCGAGCACACCGCGCCCACCTCTTCGAGTATGTGGGTCGAGATCACGATCGCCTTCTCCGGCGCCATCCGCGCGATCAGGTCGCGCACCTCGTGCTTCTGGTTGGGATCGAGCCCGTCGGTCGGCTCGTCCAGCACCAGCACCGGCGGGTCGTGCAGCAGCGCCTGCGCCAGCCCCACCCGGCGCTTGAACCCCTTGGACAGCGTCTCGACCGGCTGCAGCCGCACCGAGGCGAGCGTCGTCAGCCCCAGCGCATGCTCCACCCGGTCCGCCGCCTCGCCGCCGCGATAGCCGCGGATGGCGGCGACGAAGCCCAGGAAGCCCAGCACCGTCATGTCCGGATAGGTCGGCGCACCCTCGGGCAGGAACCCCAGCATGCGCCGCGCCGCCACGCTGTCCGCCTGCACGTCATGCCCGCAGATCCGCGCGGTGCCCGCCGAGGGCGTCATGAACCCGGCCAGCATGCGCATCGTCGTGGACTTGCCGGCACCGTTCGGTCCCAGGAAGCCCAGCACCTCGCCGCGGGCAACCTGGAACGACACGTTGTCCACGGCGGTGAAGCCGCCGAATCGCTTCGTCAGGCCCTCGATCTCGATCAGCGCGGTCACGCCAGTCTCCCCAGGCTGCGGCGGCCCCCAGGAAGGTCCTGGCTCGCCGGGCGACGGGAATAGCGGAAATGCCCGGCAAAGCAACCCGCACGGACATGTTTCATGTCGCGGGAATTACGGGCTTTTCACAAATTGCGCCCCTATGGCATGGATGGGCGACAGGGCCGCAGCCAGCGGCCCGCCGCAGGAAGAGGGGACCATGAACCGCACGACCTTGCTTGGCGCGGCTGCCATCGCCGCCACGCTGCTCTCCGCGCCGGCCTCGGCCGAGGTCAGGACCTATGCCCGTGCCGGTGCCTGGGAGGCATTCGGCGGCTCCTCCAACAACGGCCAGAAGGTCTGCGGCGTCTCCACCTCGGGCGACGGCAAGTATATCGGCGTCAAATACTACAAGGGTGATTCCTCGCTCACCATCCAGCTCAGCAACACCGCCTGGAAGGTCACCGACGGCACCAAGGTCGCGGTGACGATGAAGTTCGACAGCCAGAGCCCTGGCGCGCCCGCGCCACCGCCTATCACATGAGCGCGACGGCGACGCCGCCCTGCAGTTCGAGATCGACGAGGACCAGCTCGGCCGCTGGATGGCCGAGTTCCGCCAGAGCTACTTCCTCATCATCGGCTTCCCCAACGACAAGGTCGACGACTGGCGCGCCAACCTGCGCGGCACCTCGTCGATCGCCGACAGCATGAGCGAGGCGCGCTGGATGAAGGTGAATTAAACTTCGCAATCAGCGCGCGATCGCTGGAGGCGAAGCCGGAAAGCGTGAATCACGCGATCAGACCACGCGATCAGACTTGATCATGATTGGCTCGACCCGAACCAATCATGATCCAAAGCGCCCCGGTCCCGGCGGGCCGGGGCGCCGCCCCTCACGGCGCGATCGTCATCCCCTCCGGCCGCCACAGCCCGTCCGGCCGGCCCTTGAACCCTGCACCTTGGCTGACAGGCCCCACAGCATCGCCCAGTGATACGGCACCACGTGCGGCTGGTCGGCCATGAACAGCGCGCTCGCCTGGTCGTAGAACCCCTTGCGCACCTTGGGATCGTCCGATTCCGTCGCCTGCTGCAGCAGCTGGTCCATCTGCGGGCTGTTGTACTGCCCCCAGTTGGTGAACCCCTTGCTGGTCAGCCAGATCGGCGCGTTGCCGTCCGGATCGGCGCGGCCCGACCACAGCAGCAGGCTCGCCTCGAAATTGCCGCTGCGCGTGTTGGCCACCAGGGCCGCCGAATCCTCGGTCACGATCTTCATGTCGAACCCGGCCTCGGCCACCATCGACTGGATGATCTGCGCCACCTGCGCATCCAGCGGATCGGTGCCGGTGCGCAAGGTGAACGACACCCTGGCCACCCCCGCCTCCTTCAGCAGCTTCTTCGCCCCCTCCACGTCGCGCTCGCCCACCGGGAACGCCGCGTTGTAATAGGCGCTGCCCGGCGCCTCCATCTGGTTGGACGGGATGTACTGCCCGTCGAACGCCACCTGGTTCAGCGCCTTGCGGTCGATCGCCATGGAGAACGCGCGGCGCACCCGCGCATCCTTGCCCAGCGGCGTGTCCGCCGCCTTGCCGTTGTTGACGTTGAACTCGATGATCGAGAAGCCCAGCGACGGGCTGCGATAGATGCGCAGCTTCGAATCCTTCGCCACCACCGAGACGTCGGTCGGCGACAGCTTCTGCGCGATGTCGAGCCCGCCCGCCGAAAGGTCCACCTTGCGGATGTTGGAATCGGTCACCGTGCGGAACACCACCGACGACAGCTTGATCGCCCCCGCATTCCAGTAGCCGGGGAAGCGCTCCAGCGTGATGTGGTCCTGCACCACCCGCTCCTTGAACGCGAACGGCCCGGCGCAGACCGGCTTGTTGGCGATCGCCTCGCGCGACAGCCCCAGGATCTTCGGCGAATACGGCGTCCCCGGCCGGTTCGACAGCAGCGCGATCAGCGGCGCGAACGGCCGCGTCAAGGTCACCTTCAGCGTATGCGGATCCACCACCTCCGCCCCCGAGATCGCCGCCATCTCGGTCTTGCGGATCGAGTAGTCGAGCGTCTTGTAGCGCGTGATGTTGGCCGCCATCGCGGCGGCGTCGAACGGCGTCCCGTCCTGGAACACCACCCCCTCGCGCAGCTTGAGCGTCAGCGACAGCCGGTCCGGCGCCCAGCTCCACGACGTCGCGAGCTCGGGCACGAACTGCAGGTCCGGCGTCAGGTCGATCAGGCTGTCGCACATCAGCGTGGTCACGACGCGGTTGGTGTAGCTGCCGTCGGTGGCCGGATCGAGCGGCGCCGGATCGAACTCCAGCGCCACCCGCAGCGGCTGCGCCTGCGCCCCGGCCCCCAGCAGCGCCGCCAGCGCCGCCGCCATCCATGTTCCACGCCGCATCTTCGCACCCCGCCTGCATGTGTCAGGCCGCAACCTTGCCGCCGCTTGCCCGCCCAATGCAACCGCGCCCCCGGCGCCGTTCCGGCTCTGGACGTTTCGCCCCGACACGACGAAACTGCGCCCAAATCAGGAAGGGAACGCTACCATGCCCGATGCCACGCCCCCGGCGCGCAAATCGCCCGAAACCCTGCGCAGCCGCCGCTGGTTCGGCCCCGCCGACCTCCGCTCCTTCGGCCACCGCTCCCGCGCCATGCAGATGGGCTACGCCCCCGAGGAATGGACCGGCAAGCCCGTCATCGCCATTATCAACACCTGGTCCGACCTCCAGCCCTGCCACAGCCACTTCAAGCAGCGCGTGGACGACGTGAAGCGCGGCATCCTGATGGCCGGCGGCTTCCCGGTCGAGCTCCCCGCCCTCTCGGTCTCGGAAAGCTTCGTCAAGCCGACCACGATGATGTACCGCAACATGCTCGCCATGGAGACGGAGGAGCTGCTGCGCTCCCACCCCGTCGACGGCGCGGTCCTCATGGGCGGCTGCGACAAGACCACCCCGGCGCTCCTGCTCGGCGCCACCAGCATGAACCTCCCCGCCATCTTCCTGCCCGCCGGCCCCATGCTCCGCGGCAACTGGGGCGGCAAGACCCTCGGCAGCGGCTCGGACTCCTGGAAATACTGGGACGAGCTCCGCGCCGGCAAGATCACCGACCAGGACTGGCTCGGCGTCGAGCGCGGCATCGCCCGCTCGCACGGCACCTGCATGACCATGGGCACCGCCAGCACCATGACCGCCATCGCCGAGGC
>JBGAIK010000044.1:0-24881 GCA_044225615.1 Acetobacteraceae bacterium | reverse complement strand
CCGCCCTCGGCGCGTTCCTGGCAGAGATCGAGGAAGGCGCGGCCCGGCCGGAATTCGCCGGGGCGCGGCTGTGGGCGGAGCCCGGGCGGGCGCTGGTGGCGGCCGGCGGTTCCGTGGTGGTGCAGGTGCAGGGGCGGCGCGACGGGATGCTGTTCGTCAATGACGGCGTCTACGGCAGCCTGGCCGATGCCGGCGCGCTGGGCTTCCGCTATCCGGTGCGCTGCCTGCGGGCGAGCACGGCGCCGCTGCGCGACTTCGGCTTCTTCGGCCCGACCTGCGACAGCGCCGACGTGATGCACGGGCCGTTCCCGCTGCCGGACGATCTGGACGAAGGCGACTGGATCGAGATCTTCCAGCTCGGCGCCTACGGGGCCTGCCTGCGCACCGGGTTCAACGGGTTCGACCGGGCGCGGATCGTGGAGGTCGCGGGCTAGTGTCCTGTCCCTGAAGTTCGCCATCCTTCATGGCGGACGTAGGGGTGAACAGGACACTGAAAACAAAGAACTAGTCCCGATTCCGACCACTGCACGTGGCAACGAACTTCGGAATCGGGACACTAGCAGGCGAAGCGCTTCCGGCGGCCAGCGCCATCCTGGCCGCCGGAGGCCCTTCCCTTCCTGGAACCCGCCCGCCCCGGCGCGCATTGCGCCCCGGCATGACCGGCACCGAACGCAGGATCCTCGTCGCGGCGGCGACACTCACCGCCCTTGGCGGCTGCGTGATGCTGGCGGCGCCGTTCCTCGATGCGCTGGTCTGGGCCGCGACGCTGGCGATCCTGGCGGTGCCGGTGCAGGCGCGGCTGGAGCGGGTGGTGCGGTCGCCGGCGCTGGCTGCGGCCATCCTGGTGGTGGCGATCGCGGCCGGGGCGGCGGTGCCGCTGGCGGCGCTGGGCGCGCGGGTGGTGGGCGAGGCGGCGGAGGCGGCGGCGGCGCTGCAGGCGCAACTGGCCGACGGGGCGGCGGAGCGATTCATGGCGGCGAACCCGCGCCTGGCGCCGGCGGCCGACTGGATCGGCCAGCAGTTCGATGCCGCGGCGCTGCTTGGCGGGCTGGCCTCGCGCCTGGGGAGCATCGGCGCCGGGCTGGCCGGCGCCTCGTTCGCCCAGGCGACCCAGCTGCTGCTCGGCTTCTACCTTCTGTTCTACGCGCTGCGCGACCGGCGGGCGGCGTTGCGCTGGATGGTGACGTGGTCGCCCTTGCCGGAAGCCGACACCGCGCGGCTGCTGCGCCGGGTGGCGGAGACGGTGCGGGCGACCGTGCTGGGCACCGCCGCGGTGGCGGCGATGCAGGGGGTGCTGGGCGGGCTCGCCTTCTGGGCGCTGGGCCTGCCGGCGCCGGTGCTGTGGGGGCTGGTGATGGGGCTGCTCTCGATCGTGCCGGTGCTGGGGGCATTCGTGGTGTGGATCCCGGCGGCGATCGGCCTGGCCCTGGACGGAGACTGGGGGCGGGCGGCACTGCTGGCGGGCTGGGGCGCGGTGGTGATCGGCGGCAGCGACAACATCGTCCGCCCGATCCTGGTCGGCAGCCGGCTGCGGCTGCACACCGTGCCGTCCTTCCTTGCGATCCTCGGCGGCATCGTGGTGTTCGGGGCGCCGGGCTTCGTGCTGGGGCCGGCGATCCTGGTGGCGGCGGGCGAGCTGGCGGCGGTCTGGCGCGGCCGGGGGGAGGCAATAGGATAGCGGGCATGACGCCCGCCCCTGCCCCACCGCCTGCCATCATCTGCCTTGGCCATGCCGCGCTCGACCGCATCTACCGCATCGCCGCCTTCCCGCCCTCGCCGCGCAAGGTGATCGCCACCGCCGCCGAGGAGACGGGCGGGGGCATGGCGTCGAACGCCGCGGTCGCCGCGGCACGGCTGGGCGGGCGGGTGGCGCTGATGAGCCGGGTTGGCGATGACGCCGCCGGCGCCACGGTGCGGGCGGGGCTTGCGGCCGAGGGCGTGGACGTGGCGCAGGTGCGGTCCTTCGCGGGCGGCACGACCTCGACTTCCGCGGTGATCGTCGATGCCGCCGGGGAGCGGCTGCTGGTGGGGCATCCGAGCCAGGGGATCGCCGACGACCCGGCCTGGCTCGACCTGTCGGCGGTGCGCGGGGCGGGGGCGGTTCTGGCCGACGTGCGCTGGCCGGCCGGGGCGATGGCGCTGTTCGCGGCGGCGCGGGCGGCGGGGGTGCCGACGGTGCTGGATGCCGAGATGGGCGCGGCGCCGGTGCTGCCTGGGCTGCTGCGGCTGGCCGATATCGCGCTGTTCTCGGCGCCGGGGCTGGCGGAATTCGCGCCCGGCGACGCGGCGGCGGGGCTGGCGCGGGCGCGGGCGCTGGGACCGGGCCATGCCGGGGTGACGCAGGGCGGCGACGGCTATCTGTGGGCGGATGGCGACGGGCTGCACCACCGTCCGGCGTTCAGGGTGGCGGTGGTGGACACGTCGGGGGCCGGCGACGCCTTTCATGGCGGGTTCGCCTGGGCGCTGGCGGCGGGCATGGCGGTCGGGCGCTGCATCGACGTGGCACAGGCGGTGGCGGCGCTGAAATGCGGCAGCAGGGGCAATCGCGCGGGGCTGCCGCGCTATGCCGACCTCATCGCATCGGGGCTGCTGTCGGCATAGAGCACCTCGCCCTGGAACAGGCGGCGGGCGGTGCGGAACAGGGTGGCGTGGGGGACGCGCGGGCCGTCCGGCGCGGGCACGACGGTGGCCGCGACCATCAGCGTGCCGGAGGGATGGCCGATGCGGACCGGGGACGCGGGATCGCCGGCGCGGGCCAGGCCGTGCGCCACGGTGCCGGGCACGCGGCAGGCGACGGCGAGGCACAGGGCGGCGGTGACCGGAATGGCGCGGTGCGGCTGGCCGACCGAGATCAGGCGGGCGGTGATGTCGGCCTCGCCGGCCGCGAGCACGCGGCCGGAGGCAAGCGTCGCGTCGGCCGGGGCCGACAGCAGGCCGATCTTGGGAATGCTGGCGACGCGGCCGGCGGCCTCGCTGTCGGGCGCGAGGCCCATGCGCACCGCGGCGCGGCGACGCAGCGATTCCAGGCGGCGCATCAGCGCGGCATCGCGCTCGAGCGCCGCGGGCGCCTCGGTGCCGGCGAGGCCGAGCGCCGCGGCCGCCACGAAGACGCAGGGATTGGCGGCGTCGCTCAGCGTGGCCGGGATGGCCGGCTCGCCCGGCGGGTCGAGCAGGTCGGCAGGGTTGCCGGTGGGCAGCAGGCGGCCGGTGCGGGAGCCGCCGGGATCGGCAAAGTCGAGCCGGACCGGGGCGCCGGAGCCGGAGACGCCGTCGATGGCGAGGTCGCCCGCGACCGCGGCGCGGCCGTCGGCGACGGGGAAATGGGCGACGATGATCTTGCCGGTGTTGGTGTTGTGGATGCGCACGACCGCCGCGCTGCCGGACGGGCGGGGGACCAGCCCCTCGTCGACCGCGAAGGGGCCGACGGCGGAGGACATGTTGCCGCAGTTGCCGGCATAGTCCACGTCCGGCCGGTCGATGCCGATCTGGGCGAAGGTGTAGTCGACATCGGCGTCCGGCCGGCTGGGCGGGCCGATGACGCAGACCTTGGACAGCGAGGAGACGCCGCCGCCCATGCCGTCGAGCTGGCGCAGGTTGCCGTCGGGCGAGCCCATCGCGGCGAGGAAGATCGGCGCCCAGGCGGCGCGGTCGGGAGGCAGGTCGGCGGCGCGGAACATGATCGCCTTGGAGGTGCCGCCGCGCATGAAGACGGCGCGCAATGCGCGAAGTGCCATGGATGTGTCCCCGATCCTGCCGGCCGCGGCGGCGGCCCGCCGGAATGCTGGCGTGCCGGCGGCGCGATGAACAGTGGGGCATTGACAGGCTGGCTGCCGTTTCGGATCGTGCCGTCAGCGCGCCCTGGGGCGCCTCCTGTCCGCGGCAAGGGAGCGTGCTCCCGCCCAGCAAGCTTCCGAACCGGACGATTCCCCCTTCTTCCGGCCTGGCTCGGCGGACACATGGCGCAACGGAAGGAAGGCTGCCGATGAGCCGCGCGCTCTCGCCCGAGTCGAATCTCGACACATTGAAGAAGGAAGCCAAGCGCTGGCTGAAGGCGCTGCGCGACGGCGATGCCGCGGCGCGTGGCCGGCTGCTGGCCGTGCTGCCTGGCGCCCCGGACGCGCCCGGCCTGCGCGACGTGCAGCATGCGCTGGCGCGCGAGCATGGCCTGGCCGGCTGGGACGCGCTGCGGGCCGCGCTGGAGGCGCTGGCGCTGGCCCGCCGCTCGCGCGCGGAGCGGGCGGAGATCGTGCTGCGCGCCGTCTGGCAGGGCGGCGACACGGCGACGGCTGCGCGCATCCTGGCGCAATGGCCGGATTTCAGCCGCCATTCGCTGCCGGCCGCGGTCGTGACGGGCGACCTCGCGGAGGTGCGGCGGCGGCTCGCGGCCGATCCCGGCGCCGCCGGGCGCCCGGCCGGACCGCTGAACTGGGAGCCGATCCTGTACCTTGCGTTCACGCGCTATCCGGGCGCCGGGGACACGGCGCTGGAAATGGCGGCGCTGCTGCTGGACCAGGGCGGCAGCGCGGCGGCGAGGTTCAGCGACGACTGGGAGAACCCGTTCACCGCGCTGACCGGCACGATCGGCGAGGGCGAGGGCGACCAGCCGCCGCATCCGCATGCGGTGGCGATGGCGGAGCTGCTGCTGGCGCGGGGCGCCGGCGCCTACGACACGCAGGCGCTCTACAACACGTCGATCACGCGCGACGAGACGTTCTGGCTCGACTTCCTGTGGGAGCGGTCGGCGCGGCAGGGGCTGCTCGAACGCTGGAGCGAGGTGCTGGAGAAGCCGACGCTGGGCGGGCGCGTGCCGATGAGCGCGATCGACTACCTGCTGGGCAACGCGGTGGCGTACGACCATCGGCGCCGGGCCGAATGGCTGATCGGGCATGGGGCGAACGCCGACGGCCGGCATGCCTATTCGGGGCGACGGCTGCGCGAGGAGGCGCTGGTGCACGGCCATGTCGCGATGGCGGCATTGCTGGAGCGGCACGGGGCCGTCGCCAGGCCGCTCGAAGGCCGGACGGCGTTCAAGGCCGCCTGCATGCGGCTGGACCGCGAGGCGGCGGCCGCGCTCGCCGCCGAGAACCCGGCCTGCCTCAAGGACGCCGAGATCATGATGACGGCCGCCCGCCAGGATCGGGTGGACGTGGTGCGGCTGCTGCTGGCGCTCGGCATGGACAAGGATATCGCCGACAATGACGGGCTGCGCGGCATCCAGTCGGCGGTGCTGGGCGGCAGCATCGACGTGGTGCGGCTGCTGGTGGAGGCGGGCGCCGACATCGACAGCCCGACGAAACGGTATGACGGCGCGCTCGGCTTCGCCAACCATTTCGAGCGCCACGACATCATCGCCCTGCTGGCGCCGCTGAGCCGCGACATCCCGAACATGGTGAACCTGGGGCTGCGGGAGCGGCTCGCAGAGCTGTTCGCGGCCGAGCCCGGGCTGGTGAACGCGCCCTATCCCGGCTCGGGCCTGCTGCCGCTGTTCGTGCTGCCGCAGGACGACACGGCGGCGGCCGAGATGGCGGAGTTCCTGCTGGCGCACGGGGCCGACCGGACCATGCGCAGCAAGCAGGGCCAGACGCCGGCCGAGCGGGCACGCCAGCGCGGGCTGGTCGACGCGGCGGAGGTGCTGGAGGGGTAGGGCGGACGGGAAGGCAGGCCTGCAAGCTTGCTTTCCCGCCCCGTTTGCGCCATATGCGCGCCCGCCGGCGGCATGGTGCCACCGGTAATTCACACGCGGGGCGCCTTTCCGGCCTTACACAGGCCAGAATCCGGTGCCGCAAGGCGTTGGCCCCGCGGAGGTTCAACCGGAACACGGAAAGGAGCACGCCCCCATGGCGATGCCCGATTTCACCCTGCGCCAGCTGCTCGAGGCCGGCGTCCATTTCGGCCACCACACGCGGCGCTGGAACCCGCGCATGGCGCCGTACCTGTTCGGCGTGCGCAACCAGGTCCACATCATCGACCTGCAGCAGACGGTGCCGATGCTGGATCGCGCGCTGCGCGCGGTGCGCGACGTGACCGCGGCCGGCGGGCGGGTGCTGTTCGTGGGCACCAAGCGCGCCGCGGCCGACTACGTCGCCGACGCGGCCAAGCGCTGCGGCCAGTACTACGTGAACCACCGCTGGCTCGGCGGCATGCTGACCAACTGGAAGACGATCACCGGCTCGATCAAGCGGCTGCGCCAGATCGACGAGATGCTGGCGGGCGACACCACGGGCCTGACCAAGAAGGAAGTGCTCGACATCACCCGCGACCGCGAGAAGCTGGAGCGGGCGCTGGGCGGCATCAAGGACATGGGCGGGCTGCCCGACATCCTGTTCATCATCGACACCAACAAGGAGAAGCTCGCCGTCGAGGAGGCCAACAAGCTCGGCATCCCGGTGGTGGCGGTGCTGGACAGCAACTCCGACCCGGCCGGCGTGACCTATCCGATCCCGGGCAACGACGACGCGATCCGCGCGATCACCATGTATTGCGACCTGATCGCGGGCGCGGTGCTGGACGGGATCAGCGCCGAGATGATGGCGTCGGGCCAGGATCTCGGTGCGGCCGAGGAACTGCCCGGCGAGGCGCTGCCGGAGGCCGCCGAGGCCGAGCAGCCGGCGGCAGAGTAGGGAGCGAGGATCATGGCTGAGATCACGGCTGCACTCGTCAAGGACCTGCGCGACCGCACCGGCGCCGGGTTCTCCGACTGCAAGAAGGCGCTGACCGAGACCGGGGGCGACCTGGAGGGGGCGATCGACTGGCTGCGCAAGAAGGGCCTGTCGGCCGCGGCCAAGAAGTCCGGCCGGGTGGCCGCCGAGGGGCTGGTGGGCATCGCCAGCGTGCCCGCCAAGGCGGCGATGGTGGAGGTCAACTCCGAGACCGATTTCGTCGCCCGCAACGAGACCTTCCAGGACTTCGTCCATGAGGTCGCCAAGGTGGCGCTGCATGTCGGCGAGGACATCGAGGCGATCAAGGCGGCGCCCTATCCCGGCACCGGCCGCAACGTGGGCGAGGAGCTGACGCACATCATCTCGACCATCGGCGAGAACATGAACATCCGCCGCGCGCGGGTGCTCTCGGTCGGCCAGGGCGCGGTGGCGAGCTACGTCCACCAGGCGGTGAAGCCGGGGCTGGGCAAGATCGGGGTGCTGGTCGCCGTCGAGGGCGCGAGCGAGATCGCCGCGCTGGAGACGCTGGGCAAGCAGGTGGGGATGCACGTGGCCGCGACGAGCCCGGAGGCGCTGGACGTCGACGCGGTCGATCCGGCGGCGCTGGAGCGCGAGAAGGCGGTGCTGTCCGAGCAGGCGCGCGCGTCCGGCAAGCCGGAAGCGATCATCGAGAAGATGGTCGAGGGCCGCATCCGCAAATACTACGAGGAGGTGGTGCTGCTGGAGCAGGTCTGGGTGCATGACGGCGAGAGCCGGGTGAAGGCGGTGGTGAAGAAGGCCGGCGCCCAGCTGACCGGCTTCGCGCGCTTCAAGCTCGGCGACGGCATCGAGAAGAACGCCGGCGACTTCGCCGCCGAGGTGGCCGCCGCGGCGGGCGTCAAGGCGCCGGTGTAGTCGCCTGTAATTCCACTGCCTCTCTCTCTTGTTCGGGGCGGGCGGGACCTTTACGGTGCCGCCCGCCCCACGCATGTCGGGACTCGGATGACCGCGACCACCATCTACCAGCGCGTGCTGCTCAAGGTCTCCGGCGAGGCCCTGATGGGCAAGCGCGAGTTCGGCCTGGACAACGACACCGTGAGCGCCATCGCCAGCGATGTCCGCGACGTGGTGGGCATGGGCGTGCAGGTGTGCCTGGTGATCGGCGGCGGCAACATCTTCCGCGGCATCTCGGGCGCCGCCACGGGCATGGACCTGGCGCAGGCGCACTACATGGGCATGCTGGCGACCGTGATGAACGCGCTCGCCATGCAGGCGGCGCTGGAAAAGGCCGGCGTCGAGACGCGGGTGCAGTCGGCGATCCCGATGGCCTCGGTCTGCGAGCCCTATATCCGGCGGCGGGCGATGCGCCACATGGAGAAGGGCCGGGTGGTGATCTTCGCCGCCGGCACCGGCAACCCGTATTTCACCACCGACACCGGGGCGGCGCTGCGGGCCGTCGAGATGGGCTGCGACGCGCTGCTGAAGGGCACGCAGGTGGACGGGGTGTATTCGGCCGACCCGCGCAAGGTGACCGGCGCCGAGCGCTACGACCAGCTGACCTATCACGACGTGCTGGCGCGCGACCTCAAGTTCATGGATGCGTCGGCGATCAGCCTGGCGCGCGAGAACGGGGTGCCGATCATCATCTTCAACAT
Organism: Acetobacteraceae bacterium; assembly: GCA_044225615.1. Taxonomy (GTDB): domain Bacteria; phylum Pseudomonadota; class Alphaproteobacteria; order Acetobacterales; family Acetobacteraceae; genus CAIYPH01. Next base: position 16,588 of record JBGAIK010000044.1, on the reverse strand, counting down.
CCGCGCGCCCGGCGCCTTCGCGCAGGTGATGCGCGGCGAGGGCAAGTTCACGACGATCGTCGAGCCGAAATGACGGCGCGGCGCCGTCCGAGCGCGGGAGGGTGGCCATGGCAACCGATCTGAGCGGGCTGAAGCAGGATCTGACCCGGCGCATGGATGGCGCGGTGGAGACGCTGCGCCGCGAATTCGCCGGGCTGCGCACCGGCCGCGCGAGCCCCGCGCTTCTGGAGCCGGTGCGGGTGGAGGCCTATGGCAGCGAGGTGCCGCTGCCCCAGGTGGGCACGATCGCGGTGCCGGAGGCGCGGATGATCACCGTGCAGGTGTGGGACCGCAGCCTGGTGAACAACGTCGTGAAGGCGATCCGCGACTGCGGGCTGGGGCTGAACCCGGCCAATGACGGCCAGCTGGTCCGCGTGCCGATCCCGCAGCTGACGGGCGAGCGGCGCGTGGAGCTGTCGAAGGCGGCGCATCGCTATGCCGAGGGCGCGAAGGTGGCGGTGCGCGGCGTGCGGCGCGACGGAATGGAGCAGACCAAGGCGCTGGAGAAGAAGCACGTCATCAGCCAGGACGACGAGAAGCGCTGGACCGACGAGATCCAGAAGCTGACCGACCAGTACATCAAGCGGCTGGACGAGGCCCTGGCCGAGAAGGACAAGGAGATCAAGCAGGTTTGAGCATGTCAGTGCCCGACATCGCGGTGACGGCGCCCGGCGAGCAGTCCGGCACGGCGCCGGTCCGCGCGCGGGGCACGGCGCCCGCCCATGTCGCCATCATCATGGACGGCAATGGCCGCTGGGCGGCGGCGCGCGGCCTGCCGCGGGTGGCGGGCCATCGCGCCGGGGTGCAGGCGGTGCGCCGCACCATCGAGGCGGCGGCACGGCTCGGCGTGGAATGGCTGACGCTGTACGCGTTCTCGAGCGAGAACTGGCGCCGCCCGGCCGGCGAGGTGCTGGACCTGACCGGGCTGCTGCGCCAGTTCCTCAGGAGCGAGATCGCCGAGCTGAAGGCCGAGGGCATACGGCTGCGCTTCATCGGCGACCGCGCGCGCTTCGAGCAGGACATCCAGATCGACCTCGGCGCCGCCGAGCGCGACACCGCGCACAACACGCGGCTGAACCTGGTGATCGCGCTGTCCTACGGGGCGCGGGCGGAGATCGTCGCCGCGGCCCGGGCGGCGGCGCAGGCGGCGCAGGACGGGCGGCTCGATCCGGCCGGGCTCGACGAGGCGGGATTCGCGCGCCTGCTGTCCACCGACGGGATTCCGGACCCGGACCTGATCATCCGCACCTCGGGCGAGCAGCGGCTGTCGAATTTCCTGCTGTGGCAGAGCGCCTATGCGGAGCTGGTGTTCCTCGACGTGCTGTGGCCGGATTTCGGCCCCGCGCAGTTCGAGGCGGCGCTGGGCGAGTTCGCGCGGCGCGAGCGCCGGTTCGGGGCGCGCCCTGGCTGAGTCAGGACCCGGCGGGCAAGCGCCGCGTGCAGGCCGTTGGCGCGACCTGGGGCTGCGCACCGCCTCGGCCGCGGTGCTGCTGCCGGTGGCGCTGGGCTGCCTGTGGGTGGGCGGGATGGCCTGGATCGGGCTGGTGCTGGGCGCCGCCGCCGGCATGGCGGTGGAGTGGCGGGCGATGAGCCGCAGGCGCCCGGCGGCGTGGCTGGTGCCGGCGGGGTTCGCCTACATCCTGCCGGCGGTCGCCGCGCTGCTGTGGCTGCGCGCGCCGGAGCCGGGCGGCTTCGGCGCGGTGCTGTTCGTGCTGTGCGTGGTCTGGGCCAGCGATGTCGGCGCCTACATGGTCGGGCGGCTGGTCGGCGGCCCGAAGCTCGCGCCCGCGATCTCGCCGGGCAAGACATGGTCGGGCGGCTTCGGCGGGCTCGTCGCGGCGGCCCTGGTGGGGGTTGCGGCCGGCCGGCTGGGGCAGGGCGATCCGCGCGCGGCGATGCTGACGGCGACGGCGCTGGGGGTCGTGGCGCAGGCGGGTGACCTGCTGGAATCGGCGCTGAAGCGGCATTTCGGGGTGAAGGATTCGGGAACCCTGATACCCGGGCATGGCGGCCTGCTGGACCGTCTGGACGCGGTGCTGCTGGCGGCACCGGCGGCGGCGCTGGTGAGCGCGATCCGCGGGGTGGAGCTGTGGCGATGACACGAAGCGTGACGGTGCTGGGGGCCACCGGCAGCGTCGGCACCCAGACGGTGGAACTGCTCGCGGCCGATCCCGCGCGGTTCCGGGTGCGGGCGCTGGTGGGCGGGCGCAACGCGGCGCTGCTGGCCCGGCAGGCGCGGGCGCTGGGCGCCGAATGGGCGGTGATCGGCGACGAGGCGGCCGGCGGCATGCTGGAAGCGGCGCTGGCCGGCTCGGGCGTGCGGGTGGCGGCGGGGCGGCAGGCGGTGATCGAGGCGGCGGGGCTGCCGGCGGACTGGACGATGGCCGCGATCACCGGTGGTGGCCGGCGCCGACGCTGGCGGCGGCAAGGCGGCGGCGCTGGCGGTGGCGCTGGCCAACAGCAGGCGCGCTGGTCTGCGCTGCACGGATGCCGAGGTGCGGTGAGCGCCCATGGCGCGACCCTCATGCAGTTCCGCAGATCTCGAGCACAACGACTTCCAGCCGCGGTAGTCGATGGCACCCGCGAGGCGATCGACCGTATCAGGCGATCGCCTGGCGGGCCGTCTGCTGGCGACGGCGACAGGATGGCCCGCGCGGGCCTGAAAGGCGCCAGCACCCGGTGGTCGATGGGCGCTGAAGATCTCGATCGACAGCGCGACCATGATGAACAAGGCTGGAGCGATCGATGGCGCGGCTGTTGACCTGCCGAGTGAACGGATCGACGCTGGTGCACCCGCAGTCGGTGATCCACGGCATGGTCTGCTACCGCGACGGCAGCGTGATGGCGCAGCTCGGCTCGCCCGACATGCGGGTGCCGATCGCCCACACGCTGGCCTGGCCGGGGCGGATGGCGACGTCGGCGCCGCGGCTGGATCTGGCGGCGCTGGGGCGGCTGGATTTCGCCGCGCCCGACCCGGAGCGGTTTCCGGCGCTGCGGCTGGCGCGGGCGGCGCTGGCGGCCGGCGGCGGGGCGCCGGCGGTGCTGAGCGCGGCCAACGAGGTGGCCGTGGCAGCGTTCCTGGCTCGGCGCATCGGCTTCCTGGACATTGCCGAGATCGCCGGGCGGGTGCTGGACGCGATGGGCGCGCCGGAGGCCGGTTCGCTGCAATCGGTGCTGGGGCTGGACCGCGAGGCGCGGGCACAGGCGGAAGCGCTCTGCAACCTTTGCGCGCGTCCGGCCGCGTGATCAAACGTCTGCAAGTTGCGGAGATTTCAGGAAGTCTTCAATTGCGTTCACGCGCTGATTACGGTAATTTATTCAGAACGCCTGAAAAGATGAGATTTGTCTCACAAATCGATATGAGAGGTTGCTGAACGTGCTGGAATCCCTGCCCGCCTTCCCCCGTTCGGTCGTGGCCTTCATCATCGTGCTTGGCATCCTGGTGTTCGTGCACGAGCTCGGGCACTACCTGGCCGCGCGCTGGCGCCGGGTTCATGTGGAGACGTTCTCGATCGGCTTCGGCCGCGCCCTGTGGACCTGGCGCGACCGCCGGGCGACGCTGTGGAAGGTCGGCTGGCTGCCGCTGGGCGGCTACGTGAAGCTGCACGGGCAGGAGCGGCCGGAGGATGTGCCCCCCGAGGTGCGGGCGGCGTGGATTCCCGGACAGACCTTCCACGAGAAGTCGGTGGCCTCGCGCGCCATCATCATCGCCGCCGGGCCGGTCGCCAATTTCGCGCTCGCCGCGCTGCTGTTCTTCGCCCTGTATGCGGTTCACGGCAAGCCGGTGATGCAGCCGACGGTGGGCGAGGTGATGGCCGATTCGGCCGCCGCCCGCGCCGGGCTGGTGCAGGGCGACCGCATCACCGGCATCGATTCGCAGCCGGTGAGCCGGTTCGAGGAGATCCAGCGCATCGTGCAGGCGAGCCCGGGCCGCAAGCTGGTGCTGCACATCGCCCGCGACGGCGCGGCGCGCGACCTGGAGATCACGCCCGACGTGCAGGAGGCGGCCGACGGCACGCGCACCGGCAAGCTGGGCATCCGCGGCGGCGGGCTCGCCTTCGAGCCGCTGACCCTGCCCGAGGCGGCCTGGGTGGCGGTGGCGCAGACCTGGGACGTGACGGTGCAGACGGTGGACGGCGTGTGGGCGATGATCACCCGGCGCAACACGGGCGAGGATTTCGGCGGGCCGCTGCGCATCGCGCAGATGTCGGGCCAGGTCGCGACGCTCGGATTCGCCAGCCTGGTCTCGTTCATCGCGCTGCTGTCGGTGAACCTGGGGCTGATCAACCTGTTCCCGATTCCCATCCTGGACGGCGGCCACCTGCTGTTCCTGCTGGCCGAGGCGGTCCGCGGCCGGCCGCTGCCGCCGCGGGCCCAGGAATACGGATTCCGCGCCGGCGCGGCCCTGCTGCTGGCGCTTTTCGCCTTCGCCACCTTCAAGGATCTGGGCCATATCGGCCTGTTCCGCTGGGTCGCCTCGCTGATCGGGTGAGGCGCCGGGAGGGGCGCCGGGGCACGGACGGGTAGCGCGGCGGAAAGCACGCGGCTATTCTTCGCCGCCCGCGGGGCCAGCTGTCTTACTTCGGGGCAGCGCTGCAATCAGGGGTATGGTTTTTGACTCGCATTCGCGCAGCGCTGCTTGCCGCTCTGGGCCTCGCCTTCGCCGCCGGGCCGCATGTCTCCACCGCCCAGTCGCCGACCGGCGGGCCGCTCCAGTTCGCGCAGCTCGAGGGCGGGCGGATCGGATCGGTGAAGATCGAGGGCAACCAGCGCATCGAGGAGGGCACCATCCGCTCCTACATGCTGGTGCAGCCGGGCGACCCGTTCACGCCGGAGCAGCTCGACCGCAGCCTCAAGACGCTCTACGCGACCGGGCTGTTCGCCGACGTCGCGCTGCGGCGCGAGGGCAGCGTGCTGGTGGTGAAGGTGGTGGAGAACCCGATCGTCAACCGCATTGCCTTCGAGGGCAATCGCCGGGTCACCGACGAGTCGCTGCGGCCCGAGGTGCAGCTGCGCCCGCGCGCGGTGTTCACCGCCGCGGCCGCGGCCGCCGACCGCCAGCGCCTGCTCGACCTCTATGCCCGCCGCGCCCGGTTCGCGGCCCGGATCGAGCCCAAGATCGTCAAGCTCGACCAGAATCGCGTCGATGTGATCTTCGAGGTCGACGAGGGCGCGACGGCGCTGACCAGCCGCATCGCCTTCGTCGGCAACAAGGCATTCAGCGAGGGCAGGCTGAGCGAGGTGATCACCTCGCGCGAGCAGGCGTGGTGGCGCTTCCTGTCGAGCTCCGACAGCTACGACCCCGAGCGGGTGAATTTCGACAAGGAGCAGCTGCGCCGGTTCTACCTGTCGAAGGGCTACGCGGACGTCGAGATCGTCAGCGCCACCGCCGAGATGGCGCCCGACCGCTCGTCGTTCTTCCTGACCTACACGATCAGCGAGGGCGATCGCTACGAGATCGCCAAGGCGGAGGCGAACGTGACGCTGAAGGGCGTGACGCCCGCCGAGGTGGAGCGGCTGCTGCCGTTCAGCGCCGGCGACTGGTACGACGGCGATGCGGTGGAGCGCGCGGTGACCACCGTGACCGAGGAGCTGCAGGGCCGCGGCTTCCCCTTCGTGGAGGTCAAGCCGCGGGTGCAGCGCGACCGCGAGAAGCACACGATCGACATCGTGCTGGACGTGGCCGAGGGCCCGCGCGTCTACATCGAGCGCATCGACATCAGCGGCAACCAGCGCACGATGGACAAGGTGATCCGCCGCGAGTTCCGCGTGGCCGAGGGCGACCCGTTCAACGCCGCGCTGGTCCGCCTGTCCCGGCAGCGCATCGACGACCTGGAATACTTCGCCAAGACCGACATCCAGGCGGTTCCCGGCTCCACGCCCGACCGGGTGGTGCTGAACACGACGATCGAGGAGAAGGCGACCGGCCAGCTGTCGATCGGCGGCGGCTATTCGAGCGACATCGGCGCGCTGGCCAGCTTCGGGCTGCGCGAGAAGAACCTCGTGGGCACCGGCATCGACGGGTCGATCAACACGATCCTGGCGCAGAAGCAGACCCAGGTGAACCTGTCGGTCACCGACGGCTACTTCATGGACCGCAACCTCGTCGCCGGGTTCGACCTGTTCCACATCATCCAGAACAACAGCGACATCGCCGACTACCGGGAACGCCGCTCGGGCGTGACGCTGCGGATCGGCTACCAGTTCAGCGAGCACCTGCGCCAGATCTGGAACTACTCGGCGGTGGTCCGCAACGTCTTCAACGTCGGCACCAATGCCAGCGTCTACGTGCAGGACGCCAAGGGCACCACGGTGCTGTCGCAGATCGGCCAGGCGCTGACCATCGACTACCGCGACAGCCGGATCGAGCCGCACAAGGGCTTCGTGGTGCGCATCGGCACCGACGTGGCGGGGCTCGGCGGCGACGCGAAATTCGTTCGCGGCAAGGTGGATGCGTCGTACTACTTCCCGCTCGAGCGCTTCACCGGCAACGCCGACTGGGTGCTCGCGGTCAATGCCGGCGTCGGCTACATGCACTCCTTCGGCGGCAAGGAGCAGATCATCGACCGCTTCTTCCTGGGCGGCGACAATCTGCGCGGCTTCCAGACCGGCGGCGTGGGCCCGCATTCGACCGCGACCGGCGACAGCATCGGCGGCCGGTTCATCTGGACCCAGTCGACCGAGCTGCGGTTCCCGTTGCCGATATCTAACGACTTCGGAATCACCGGGCGCGCCTTCGTCGACGTCGGCTCGCTGTCGCAGGTCAGCCAGCTGACCCTGAACGGGGTGCCGCAGACGATCACCAACGATGCCGCGCCGCGCGTCGGCGCCGGCGTCGGCATTTCCTGGAAGACGCCGGTGGGCCTGATCAACATCGACGTGGCCCAGCCGGTGATCAAGAAGAAGGGCGACCAGACCCAGATGGTCCGGTTCGGCTTCGGCACAAGGTTCTGAGCATGATGCAGCGTCACCTGATCGCCCTCGCCATTCCGGCGCTGGCATCCGTCCTGTTCACGCGGCCGGCCGCCGCGCAGAACCGGGACTTCTTCGTGCCCAACCAGCAGGCGCCGGCGCGTCCGCCGGCGCGGCCCGCCCCGGCCCCCGCGCGGCCGGCGCCGCAGGCCGAGGCGCCGCAGGAGGAGGCAGCAGCAGGTGCAGGCGCCGATGCCGCCCGTGCCCGACCTGCCGCCGCTGCCGCGCGGCCCGACCCCGCCGGCGGCGGTGATCGGCGTGATCGGCGTGCCCGACGTGATGCGCGCCTCCAGCGCCGCGCAACAGGTGGACAAGGTGATCGGCGAGCGGCGCGACAAGCTGAACGAGGACGCGCAGAAGGAGCAGCAGGCCTGGCGGGACCTGCAGCAGGCGCTCGCCAACGAGCGCGGCAAGCTCTCGCCCGAGCAGATCCGCACCAGGGAGCGCGAGCTGCAGGAGCGGATCACCAAGGCGCAGCGCCAGTTCCAGGCGCGCGGGCGGATCATCCAGGAAGCGACGCAGTTCGGGCTGAACCAGATCCAGGCCTCGCTGATCGCCGTCATCCGCCAGGTGGCGGAAAGCCGGGGCATGAACCTGGTGATGCACCGCCAGCAGGTGGCGCTGAACGTGAACGAGTTCGACATCACCGACCAGGTGACCGAGGCGCTGAACAAGCTGCTGCCGACAGTGACGATCCCGCCGGACGGCGTCTCGCCCAACGCGGCGCCGCCCACCGCCGCGGCGCCGGCCGCCACGCCGAAGCCGGCCGTGGCCACGCCGAAGCCCTGAGACATGGCCGGCGACCCGCGCTTCTTCGCGCGCACCGGCCCCTACCCGCTCGCCCGCGTCGCCGAGGCGGCCGGCGGCAGCGCGCCCGCCGCGGAGCTGATGCTGGCCGGGCTCGGCCCGCTCCAGGCGGCGGGGCCGGATGAGCTGAGCTTTCTCGACAACCGCCGCTATCTGCCCGCGCTGAAGGCGACGCGGGCGGGCGCGGTGATCGTGCATCCCGACATGGCCGCGCACGTGCCCGCGGGCACGGCCGCGATCCTGACGCCGGAGCCCTACATGGCCTGGGCGAAGGCCGCGGCGCTGTTCTTCCCGGTGCCGCCGGCCGAGCCCGGCATTCACCCCTCCGCCGCCGTGGATCCCGGGGCGGCGCTGGGCGAGGGCTGCGAGATCGGGCCGTTCGCGAGCGTGGCGGCCGGCGCCGAGATCGGGCCGCGCTGCCGGCTGGGCGCGGGTGTCGCGATCGGGCCGGGCGTGGTGCTTGGCGCCGACTGCCGGATCGGCGCCCATGTCGCGATCAGCCATGCGCTGGTGGGTGCCCGTGTCGGCATCCTGCCCGGGGCGCGGATCGGCCAGGACGGGTTCGGCTTCGCCAGCGGCCCGCGCGGGCACGTCTCGGTGCCGCAGCTCGGCCGGGTGATCATCGGCGACGACGTGGAGATCGGCGCGAATACCTGCATCGACCGCGGCTCGGCGCAGGACACCACGATCGGCGCCGGCTGCCGGCTCGACAACCTGGTGCAGATCGGACACAACGTGCGCATCGGTCGCGCCTGCGTGATCGTGGCCCAGGTGGGCATCGCAGGTTCGGCCGAGATCGAGGATTTCGTTGTCATCGGCGGGCAGGCCGGAGTCGCCGGCCACCTGCGCATCGGCAAGGGCGCCCGGGTGGGCGCGCAGGCCGGCGTGATGGGCGACATTCCCGCCGGGCAGGACTGGGTCGGCAGCCCGGCGATGCCGGCGCGCGAGACCTTCCGCCAGATCGCGGCGCTGCGGCGGCTGGCGGCGCGGGGCGCGAAACCGGGTTGAGGCTGGAGACGGCAGAGGTGCGATGAGCGAGACGACGGACAGTTCCCCGACCGGCGCATCCGCGCGGATCGACCGCATCGACATCGCCCGGATCATGAAGGGCCTGCCGCACCGCTACCCGTTCCTGCTGGTGGACCGGGTGGTGGATTTCGTGGCCGACCACTCGGCGGTGGGGATCAAGAACGTCTCGTTCAACGAGCCGTTCTTCCAGGGCCACTTTCCCAACAACTACGTCATGCCCGGCGTGCTGATCGTGGAGGCCATGTGCCAGACGGCGGGCGTGGTGGTGTGCGAGACGATGGGACCGGAGGAGGGCTACGGCATCAGCGTCTTCTTCATGTCGATCGAGAACGCCAAGTTCCGCCGCCCGGTGGTGCCCGGCGACCAGCTGCGCCTGCACTGCCTGAAGGAGCGGCGGCGCGGCAACGTGTGGCGCTTCAGCTGCGAGGGCAAGGTGGACGGGGTGAAGGTGGCCGAGGCGACGTTCACCGCGATGGTGATTCCGAAGGACAGAAGCGCCGCGGCGCAGGCGGCCAGCGCATCGTGAGCGAAGTTCATCCGACCGCCATCGTGGCGCAGGGCGCCCGCATCGGCGCGGGCGTCGAGATCGGCCCCTGGTGCACGGTGGGGCCCGATGCGGAGATCGGCGACGGCGCCAGGCTGATCAGCCACGTGGTGGTGGACGGCCACACGCGGATCGGCGCCGGCAGCACGCTGTTTCCGTTCTGTACCATCGGCCTTGCGCCCCAGGACCTCAAATACAAGGGCGACCCGACCCGCGTGGAGGTGGGGGAGCGGACGCTGATCCGCGAGCACGTGACCATTCATCGCGGCACCACCCAGGGCGGCGGGCTGACCCGGGTCGGCAGCGACTGCATGATCATGGCGGTGGTCCACATCGCCCATGACTGCCAGATCGGCAACAACGTGGTGATCGCCAACAACGTGGTGATGGGCGGGCATGTCCGCATCGACGACTACGCGGTGATCGGCGGCAGCTCGGCGCTGCACCAGTTCGTCCATATCGGCCGCGCCGCCATGGTGGGTGGCGTGACCGGCATCGGCGGCGACCTGGTGCCGTTCGGCATGGCGATCGGCAACCGCGGCTGGCTGGCCGGGCTGAACGTGATCGGGCTGCGCCGGCGCGGCTACAACCGCGAGCAGATCATGATGGTGCGCAGCGCGTTCAAGGAAATGTTCTGGGGCCCGGGCGTCCAGGCCGATCGCGTCGCCGCCGTGCGCGCGCGGCTGGGGCACGACCCGCTGATCGCCGAGATCCTCGCCTTCATGGATGCACCCGGCAAGCGCGGCCTGCTGACCGTGGGCGCGCAGGAGGGCGAGGAGGGAGATGGCTGAGGCCAGCCGCCGGCTGGGCATCATCGCCGGCGCCGGCGGGTTCCCCGGGCAGGTCGCGGCCGCGGCCCGGGCGGCCGGGCGCGAGGTGTTCATCGTCGGGCTGGAGGGGTTCGCCGAGCCCGCGGTGATCGGCGCCTATCCGCACGCGGTGGTGCGCATGGGCGCGGCCGGGCGGATCATCGAGGTGCTGCGCGCCAATGGCTGCCGCGACCTGGTGCTGATCGGGCGGGTGCGCCGGCCGTCGATCTTCGAGGCACGGCCGGACGCGTTCGGCGCCAGGCTGCTTGCCCGGGTGGGGCGGGTGGCCTTCGGTGGCGACGACACGCTGCTGGCCGCGGTGGTGAAGGTGCTGGGCGAGGAAGGCTTCAACGTGGTCGGCGCCCATGAGGTGATGACCGAGGCGCTGGCGCCGGCCGGGCTGCTGACCCGGGCGGCGCCCGACACCCAGGCGATGGGCGATATCGGCCGCGGCGTGGCGGTGTGCCGGGCGCTGGGTGCGGCCGATGTCGGCCAGGGCTGCGTGGTGCAGCTGGGGCTGGTGCTGGCGGTGGAAGCGATCGAGGGCACGGATGCGATGCTCGCGCGCGCCGGGCAGCTGGCCCGGGCCGGCAGCGGCGGCGTGCTGGTGAAGCTGTCCAAGCCCGGGCAGGAGCGGCGCGCCGACCTGCCGGCGCTGGGGCCGGCGACGGTGGCGAACGCCGCGGCGGCCGGGCTGCGCGGCATCGCCTTCGAGGCCGGCGGGGCGCTGCTGGCCGACCGGGACGCGGCGGTGAAGGCGGCCGACGCGGCGGGGTTGTTCCTTATCGGAATTGATCCGGCGACGCTGTAGGCGCGGTCAGAACAGCCGCTGGCCCTGGCCGTACGGCACGATGATGTCGGCCGGGTCCGACAGGTTCAGCATGGCCCGCGCCCGCTCGTCCAGCATGTCGCGGTCGAGGCGGGAGGCGCGCAGCGCGGCAACCCGGCGTTCCCAGCCTGCAAGCTCGGCCTCGGCGCGGGCGAGATCGGCCTGGGCGAGCTTAAGCGCCTCGCGCCGCTCGGCATCGGCATGCAGGCCGCGCTCGCCCTGCTGGGCCTGCCACAGGAAGTAGCCGACCAGCGACATCAGCAGCAAAGGCGGGATCGCCGCCTTGCACCGCCGCTTGATCTCCACCCCGATGCTCACGCGCTGGCCATCCTATTTTTCAGGATAATCAGCAGTGTATCGGCTTCGGCTCGCCTGTCAAATCAAGATTGACTCGCGAGTCCCGGCTTACCCCTTCAGCACGGTGCGCCCGGCATAGCGGGCGGCGCCGCCGAGCATGCCCTCGATGCGGATCAGCTGGTTGTACTTGGCCGTACGGTCGGAGCGGGCCAGGCTGCCGGTCTTGATCTGGCCGCAATTGGTGGCGACCGCGAGGTCGGCGATGGTGGAATCCTCGGTCTCGCCCGAGCGGTGGCTCATCACCACGGCATAGCTGGCGCGCTGCGCCATCTCGCAGGCCTCCAGCGTCTCGGTGAGCGTGCCGATCTGGTTGACCTTGACCAGGATCGCATTGGCCGTGCCGGTCTCGATGCCGCGGGCGAGGCGGACCGGGTTGGTGACGAACAGGTCGTCGCCGACCAGGCGCACCCTGGCGCCGAGCGTGTCGGTCAGCAGCTTCCAGCCTTCCCAGTCATCCTCGCTGCAGCCGTCCTCGATCGAGCAGATCGGGTAGCGGCGGCACAGCTCGGCGAGATAGCCGACCATGCCCTCGGCGTCGAAGTTCTTGCCCTCGCCTTCCAGCACGTAGCGGCCGTCCTTGAAGAACTCGGTGGCCGCGCAGTCGAGCGCGAAGGTGACATCCTCGCCGGGGCGGTAGCCGGCGGCCTCGCAGGCGCCGGCGATGAAGGCCAACGCCGCGTCGGCCGAGCCGATATTGGGCGCGAAGCCGCCCTCGTCGCCGACATTGGTGCTGTGGCCGGCATCGTGCAGCTTCTTCTTCAGCGCCATGAAGATCTCGGAGCCCATGCGCACGCCCTCGGCCACGGTGCCGGCGCCGACCGGCATGACCATGAATTCCTGGATGTCGATCGGGTTGTCGGCATGCTTGCCGCCGTTGATGATGTTCATCATCGGCACCGGCAGGGTGCGGGCAAAGACGCCGCCGACATGTCGGAACAGCGGAATGTCGAGCTCGGCCGCCGCCGCCTTGGCGACCGCGAGGCTGACGCCGAGAATCGCGTTGGCGCCGAGCCGCGCCTTGTTGGGGGTGCCGTCGAGATCGATCATCGCCGCGTCGATGGCGATCTGGTCGTGGGCGTCCATCCCCCCGATGGCCTCCAGGATCTCGCCCTGGGCGTTGGCGACGGCCTGGCGCACGCCCTTGCCGCCGAAGCGCGTCTTGTCGCCATCGCGCAGTTCCACCGCCTCGTGCGCGCCGGTCGAGGCGCCGGAGGGAATGGCGGCGCGGCCCATGGCGCCCGAGTCCAGCACCACGTCCACCTCGATGGTGGGGTTGCCGCGGCTGTCGAGAATCTCGCGGGCGATGATGTCGGTAATCGCGGTCATGGCATGGCTCCGGGCTGGGGACGGGCGCCGGCTGGGTAGCACCGGGGGCGCGGCGGGGCCAGCCCCGGGTGTCATGGGCTTGCAATGGTCGCGCCGAGAGGTTCGTCTTGTTGGCTATCCTCGATCGAGGGTAGCGTCCGAGCTGGTGGTGGAAATTCTCTGATGGGACGGGTGTAGGGGGAGGTGGCCATCGGATCGGCTGGCCACGGTGGAGTTGCGAGGCTTCACCCTGACGCCGGAAGGACCCGATGACCGAGGAGAGACCACCGCTGGCCGAGCTGCTGGCGAAGGCCGACGACGGCGATTTCCTGCCGGGCCCGGGGCAGAACTGCAACCTGCTGGTCGCCAAGGCCGGCGAGGTGGGGCTGGCGACAATCCGCCGCCACCGCCGCGAGGGCAACCCGATCGACCTCGTGCTGCTCGACATCAACATGCCCGCGATGGACGGGTTCGCTGCCCGACCTGCGGCAGGTGATCGCCGGCCTGCCCGGCATGCAGCTGGTGCAGGACCAGGGCGCGCAACCGATGCTGACCCGCGCGGCGTGATGCCGGCCGGCTATCCCAGGAGAACGAGGCTGCCCAGCGCGACCGACAGGTAGCGCTGGTCCGCGCTGCCCGGCGCCAGGTGGCGGACGGAGTGGAAGACCGGCGGGTCGATCGAGAGGGTGTTGCTGCCGGGAGCGAGCCCGGCGAGCGGCGCCTCCAGGCGGCACCAGCCGGGCGCGGTCCATGCCGCGTCCTGGGCGATCGGCATGCCCTCGAGGCGCAGCGCGATCGCCCCGATCGGGTAGTCGGGCGTGATGCAGTGGCAGCGCAGGCGCATGCGGGCGGCGCCGGCAGGGGCGTGGAAATGCACGCGCGCCGGGGCGTCCGGCCGCAGCCAGGCGATGCCGGACGGATCGGCGGCGTAGAACCCGTCGCGGTCCGGCAGGGCGGCGATGCCATACTCCTGGCCCAGTTGCGGGCGGAAATCGATGCGGCTGGCGGTGGCCGGCACGGCGGCCGCGGGCGGGTCGGTCGCGGCGGCCATGATGTCGAGCCGCAGGAAGCCCAGCACGTCCTGGTGCGCGTCGTAGCCGCGCTCCAGCAGGAAGACCTGGCGCGCGCCGCGTGCGGCGCAGCGCGCGGCGTACCAGTCGGGGCGGGCGAAGGCGATGCCGTAATCGGGCAGGCTGCCCATGTCGTAGTCGCGGTAGCCGTAGCCGGTGGCCTCGTAGCCGGCGCAGATCGTCGCCATCGCCTCGCGCGGCAAGTGGTAGGTGGGATCGCGCGCCGGCGCGTCCGGCCCGGCCGCGGCGCGGGCGCGCAGATGGGCGTAGCGGCCCTGGATGCTGAACACCAGCAGGCCGTTGGGGCGTAGCGCCGCCAGCAGCCGGTCCAGCAGCGCCTCGGCCTGGGCGATCGGCAGATGGGTGAAGACGGAGCCGAGCCAGATCAGGTCCATCGAGCCGGGGGCGGGCAGGCCGGCGAGCGCGCGGCAGCCGAGCTGGGCGGCGCAGAAGGCGACGCCATCCGGATCGCGGTCGGCCGCCCAGACGGTGGCCTCCGGCAGGCCGGCGCGGAGGAAGCGCGCCACCCGGCCGTAGCCGCAGCCGAAATCCAGCGCGTCGCGGAGCGGGGCATCGGGGCCGATGATGTCGCGGCGGATCTGGCTGGCGCGGAGGATGGCCTGGAAGGCGGAGAGGCCGGCGGCGAAATAGCGCCGCTCGCCACCAGGCGCGAACATGCTGTCGCCGCGGGCGATGACGCGGGAGACGGGCAGCGCGGCGGGGGCGGCGCCGCTCACCGCCGTGCCGGCGCCCGCGGTCGCCTCATGATTCGGGACATGGCGTGGCTCCGGTCTGGGGGCGCGCTTGGGTGGGTAGCATCCAAGGCAAGGCCGGGCCAGCCCAGGGTGTCCTGGGGTTGCAATGGCAGCGTCGCTGTGTTAGTGAGAACTATTAACTTTCATCGAGATGCACATGACCGGCTTCGCCGATCGCGACGACCCGGACACGATCCGGGTTCCGTTCATCTTCGTGCCGCATGGGGACCCGGTACCCGCGGAATGGCTGCAGGACCATCCGGAGGCGTTCCGGGTGCCGGCGACGATGGTCCGGCGGGATGGCGCGGAAGGAGGGCAGACGGCGGCAGTGGCCCTCGCCCCCGGATCACCTCCGCAACCGGCAGCGGCCGATGGTGCGCCGCCATCGGACCGTCCTGACAGTCCGATCCAGCGCGCGCAGGTCCGCACGCTTCGCCGGCCGGGGCGCTCCCCGCTGCCGCCCATGCAACCAACCCCGGGGACCGTCCCGCCTTCCTCACCGGACCCGTCGGATCCGGGTTGGGCCGATTGGGCGATGGAAACCGCCCGGCGGCTCTACACGCGACCGACCGTGCCAATGCCGGGCATTCCGATTCCGCTTCAGCCGCCGGGCGCGCCGCCGGCGGAGTCGAACCCCCATCCCGATCGCAATGCTGGGCTGCCGCCACCGTTGCGGGCCCACGCCTCTCGCGCACGCGCTGCGGCCCGGATCAAGGAGGGTGCGATGGCCGAGGGACTGACCGACCAGGACTGGCAGGCCCATCACTTGATAAATGCGGCCGCGGCGAAGGACCATGTGCGGCTGCTGTCCGCGGCGGCGAGAGCCGGATGGACCATGGACTCTCCCGACAATGTCGTCATTCTACCGACCAGCACCAAGGCACAGGCCGCCATGATCGCACGCGGCTACTGGCGCCCCTTGCATGACAACCCGCATCCTCAGTGGAATGCGAACGTCGAGGAGTTTCTTGACAGGCTTGAAAAGGAGGTGGTTCTGGATTCGAATTCTGGCCAGACCGATCTTCTCGACCAGTATATAAGGACTCGATTGGAGGGCTTTCAGGCAAGCTTGCGGCGCAGCCCGTCCGGGATGAGCAGAGTGGTCCTGAACAACGATGCGCACACCCTGAACGGAGCCTGATCGCACGTGCATGGCATGCTGCCGTTCTGGCTGGTCCAGCGCGACCTTCGCACCTACAGCCACATCAGCGCCCGGACACTCGCGGCCAACGGCATCCGGATCCACAACGATCTTGCCTGGCGTCGGGCCGTTCCTTCCCTGTCCGCAAGCGGCGTGCCCGTACCCTTCTTCGGAGCCGGCTGCCATGCGTTGCCGGTGGACATGCCACCATTGCAGCTCGATCTGCCGACCCGTCGCTGGCAGGCGCCCGATTATATCAAGCTGGGCGTTTACACCTTGGTCTCCTCCAAGCTGCGCGCGGCCCTCTCTCTGCCGGCTCCTGTCGCCGAATACCCCGCGATCGACCTGTTGAACGGCGACGAGGCCGCACGCAGCCAGGACTACCGCCTGCTTCGCGTGTTGGCGCATCAGCCGGCTATCGATCTTGGCCGGACCGAGCATGAGGTCGATGAAACGGTTACGCCGGATGGCCGGACCAGCCGCATCCTTCATGTGCTGCATGCAATCGTCCTGCGGGCGGACCTCGCGCCGGAAACCGAAATGTTCTATGCTGACGAGCTTGGCACGAACCTGTTCGCCGTTGACGCGCTTGCAGAACGGGTAATGCGCGCCGGCTGCACCGGCATCTGGTTCCAGGACCCGCGCACCGCGGGGCTCGGCGACCACCCGATCCGTATCCGGACGGCCGACGGCATCGGCAGGGTGGAGCCTGGACGGTGGAGCAAGGTCATCCCGATCTAGTGTCCCGATTCCGAAGTTCGTTGCCACGTGCAGTGGTCGAAATCGGGACACTAGGAGCCTGTCCCTGTAACGCCTACTGGTTTTTTGAGTGGGTATGTTCAGGCGGCTGAAATGAGGGACGCTGGCCGCTCAGGTGGTGAGCTTTGCGAGGTTGTGGGCGGTGCAGATGAGTGCCCACTCGCATTTGACC
>JBGAIK010000043.1:0-24733 GCA_044225615.1 Acetobacteraceae bacterium | reverse complement strand
GTCCACCTGGCAGGAGGCGGCGGCGAACAGCTCCACCGGCTCCTCCCCCAGCAGGAAGCGGGCCATGTCGAGGTCGTGGATCATCATGTCGCGGAACAGCCCGCCCGAACTGGCCACGTAGTGCGGCGGCGGCGGCGACGGGTCGCGGCTGATGATGGTCAGCAGCTCCAGCGCCCCGATCTCGCCGGCATCGAGCCGCCGCTTCAGGGTGGCGAAATGCGGGTCGAAGCGCCGGTTGAACCCGACCATCAGCCGGATGCCCGCCGCGGCCACCACCGCCAGGCAGGCGCGCACCCGCTCCGCCGACAGGTCGACCGGCTTCTCGCAGAACACGTCGCGGCCCAGCCGCGCCGCGCGCTCGATGAGATCGGCGTGGGTGGGCGTGGGCGAGCAGATCATCACCGCATCGGCGGCGAAGGCGTCGTCCGGCGCGAGCACGGGCACGCCGAGCGCGGCCGCCAGCCGCGCCGCGGCGGCCGCGTCCGGGTCGCTGATGCCGGCCAGGCGCACGCCCGCGTGGGCGGCCACGTTGCGCGCATGGATCTGCCCGATCCGTCCCGCGCCGATCACGGCAATGCTGGGCATGAAGAGGCCTCCTTCGAAGCGGGCGCATTTGTGTCCCGGCTGCGGGCGGGGAACAATAGGGGCCGGAGCGACGGGGATGAAGCGCATGGAAACGATTCGCCTGACGACGGCGCAGGCGCTGGTGCGGGCGCTGGCGGCGCAGGCCACCACGATCGACGGCGCGGCGCTGCCGCTGTTCGGCGGCGTCTGGGCCATTTTCGGCCACGGCAACGTCGCCGGCATGGGCGAGGCGCTGCACGGCATCGGCGATGCGCTGCCCACCTTCCGTGGGCATAACGAGCAGTCGATGGCGCTGGCCGCCATCGGCTACGCCAAGGCGATGCGCCGGCGGCGGATGATGGCGGTGACCAGCTCGATCGGCCCCGGCGCCACCAACATGGTCACCGCCGCCGCCGTCGCCCATGTCAACCGCCTGCCGCTGCTGCTGCTGCCGGGCGACGTCTTCGCCGGCCGCCGGCCCGACCCGGTGCTGCAGCAGGTGGAGGATTTCGGCGACGGCACCATCTCCGCCAATGACTGCTTCCGGCCGGTCAGCCGCTTCTTCGACCGCATCGCCCGCCCCGAGCAGCTGCTGACGGCGCTGCCCCGCGCGCTCGCGGTGCTGACCGATCCGGCCGAGTGCGGCCCGGTGACGCTGGCGCTGTGCCAGGACGTGCAGGCCGAGGCCTTCGACTGGCCCGCCGCCTTCTTCGCCCCGCGCAGCTGGACGCCGCGCCAGCCGCGCCCCGACCGCAACGAGATGCGCGCCGCCGTGCGCCTGCTGCGCGGCGCCAGGGCCCCCCTGATCGTTGCCGGCGGCGGCGTGCTCTATGCCGGCGCGATGCAGGCACTGGCCGATTTCGCCGCCGCCCGCGGCATCCCGGTGGCCGAGACCCAGGCCGGCAAGGGATCGTTGGCGCATGATCACGCGCTCAACCTGGGCAGCATCGGCGTGACCGGCAGCAGCGCCGCCAACGCGGCCGCCGAAAAGGCCGACCTGATCCTGGCCATCGGCACAAGGCTGGGCGACTTCGCCACCGGATCGCGCGCGCTGTTCGCCAATCCGCGGCGCAAGATCGTCGCGCTCAACGTGCAGGCCTTCGATGCCGCCAAGCATTTCGCCCAGCCGCTGGTCGGCGACGCGCTGGCGACGCTCGAGATGCTGGCCAAGGCGCTGGGCGACTGGAAGGCCCCGGCCGCCTGGACCGCCGCCGCGACCGCGCCGATGGCCGAGTGGCGCGCCGCGGTGCGCGCCGCCACCGCGCCCACCAACGCCGCCCGCCCGTCCGACGCCCAGGTGATCGGCGCCGTGCAGCGCGCCACCGGCCCCGACGCGGTGCTGGTGGCCGCCGCCGGCGGCCTGCCGGGCGAGCTGCACAAGCTGTGGCAGACCTCCCGGCCCGGCGGCTACCACCTGGAGTATGGCTACTCGACCATGGGCTACGAGATCGCCGGCGCGCTGGGCGCCAGCATGGCGCTGCCCGACCGCGAGGTGGTGGTGATGGTCGGCGACGGCAGCTGGCTGATGATGAATTCCGAGATCGCGACCTCGGTGATGCTGGGCCGCAAGCTCACCGTCGTCCTGCTCGACAATGGCGGCTTCGGCTGCATCGACCGGCTGCAGCGCGCGTCGGGCGGCGAATCGTTCAACAACCTGCTCGCCACCGCGCGCCACGCGGCGCTGCCGGAATTCGACTTCGCGGCCCAGGCGCGCGGCCTGGGCGCCATCGGAGTCAAGGTCGCGGGCCTGGCCGAGCTGGAGGCCGCGGTCGCCGCGGCGCGCGATGCCGAACGCACCACGGTGATCGTCATCGACACCGACCCCGGCCCCAGCACCGCGGCGGGCGGGCACTGGTGGGATGTCGGCATTCCCGAGATATCCTCGCGCGAGGCCGTGCGCACGGCCCGCGCCGGCTATGAGGCGCAGCGCGTGAACCAGCGGCTTGGAGACTGACGGCAATGACGGTGAAGCTCGGCATCAATCCCATCGGCTGGTCGAACGACGACCTGCACGAACTCGGCGGCGACACCCCGCTCGACACCTGCCTCGCGGAGACCAGGCTCGCCGGCTACGACGGCATCGAGCTCGGCCACAAATTCCCGCGCGAGGCCGGCGCGCTGCGCCCGATCATGCAACGCCACGGGCTCGACCTCGTCTCCGGTTGGTATTCCTGCGCCCTGCTCCGGCACGACGCCAAGGCCGAGATCGCCGCCATGCAGCCGCACCTCGCGCTGCTCAGGGACATGGGCTGCGGCGTGATGATCTTCGCCGAATGCTCCAACACCGTGCACGGCACGCGGGGCATTCCGCTCGCCGACCGGCCGGTGCTGCCGGCCGACGGCTGGGCCCGGTTCGGTGCCCGCCTGACCGAGGTGGCCAAGGCGGTCGCCGATGCCGGGCTCGACCTCGTCTACCACCATCACATGGGCACCGTGGTGCAGACCGGCGAGGAGGTGGACCGCCTGATGGACGCGACCGGCCCCGCGGTGAAGCTGCTGCTCGACACCGGGCATGCCACCTTCGGCGGCGCCGATCCGGTCGCCATGGCCCGCGCCTATCGCGGCCGCATCGGCCACTTCCATGCCAAGGACATCCGCCCCGACGTGATGAAGGAGGTGTGGGCCAGGCGCTGGAGCTTCCTCGACGGCGTCGTCGCCGGGGTCTTCACCGTGCCGGGCGACGGCATGGTCGATTTCCCCGCCGTGCTGGCCGAACTGCCCGGCTACGACCGCTGGCTGGTGGTGGAGGCCGAGCAGGACCCGGTGAAGGCCAACCCCCTGAAATACGCCCGCATGGGGCGGGACAACCTTGCCCGCTATGCAGCGGGCGCCGGGATGCTGTAACACAACGGTCATAATCGAGGAGGAAGCAATGGCGCCGATCGCAACGAACCTGCGCGCCGCGCTCGCGGCCGCAGCCATCCTGGCGGCCGGGGCCGGCGCCGCCGCCGCCCAGGGCTCCGTCGTCCTCTATTGCGCGGTGGACGAGAACTGGTGCCGCGCCATGTCCACGACCTTCGAGAAGCAGACCGGCATCCGCGTGGACATGACGCGGCAGAGCTCGGGCGAGATCTATGCCCGGCTGCGCGCCGAGAAGGAGAACCCGCGCGGCGACATCTGGTGGGGCGGCACCGGGGACCCGCATCTGCAGGCCGCCGAGGAAGGGCTGACCGACGAGTACCAGTCGCCCACCCTGCCGCAGCTGCGCGACTGGGCGCAGCGCCAGGCGGAGCGGGCGAAGTTCCGCACCGTCGGCATCTACATGGGCGCCCTCGGCTTCGGCTACAACAAGGAGGAGCTGGCCCGGCGCAAGCTTGCCGCCCCCGCCTGCTGGGCCGACCTGATCCGGCCCGAATACAAGGGCGAGGTGCAGATGGCCGACCCCAACTCCTCCGGCACCGCCTATACCGCGCTTGCCACCCTGATCCAGCTGAAGGGCGAGGAGGAGGGGTTCGCCTTCCTCAAGCGGCTGCATGGCAACATCAACGAGTACACCAAGTCCGGCGCCGCCCCCGCCCAGTCCGCCGGCAAGGGCGAGACGCTGATCGGCATCGCCTTCCAGCACGACGTGATCGACGTCGCCAAGCGCAACTTCCCGGTCCAGGTGGTGTCGCCCTGCGAGGGCACCGGCTACGAGATCGGCTCGATGAGCCTGGTGAAGGGCGCACGCCACCCGGCCGAGGCCCGGCGCTTCTACGAATGGGCCCTGACCCCCGAGGCGCAGAAGATCGGCGCCGCCAACCGCAGCTACCAGATCCCGTCCAACTCGGCCACGCCGATCCCGCCCGAGGCGCCCGACCTGAGCCGCATCAAGCTGATCGAGTACGACTTCGCCAAATACGGCTCGTCGGCCGTGCGCACCCGCATCCTGGGCCGCTGGACCGCCGAGGTGAAGAACGCGCCGCGCTGACGCGCCGATGCCGCACGGGCGCGACCGCCTGATCCTGGCCTGGGTCGCGCTCGGCTGGGCCGGGCTCGTGCTGCTGCCGTGGTCGGGCCTGGAATCGGCCTGGCGCGGCGTGATTTCCTGGTCGCCGGAGGCAGCGCCGGCGCTGTTCCAGGGCCGGTCCTGGCTGTGGCTGCTCGCGCTGCCCCTGCTTGCCGCGCCGTTCGCGCCGCCCCGTCGCCTGGCCTGGATCGCCGCGGCCGGCCTGGTCTGGCTCGGGCTGGAGAGCCTTGCCATCGGCAATCGCGCCTGGACCCTGCCCGCGCTGGAGGCCCTGTTCGGCTCGCCGGCGCCGCAGCCGGCGCTGGGCTGGGGGGCGGCCTGCTATGCGCTGGCCTGCCTGATGCTGGTCGCCATCGGCCTTGCGCGGCGCGGCTGGTGCCGCGGCGACGTCTCGGTGGTCGGCGCGCTGCTGCTGGTCATCGCGCTGATCGTGCTGTTCATCGCCGTGCCGGTGCTGCAGATCCTTGCCTCCGCCGTGCGCGACAATGCCGGTGCCTGGGACCCGGGCAGCCTGCCGGCCAAGCTGTTCGGCCCCTCGGTCTGGGGCCTGGAATGCCTGGGCGGCGGCAGGGCCTGCGGCGTGGCCTGGAACACGCTGGCGCAGGCGCTGGTGGTCGGCGTGCTGGCCACGCTGCTGGGCCTTGCCTTCGCGCTCGTGGCGGTACGGACGCATGTGCCGATGAAGGGCGTGCTGCGGCTGCTCTCGCTGCTGCCGGTGATCACGCCGCCCTTCGTGATCGGCCTCGCCCTCATCCTGCTGTTCGGCCGCGTCGGCGTGGTCACCAACTTCCTCGCCGAGACCATGGGCATCCCGCGCACGCGCTGGATCTACGGCATGGCCGGCATCACCATCGCGCAGTTGCTGGCCTTCACCCCGATCGCCTTCCTGGTCCTGCTGGGCGTGCTCGGCGCCGTCTCGCCGAGCCTGGAGGAGGCGGCGCAGACGCTGCGGGGGTCGCGCTGGCATGTCTTCCGCACCGTGACCTGGCCGCTGATCCGCCCCGGCCTCGCCAACGCCTTCCTGATCTCGTTCATCGAGAGCCTGGCCGATTTCGCCAATCCGCTGATGCTGGGCGGCAACTTCAACGTGCTGGCGACCGACATCTTCTTCGCCGTGGTCGGCGCCGCGCACGACCAGGGCCGCGCGGCCGTGCTCGCGCTGGTGCTGCTGGGCTTCACGCTGTCCGCCTTCCTCGCCCAGCGCGCCTGGACCGGCGCCCGCAGCTACGCCACCATCACCGGCAAGGGCGATGCCGGGCTGGCCGCCCCGCTGCCGCGCCCCCTGCAATGGGCGTGCTTCGCCGTCGTGGTGCCGTGGCTGCTGCTGACCGTCGTGGTCTACGCGATCATCCTGGGCGGCGGCTTCGTCGTCACCTTCGGGCGCGACTACACGCCCACGCTGCAATACCTGCAGATCGCCTTCTCCATCGACCACGGCGTCGGCGGCTGGTTCCTCAGCGGCTCCGGCTGGCGCAGCTTCATCACCACCATGCAGCTGGCCGCCATCGCCACCCCGGTCACCGCCTTCCTCGGCCTCGTGACCGCCTACCTGCTCAGCCGGCAGGATTTCCGCGGCAAGGGCGCCTTCGAGTTCCTGGCCATGATGAGCTTCGCCATTCCCGGCACCGTCATCGGCATCAGCTACATCCTGGCCTTCAACGTGCCCCCGGTGGAGCTGACCGGCACCGGCATCATCATCATCATCTCCTTCGTGTTCAGGAACATGCCTGTCGGCATCCGCGCGGGCCTGGCCTCGCTCGCGCAGGTGGACCGCAGCCTGGACGAGGCCTCGGCGACGCTGCGCGCGCGCACCGCGCGGACCGTGCGGCTGGTGATCGTCCCCATCCTGCGGCCGGCGATCGTCACCGCCATGGTCTACAGCTTCGTCCGCGCGGTCACCACGGTGAGCGCGGTGATCTTCCTGGTCTCGGGCGAATACAACCTCGCCACCGTCTACATCGTCGGCCGCGCCGATGTCGGCGAGTACGGCGTGGCCCTGGTCTACTCGGCGGTGCTGATCGTGGTCATGGCGGCCGTGCTGATGGCCATTTCCGCGCTGGTCGGCCGCCAGCGCATCGGCCGGCGCGGCATGGCGGAAGCGGAGATGGCCCAGGCATGAGCGATGCAACCCCCGCGGTGCGGTTCACCGGCGTCGGCAAGCGCTATGGCAGCGTCGCCGCGGTGGACGGCGTCAGCTTCGACATCGCGACCGGCACGCTGGTCACCCTGCTCGGCCCCTCCGGCTGCGGCAAGACCACCACGCTGCGCCTGATCGCGCGAGGCTGGAACACGCCGCCTCCGGCCGCATCGAGATCGGCGGCAAGGAGGTCACGAAACTCTCCGCCGCCGAGCGCGACGTCAGCATGGTGTTCCAGTCCTCGCCCTCTTCCCGCACATGAACGTGCTGGAGAACGCCTGCTACGGCCTGCCCGCGCCTCTGGGATCGGCAAGTCCGAGGCCGAGCGCCAGGCCCGCGACAAGCTGGCCCTGGTCGGCCTCGCCGGCTACGAGGCGCGCCTGCCCAGCGAACTCTCCGGCGGCCAGCAGCAGCGCGTGGCGGTGGCCCGCGCCATCGTGCTGGAGCCGCAGGTGCTGCTGTTCGACGAGCCGCTGTCCAACCTGGACGCCAAGCTGCGCCGCCACGTGCGCGAGGAGATCCGCGCCCTCCAGCAGGCGCTGCGCCTGACCGTGGTCTACGTCACCCACGACCAGCAGGAAGCCCTGGCCGTCTCCGACCGCGTCATCGTCATGAATGCCGGCCGCATCGCCCAGGACGGCGCCCCCCGCACCCTCTACGAGCAACCCGCCAGCCGCTTCATCGCCGACTTCATCGGCGACGCGAACCTCGTCCCGTCACCCTGCGCCGCCTCGACGACCACCTCGCCGCCGCCACCCTCGCCGGCCTCACCCTCACCCTCCCCCACCGCGGCGCCGCCGACGGCCCCGCCGAACTCGCCGTCCGCCCCCACGCCATCCGCCTGGGCGAACCCGGCGGCCTCCCCGGCCGCATCGCCAAATCCGCCTATCTCGGCAGCCACATGGAATACGAGGTTACCGTTGAGGGTCTCCCACAGGACCTCTTCGTCATCGCCCAGGACGTGGCCCACCCCCGCCCGGCCGGCGATACCGTCACCCTCACCCTCGACCCCTCCGGCCTCGCGGTCGTCCCCAAGGACTGAAGGCAAAGCCGGCCCAGGGCCGGAGGCCCCGGATCCAATCCCCTGCGTCGCCCGGCCGGTGACTGGCCGGCACATGGGTCACACCTCACATCCAACCTTCCTTGCGCCGCAGGCAGGAAATGCCGCCCCCGAGGTCGTGCCAATCACCGAAGGCGAGAGCCCCAGCCGCGAGCACAGAACGGGGATCAAGGGCCTTGCCCGGCGGAGCTCTGCCGTCAGCCCTCGCCCGGTTGCCAGCCCCACCCGCCACGCCTAGGCTTCCCCCCGCCATAAAATTCGTTCGGGCAGGGAGATATCCATGAAGGTCGGCGAAGCGATCGCGGAAATCATGAAGCGCGAGGGGGTCGAGCATCTGTTCGCCTACCCGGTGAACCATATGATCGAGCACGCGGCCGAGAAGGACATCCGTCCGATCATCTGCCGCCAGGAGCGTATCGGCATCCACATGGCCGACGCCGTCTCCCGCCTGTCGTCGGGCCGGAAGATCGGTGCCTTCGCCATGCAGCACGGGCCTGGCGCCGAGAACGCGATCGGCGGCATCGCCCAGTGCTTCGGCGAGTCGGTGCCGGTGCTGGTGCTGCCGATGGGCTATGCGCGGCGCCTTGCCCATATGGACCCGAACTTCAATTCCACGATCAGCCTCAAGTCGATCACCAAGTCGACCGAGCCGGTGATGCTCGCCTCCGAGGTGTCGAACATCATGCGCCGCGCCTTCACCAAGCTGCGCAACGGCCGCGGGGGCCCGGTGGTGGTGGAAATCCCCGGCGACATGTTCAACGAGGAGGTGCCGGAGCCGTTCGAGTACACGCCCGTCCTGTCCACCCGCTACGGGCCGGACCCGGTGCATGTGAAGCAGGCGGCCGCCCTGCTGGCCGGCGCGAAAAACCCGGTGCTGTATCTCGGCCAGGGCGTGCATTACGCGCAGGCCTGGGCGCAGGCGAAGGAGCTGGCCGAGCTGCTGGCGCTGCCGGTGGTGACCAGCCTGGGCGGCAAGAGCGCCTTCCCGGAGACCCATCCGCTGTCGCTCGGCTCGGGCGGCGTGGCCATGCCGCGCATGGTGCCGCAGTTCCTCGAAAAGGCGGACGTGATCTTCGGCGTCGGCTGCTCGTTCACCGAGAGTTCCTTCGCGGTGAAGATGCCGGGCGGCAAGAAGATCATCCATGCCACGCTCGACCCCAACCACCTGAACAAGGACGTGATCGCCACCATCGGCCTGGTCGGCGATGCCGGGCTGACGCTGGATGCGATGCTGGCCGAGCTGAAGAAGACGGTCACCGCCAACCGCGACGCCGGCGCCGTCACGGCGGAGATCGCCAGCATCCGCAAGGGCTGGATGGAGAAGTGGCTGCCCAAGCTCACCTCCAACGACGCGCCGCTGAACCCCTATCGCGTGCTGTGGGACCTGCAGCACACGGTCGATATCGACAACACCATCATCACCCACGATGCCGGCAGCCCGCGCGACCAGCTGTCGCCGTTCTGGAAGGCGACCAAGCCGCTCTCCTATATCGGCTGGGGCAAGACCACCCAGCTCGGCTACGGGCTCGGCCTCGCCATGGGCGCCAAGATCGCCCACCCCGACAAGCTCTGCATCAACGTCTGGGGCGATGCGGCGATCGGCTTCACCGGGATGGATTTCGAGACCGCGGTGCGCGAGCGGATCCCGATCATGTCCATCCTGCTGAACAACTTCTCGATGGCCATCGAGCTCAAGATCATGGCGCTGTCGACGGAGAAATACCGCACCACGGACATATCCGGCGACTACGCGGCGATGGCCCGCGCCTTCGGCGGCTATGGCGAGCGGGTGACCAAGCCCGAGGACATCATCCCCGCCATCAAGCGCGGCATCGAGCAGACGAAAAAGGGCGTGCCCGTGCTGCTGGAGTTCATCACGTCGAAGGAAGTCGAGGTCTCCCGCCCGGGGACCTAGGCCGGCGAACACCCCTCCCGCGCGCGCGGGAGGGGTGCGTCGTTCATGCGCCGGCCTTCTGCAACGCGGCCACGTAGCCGCGATTCCAGGTCGGGCAGATCATCACCTCGTTGATCACGATGTGCTTGGGCGTGCAGGCGATGTAGCGGATCAGGTCGCCCACATCCTCCTTCTGCGCCATCTTCGCGCGATCCTCGGCGCTCACCGGGTTCGGCCGCTTGTCCAGGATCGGCGTCGCCACCTCGCCCGGCAGCACCGCGGTGCAGCGGATGCCGTTGATGCACTCCTCCATGTTGATCGTGTGGCAGGCCGCGACCACGCCGTGCTTGGCCGCCACATAGGCCGGCCCGCTCAGCAGCCCGATCCAGCGCCCGGCCATGCTGGCGGTCACGATGATCTGGCCCTCCTGCTGCTTGCGCATCTGCGGCAGCACCGCCAGCACGCCGTAGAACACGCTGTCCAGGTTGCCGTGCAGCACCGTGTTGGCGCCCTCCACCGACATCTTGCCCCATTGCCGGTCCAGGATGTTCAGCCCGGCATTGGCCACGAAGATGTCCAGCCGCTTGAACTTCTTGCTGATCCAGTCGGCGATCTTCTGCACCGCCGCGGCGTCGGTCATGTCGCCCGCCTGCACGTGCGCCTCGCCGCCCGCCGCCTTGATCGCGGCCGCCACCGCCTTCAGCGGCGCCGGCCGCCGCCCGGTCAGCACCAGCGTCGCCCCTTCGGCCGCCAGCGCCATCGCCGCCCCCTCGCCGATGCCGGTCCCCGCCCCCGTCACCCAGACGATCCTGCCGTCGAGCTTGCCCATGTCTCTCTCCCTGCCCGCGGCTTGTGGCGCGCGCACCCGTGTTGCACTGTGGTCCGACGCAACGATGACGTCATCGGGAGGAAACATGAAAATCCGGTCGGTTGAAACCCTCCGCGCCGACGCCGGCTGGCGCCTGTTCTCCTTCCTCAAGATCACCACCGATTCCGGCATCGTGGGCTGGTCCGAATACAACGAGAGCTTCGGCAGCGCCGGGCTCTCGGGCGTGATCGAGGCGCTGGCGCCGACCTTGATCGGCAAGGACCCGCGCCCGGTGGAGCGGCTGATCTCCACCCTGCACGTGCTGACCCGCCAGTCGCGCGGCGGCATCAACCACCAGGCCATCGCCGCGATCGAGAACGCCCTGCTCGACATCAAGGGCAAGGATCTCGGCGTCCCCGTCTACGCCCTGTTCGGCGGCCCGGTGCGCGAGCGCATCCCGGTCTACTGGTCCCATACCGGCACGTACCGCGTCCGCAACGCGGCGATGATGGGCGTCCCGCCGCTGAAGACCTATGACGACCTGGCCCGCCACTGCGAGGACATCCGCCGGCAGGGCTTCCGCGCGCTCAAGACCAACATCATGCCGTCGAAGGACGGCCAGCTCCAATCCTTCTCCCCCGGCTTCGGCCGCTCCCCCGGCTGGCCCGAGCTGAACTGGGACAACGACATCGTCAAGGCCGCCGCCGACACGGTCGCCGCCGCCCGCGCCGGCGCCGGGCCCGAGATGGGGCTGATGCTCGACATCAACTTCCACTTCAAGACCGAAGGCTTCCGCCGCGTCGCCGCCGCCATGGCGCCCTACAACCTGACCTGGCTCGAGGTGGACATCCACGACCCGGCTTCGCTCGCCACCATCCGCCGCGACGCCCCCTGCCCCATCGCCTCCTACGAGACGCTGTGCCACCGGCGCGAGTTCAGGCCCTATTTCGACGCCCAGGCCGCCGACGTCGCCATCATCGACGTGGTGTGGAACGGGCTGGCAGAGTCGGTGAAGGTCGCAGCCATGGCCGAGGTCTACGAGGTCAACTGCGCCCCGCACAATTTCTACGGCCATCTGTGCTCGGTGATGTCGGCGCATTTCTGCGCCGCGGTGCCCAATTTCCGCATCATGGAAATCGACATCGACAGCATCCCCTGGCGCGACGAGTTCGTCACCGCGATTCCCGCCATCGAAAACGGCGAACTGGTCTTGCCCACCGGCCCCGGCTGGGGCATCGACATCAACGAGGCGGCCGTCCGCGCCCGCCCGCCCAAGACCTGAAGGAGAGAGAAACGCATGGCCAAGTACAAGATCGTCACGCCCGAGGGGGCAAGCTTCACGGTGGCGGGCGGCGGCTACGACCACGAGATGGAGGCGCTCCAGAGCATGGACGCCGAGATCGTCGAATGCCCGGCCACCGAGGAAGGCTTCATCGCCGGCACCCAGGATGCCGACGCGATCTACGCCAAGGGCATGTCGTTCAGCCCGAAGATGATCGCAGCCCTCCCCGAGCGCTGCCGCGGCATCGCTGCCGCGGCATCGTGCTCGGCACCGTCGGCGTGGACTATGTGGACGTGGCCGCCGCCACCGCCCGCAACATGCCGGTCACCAACTGCCCCGACACCTTCATCGAGGAAGTCGCCGACCACGCGATGATGCTGCTGCTGGCCACCCATCGCCGCGCCATCGAGCAGGACCGCATGGTCCGCGAAGGCCGCTGGCGCGACGGCCGCCCGCAGCTGCTTTCGGTCCCGCGCCTGATGGGCATGACCCTCGGCTTCGTCGCCTTCGGCCATGTCGCACGCGCGGTGGCGATGCGCGCCCGGCCGTTCGGCCTGCGCATGATCGCCTATGACCCGTTCATCGAGGAGCTGGTGATGCCGCCCTACGGCGTCGAGCCGGCGACGCTCGAAGAGGTGCTGACCAAGTCCGACTTCGTCTCCATGCACGCCCCGGCGACGCCCGAGGCGCAGGGCATGCTGATGGAGAAGCACTTCAAGATGATGAAGAAGAACGCCATCTTCATCAACACGGGCCGCGGCGCGACCGTCCAGGAGGACGGGCTGATCAAGGCGCTGCAGGAGAAGTGGATCGCCGGCGCCGGCCTCGACGTCTTCCAGGTCGAGCCCGCCCGCCAGGACAATCCGCTGCTGCAGATGCCCCACGTGATCC
The DNA here is from genome assembly GCA_044225615.1 of Acetobacteraceae bacterium. Taxonomy (GTDB): domain Bacteria; phylum Pseudomonadota; class Alphaproteobacteria; order Acetobacterales; family Acetobacteraceae; genus CAIYPH01. Next base: position 12,148 of record JBGAIK010000043.1, on the reverse strand, counting down.
TGTCGCCGCACAACGCCTCGGCCTCGGCCCGCTTCGACCCGGCCCGCAAGCGCCGCGTCGGGCAGGAACTGGCCCTGCTGCTTTCCGGCCGCTGGCCGATGAGCTGCGTGAACCCCACCGTCCTGACCAAGACCAGCCTGCGCCGCTGGCAGCCCTACTCGATGGAGCGCGGCCCGAACAGCTAGGTCCGAAACGACGGGGCCGGGAAAATTCCGGCCCCGTTCCGCCTCACCGCCCGATCTGCGGCATCGTAAACTCCGCCCCGGCCCGGATCGAGTTCGGCCAGCGCTGGGTGATCGCCTTGTAGCGGGTGTAGAACCGCACGCCCTCCGGCCCGTGGATGTGGTGGTCGCCGAACAGCGAGCCCTTCCAGCCGCCGAAGCTGTGGAAGGCCGCCGGCACGGGAATCGGCACGTTCACCCCAACCATCCCGATCTTCACCGAGCTCGCGAACCCCCGCGCCGCGCCGCCATCGGCCGTGAAGATCGCCGTGCCGTTGCCGAACTTCCCGGCATTGATCAGGTCGATCGCCTCACCCAACGACTTCTTCCGCACCACCGACAGGACGGGGCCGAAAATCTCGTCCTGATAGATGCGCATCTCCGGGGTTACGTTGTCGAACAGGCTGCCGCCGATGAAATAGCCGTTCTCGTACCCCTGCAGGCTGAGCCCACGCCCGTCCACGACGAGCTTCGCCCCCTCCTTCACGCCGGAATCGACGTAGCCCGAGACCTTGGCCCGGTGCTCGGCCGTCACCAGCGGGCCCATCTCGGATTCCGGGTCGTTGCCCGGCCCTACCTTCAGCGCCTGCACCCGGGGTGCCAGCCGCTCGATGAGCTTGTCGCCGGCATCGCCGATCGCGACGGCCACCGAGACCGCCATGCAGCGCTCGCCGGCGCTGCCATAGGCCGAGCCCATCAGCGCATCGACGGTCTGGTCGAGGTCGGCGTCGGGCATCACCACCAGGTGGTTCTTCGCCCCGCCCAGCGCCTGCACCCGCTTGCCGGCATGGGTGCCGCCGCGATAGACGGATTCCGCGATCGGGGTGGAGCCGACGAAGCTGATCGCCTGGATGTCGGGATGGGCGATGATCGCCTCCACCGCCGCCCTTCCGCCCTGCACCACCTGGAACACGCCCGGCGGCAGCCCGGCATCGGCCAGCAGCTCGGCCAGGACCAGGCTCGCCGACGGATCCTTCTCCGACGGCTTGAGGATGAAGCAGTTGCCCGAGGCCAGGGCCACCGGGATCATCCACAGCGGCACCATGGCCGGGAAGTTGAACGGCGTGATGCCGGCGACCACGCCGAGCGGCTGGCGCATCGACCAGGAATCGATCCCGGTCGCCACCGCCTCGGTGAACTCGCCCTTCAGCAGATGCGGGATGCCGCAGGCGAACTCCACCACTTCGAGCCCACGCTGGATCTCCCCCTCGGCATCCGACAGGGTCTTGCCATGCTCGGCCGTTATGATCGCCGCCAGCCGCTTGGTCGCCCGCTCCAGCCCTTCCTTGAACCGGAACATCACCCGTGCCCGCCGCAGCGGCGGGGTTGCCGCCCAGGCCGGCCAGGCCGAAGCGGCAGCCGCCACCGCGGCATCGATCTCGGCGGCCCCGCCCATCGCCACCTTGCCGCTCAGTTCGCCGGTCGCCGGGTTGAACACGTCCCCGGTCGCCCCGCCGCCCGGGACGACCTTGCCGCCGAGATAATGTCCGATGTGCTGCATGGTCCTGCCCTCCTGGTTGGCGACAGGAGTAGAGCGGGCCGGCGCCGGACGGAAGGGGGCCGTCAGCCGGCCACCAACGCCGCCGCGATCCGCTCCCGCGTCAAGGGCATATCCCGGATGCGCATTCCCAACGCATGGGCCACCGCGTTCCCGATCGCCGCCGCCGTCGGCCCGATCGTGCATTCCCCCATGCCCAATGGCGGCTCCTCCGGTGCCTCGATCAGCACGGAGGTGATCTCCGGCAATTCCGAGAACCGCAGGATCGGATAGCTCGCCCAGTCGCGCGAGGCGATGCCGTCCGCATCGAACAGCACCTGCTCCTTCAACGTCCAGCTCGCCGCCTGGATGATCCCGCCCTCGAGCTGGTTGCGGGCGCCGTCGGGGTTGATGATCAGCCCGCCATCCGCCGCACACCAGGCCCGCCGCAGCCGGACCTCGGTATCCACCGAGACCTCGATCGCCACGGCCGCATAGGCGCTGCGGTTCTTGTACCGCCCGAACCCGAGCCCCAGCCCGGTTCCGGTGCCGGCCGGCCCTCGCCCCGCCCACCCGGCCATGCCGGCCACCGCCTCCAACACCCGCCGCCCTCGCACATCGGACATCATCGACAGCCGATAGGCCAACGGATCGACCCCCGCCCGCTCCGCCAGCTCGTCGAGAAAGCACTCGATGGCAAACACGTTCGGCAACGCCCCCAGCCCCCGCAACGCCGAGGTCCGCACCGGCGGCCGCTGCACCAGATGCAGATGGATGCGATGTGCCGGCAGGTCGTAGAGCGGGACCGCGTTGCGGGTCGCGCCGCCGCCATTCTCGGGCGGGATCTCGTTGATCAGGGGCCAATCGGGAGGTTCCGGCAGGGCATGGCGGGCCAGCGTGGTGGAGGTGTTGCCCCGGGCCGTATGGGGCGCGCTCCAGATCTCCGTGGTCCAATCGACCGGCCGCCCATCACCGCCGAGCCGCGCATCGAGGCGCACCACCATCGCCGTGCTGACCGGCTCGAACCCGAACTCATCGCCCCGGCTCCATTGCACCCGGATCGGCGTGCCGGGATGGGCCACCGCAATCAGCGCCGCATCGAGGGCAACGTCGTCGGCCCCATTGTGCCCGTAACATCCCGACCCATGGACATGCCGCACCGAGACGGCATCGGCCTCCATGCCCGCCAGCTCGGCAATCAGGCGCCGCAACGGGTAGACGCCCTGCGTGTGCGACCACACCGTCAGATGCCCGCGTTCCAGCAGCGCCACGGCCACCGATGGCCCCAGCGCGGCATGCGCAACGTAGGGGCGCGAGTAGGTCGCGCTGAACCGAGCTCCCTCCCCATCCGCCACCGGCGCCCCGAACCGCACCTCCGCCGCCGGCAAGGACATCAGCGACGCCGCCTCCTGAAGCCTTGGGTCGATCGCCTTGGCTCCCGTCCACACCGGCCGCGCCGCATCGGCCGCCGCGACCGCTACATGCTCCTGCGCCGCGAGCACGGCGGCGAAATTCTCGCGCCGGAACAGGGTCGCCCCGGCACGGCTGATCGCCGCCGCATCGATGCCGGCCAGGCGGGAGTCCAGCCGCGGCTGCCGCAACATCCGGGCATGCATCATGCCCGGCAGTGCCATGTCGTGCAGGAACCCGCCGCCATGCAGCTTGGCCGGCAGGTCGAGCCGCGGGGCGCTGCTGCCGACCACGCGATGCCGCGCCGCCGGCTTGGCCGCCACGTTGCCCTGCACGTCGCGATCGAGGCTGACCTCATCGGCCAGGCGCCAGTAGTCGAGCCCGGTCGCCTCCCCGTCCTGGAGGAACCCGCCATCGACGATGTCGAGCTCGTCGGGCGCGCAGTTCAGCCGCCGCGCCGCCTCGGCCAGGAACAGCGCCCGCACCTCGGCCGCCACGATGCGCACCGAGCTGCCCGAGACCTCGATCGACAGGCTGCCGGTGGTCATGCCCTCATCGGGTGCGGCATCGGTGTCGCCCGAGACGACGGCGATGCGGCCCAACGCGACATCGAGCTCCTCGGCCGCGATCTGCGTCAGCGCGGTGACGATGCCCTGCCCGATCTCGACCTTGCCCACCGCGAGCCGCACGGCGCCGGGCGCGGGAAAGCCGATCCACCGCGCGAGGCGCGGGGTGTCGACCAGGCTCCTGGGCAGCGCGCTCATGGCCGGGCCTCCGCCGCGCGTGCGACCGCGCGCAGGATGCGCGGATGGGCGCCGCAGCGGCAGAGATGCGGATCGAGTGCCGCCACGATGTCGTCGCGGCTCGGCGAAGGGTTCGTGGCCAGCAGGGCGGTGGCGGCGACCAGCATGCCCGACAGGCAGTAGCCGCACTGGCCCGCCTGCTCGGCCAGGAAGGCTGCCTGCAGCACGCTCGGCGCCTCAGGCGTGCCGAGCCCCTCCACGGTGGTCACGGCGCGGCCGGCGACGGTGCCCAGTTCGCGGCCGCAGGCATAGGCGGGCGCGCCGTCGACCAGCACCGCGCAGGCGCCGCATTGCTCCGCGCCGCAGCCGTAGTGCGTGCCGGGCAGGCCGAGGTCGTTGCGCAGGACATCGAGCAGGAGCCGAGCCGGGTCCGCATCGAGCGTGACGGGCCGTCCGTTCAGGGTGAAAGCGATCGGCATTGGTCCCTCCCGTTTGCGCCAGTCTGGCGCCGGGTCGGGTGGCGTCAAGCCGGGATGCTTGAAGCTTGAAGGAACCGGTGGTGCAATGCCGGGACAAAGGAAGGACGCGCCATGCCCATTCATCCCATGCACGGGCCGAACCGGTTCAAGCTCGGCGTGTTCTCGGCCAATGCGGATGGCGGGCTGACGCTGACCAAGGTGCCGGAACGCTGGCCCGCGACCTGGGACGGCATCGTGCGTGCGGCGCAGATGGCCGACCGCGCCGGCATCGAATTCTATTTGCCGATCGCCCGCTGGAAAGGCTTCGGCGGCGAGATGAATTCGCGCGAGTGGAGCTTCGAGACGCTGACCTTCGCCGCAGCACTCGCCGGCGTCACCGAGCGCATCGCGCTGTTCTCAACCGTGCACGTCCCCATGGTGCATCCGGTGTTCGCCGCCAAGGCGCTGGCCACCGTGGACCATGCCTCGGGCGGCCGGGCCGGCATCAACATCGTCTGCGGCTGGAACCCGGAGGAATTCGACGCCTTCGGCCTCAAGCTGATCGAGGATCGCTACGCCCAGGGGCTGGAATGGTTCGAGATCCTGGAACGCATCCACGCCGACAGCGGCCCGTTCGACTACGACGGCAAATACTACCAGCTGAAGAACGTCTCCGGCCGGCCGGCGCCGGTCCAGCGCCCGCGGCCGGTGACGCTGAACGCCGCCTTCTCGCCGCCCGGGCGCGACTTCGCCGCGCGGGCCGCCGATTTCCTGTTCACCACCTTCACCGACATCGACAAGGGCCGCGCCCAGATCGACGACATCGCCGCCCGGGCGGCGAAGACCGGGCGGCAGGTGGGCGTCTACACCACCTGCCACGTGGTGTGCCGGCCGAGCCAGGCCGAGGCCGAGGACTACTACGAGCACTACGCGGTATTGATGCAGGACAGCGCCAGCGTGGATCACTACATGGGCGCGAAGGAGAAGTTCTCCGGCTCGCACGATGCCGAGGCCTATCGGCTGCACCGCAAGCGTTTCGCCGGCGGCGCCGGCACCTACCCGCTGGTCGGCACGCCGCGGCACATCGCCGGCGAGATGGCGCGCATGGCGGAGGCAGGCTTCGCCGGCACCACCGTCAGTTTCGTGAACTTCACCGATGAGCTACCCTATTTCATCGAAACCGTGCTGCCCCTGCTGCGGCAGGCCGGGCTGCGGGTGCAATAGGGAGAGACCATGTTTCCGGCCAAGGACGCGCTGACCATCTGCTTCGCCCATGTCGCCTACCAGATGCAGGAGCGCTTCGGCCTGCGCGACACCGGAATCCGCTCGGTCCAGGTGCGCAGCCGCGCCGAGCTCGACGCCGCGATCGGGGGCGCCGACGTGCTGGTGGTCTCCGGCCTGTGGCGCAACGACCTCGTGCCGATGGCCGGCAGGCTGAAATTCATCCAGTCGATCGGGGCCGGCACCGACCAGTTCTCGCGCGAGGCGCTGTCGGCCAGGGGCATCCGGCTGGCCAGCGCCTCGGGGGTGAACGCCCGCGCCGTCTCCGAGCATGCGATGTCGCTGATCCTCGCCATGGCCCGGCGCCTGCCCGAGGCGCGGGACAACCAGCATAAGAAATTCTGGCGCGGCATGATCGGCGACCTGACCCAGCGCGAGGACGAGCTCGGCGGCAAGACGCTGATCGTGGTGGGCGTGGGGCGGATCGGCGGGCGGCTGGCGCAACTTGCCAAGGCGTTCGACATGCACGTGATCGCCTTCCGCCGCGACCCCGCCGCCGGGACCAACGGCGCCGACGAGGTGTACGGGCTCGACCAGCTGCCCGCCCAGCTGCCGCGGGCCGATTTCGTGGCCCTCACCTGCCCGCTGACGCCGGAGACCGAGGGGCTGATCGGGCCGGCCGCCTTCGCGGCGATGAAGGATTCCGCGTTCCTGATCAACTGCGCCCGCGGCCGCTGCGTGGACGAGGCGGCGCTGGCGGTCGCGCTGGCCGAGAAGCGCATCGCCGGCGCCGGCATCGACGTGATCTACGAGGAGCCGCTCAGCGCCGACAGCCCGCTGTGGACGCTGGAGAACTGCTTCGTCACGCCGCACACCGCCGGCGAGACGCGGCGCTACGAGGACAACGTGATCGACATCCTGATGGACAATCTGGGCCGCCTGTGGCGCGGCGAGGCGGCGCTGCGCAACCAGGTGGTCTGATACGCGCCGCGGCGCGCTTCAGGCGCCCGGCTTGCCGGACATCTTCGCGAAGACCTGCCGGTCGCGGTTGTCGCGCATCAGCATGGCGAAGCCGGGGATGGTGTCGAGCCCGAGACCCATCGGCAGCCCGGTTTCCTCATGCGGGGCGATCGCGGCATAGGCGGCGCCGGCCAGCTTCTCCCACTTGCCGGCGGGCTTCTTGGCCTCGACATGCGCGACCGTGGCCTTCAGCACGATGCGCACGATGGCCTCCTTCGGCGCGGATGGCTTGGTCAGGCTGGGATGGCCGCCGATCATCTGCCAGCCATTGGCCAGCGCCCAGGCGGTGATCGCGTCCTTGTCCATGACCGGATCACTCGATCGGGATGAAGATCGAGTGGCGGAACTTGCCGTCCACGGCCTGGGAGATGTGGCCCTTGCCGTGGGTGTCCTCCACCAGGAACACCTCGCCGGGGCCGATCACGCGCGTCTCGCCGTCGCTGACGGTGATGCGCACGGCGCCGTCGAGATTGATGATGTACTGGCGGCGCGGGGCGGGGTGCCAGTCGTAGTCGTAGGTGCCGGGGGTGGCGCGGAAGATGATGCCGGTGGCGGGGAAGCGGCGGGACATCTTGCCGCCCGGCCCTTCCTCCACCCATTCGACCTCGATGTCGCGGAAATGGGTCTCGCCCTGCTCGTCGACATACAGGTTGTGGATGCGCATGCTCTTTGTCCTGGTGTTTCGGGGCGAGAGTGCGGGGCGGGGCGTCAGGCGGCAAGCCCCTCCCCGGCCCGGGCGATGCGCTCGACCGCGGCCAGCCAGTCATCGAGTTCGCGCGCGTTCGGCTCCAGGACCAGATGCTGCACGCCGGCCTCCGCGTAGGCCCGCATCCTGGCCCGCAACGCCTCCGCGTCGGCGCCGTCCCAGGAGACGCGCAGCGAGATCGTGAATCCCGGCTCGGGGCGCTCGGCACGCAGCCGGGCCACCACCGCGGGCGCCGCCTCGGGCGGGGTGCGGGTGCCGTGCCAGCCATCGCCGAGGCGGACGGCGCGGGCGAGGGCGGCGTCGGAATTGCCGCCGATCCAGATCGGGATATCCGGCGGCAGCGGGCGCATGCGCATGTCCTGCACGACGGCGGGGATGTAGCGGGCCTCGAAGCTGACCGGGTCGTCGCGCCAGACCGCCCGCATCATGGCGATGCCCTCGTCCATGCGCCGGCCGCGCTCGCGGAACGGCACGCCGAGGGCGGCGAACTCGGCTTCCAGCCAGCCGACGCCGGCGCCGAGGATCAGCCGGCCCTCGGACAGGCACTGCAAGGTGGCGAGTTCCTTGGCGAGCGGCAGCGGATGGCGCATGGGCAGGACCAGCACGGTGGTGCCGAGGCCGACGCGGCTGGTGCAGGCGGCCGCCCAGGTCAGCGTCAGGACCGGGTCGTAGAACAGCGGCGAGGGCGGATAGAGCGAATCCTTCGGCACGATGATGTGCTCGCTGACCCAGACATCGGCGAAGCCGAGCGCCTCGGCCTGGATGGCGGCGCGGCGGATGGCCACTGGACCGGCCTTGCGGCCGATATGGGGCAGGTGGATGCCGAGCCGCATGGTCGCCTCCTTGCTTTGTCGCGATCATATCACGGTCGCCACCCCTGGCATTTCCGTATTGCCAGCGCATATGCACGCAATCCACGCGCATTCCCGGTGAATGCGCCCCTGCCCTGCGGAGTGTTCCATGCGCCAGCGACGCCAGCTCTATCTCGGCGCCTTCATGCGGCCGGTCAGCATCCATACCGGGGCCTGGCGCTATCCGGGCGCGATCGCGGATGCCAATTTCAACCTGCCGGCCCTGGTGCGCTTCATCCGCACGCTGGAGGCGGCGAAGTTCGACGCCTTCTTCATGGCCGACCACCTGGCCGTGCTGAACATGCCGATCGAGGCGCTGCGCCGCAGCGCCACGGTGACGTCCTTCGATCCGCTGACGCTGCTGCCGGCGCTGGCCATGGTCACCGAGCGGATCGGGCTGATCGCCACCGCGTCCACCACCTACAACGACCCGTACCACATCGCGCGCAAGTTCGCCTCGCTCGACCATATCAGCAACGGGCGCGCGGGCTGGAACCTGGTGACCACGGCCAATCCCGACGCGGCGCTGAATTTCGGCCATGACGCGCACATGGCGCATGGCGAGCGCTACAAGCGGGCGCGCGAGTTCTTCGACGTGGTGACCGGGCTGTGGGACAGCTTCGCCGAGGATGCGTTCATCCGCGACGTGGACAGCGGCATCTTCTTCGATCCGGCGCGGATGCACGTGCTCGGCCACAAGGGGCCGGAGCTTTCGGTGCGCGGGCCGCTGAACGTGGCCCGGCCGGTGCAGGGCTGGCCGGTGATCGTGCAGGCCGGCGCCTCCGAGGCGGGGCGGCAGATCGCGGCCGAGACGGCGGAGGCGGTGTTCGCCTCCGCGGCGACGCTGGCCGACGGGCAGGCCTTCTACGCCGACGTGAAGGGGCGCATGGCGGCGATCGGGCGCGATCCGGACGGGCTGAAGATCCTGCCGGCCTGCTTCGTCGTGGTGGGCGAGAGCGTGGCGGAGGCGAAGGAGAAGCGCGCCCTGCTCGACAGCCTGGTGCACTACGACAGCGCCATCGCCTCGCTGTCGATCGCGCTCGGCGTCGATGCCGCGGCGTTCGATCCGGACCGGCCGCTGCCGGACATACCCGAGACCAACCAGAGCAAGAGCGGGCGCGAGCGGGCGATCAGCCTGGCGAAGCGCGAGAACCTGACCGTGCGGCAGCTGGCGCAGCGGCTGGGCGGCTATGCCGGGCTCGCCATGGTCGGCACGCCCGCGACCATCGCCGACGAGATGGAAGCCTGGCTCGACGGGCACGGCTGCGACGGGTTCAACGTGATGTTCCCCTACCTGCCCGAGGGGCTGGACGACTTCGCGACCAAAGTGGTGCCGGAACTGCAGCGGCGCGGCCTGTTCCGCACCGAATACGCGGGCACCACCCTGCGCGAGCATCTCGGCCTGGCGCGGCCCGCCAATCGGTTCTTTCCGGCGCAGGCGCGGGCGGCAGAGTGAAGAAGGCCTTCGCCGGCCCAGGCCAATATGGCCTGACACTTGAATAGCGAATGACACTCCGTTTCAGTGCGAACCGGAAAGGCCGAGCTGATCAGCGAGCCTGGGAGGAAAGCGATGAACACCGTCAAAGACACGCTGGCACACAAGAATGGCCACCTGATCCATGTCGGATCCGGCGACATGGTCGTCGAGGCCCTGCGCCAGATGCGCGACAACCGGGTTCGGTCGGTTCTGGTCATCGACGACGGCGTGCTGGTCGGTATTGTGACCCAGGGTGACTGCGCCATCAGGGTGCTGCTGCCGGGGCTCGATGCGAAGCAAACGCCGGTGCGCCAGGTGATGACGACCAACCCGGTGACGATCAAGCCGGACGACCCGCTGGAAGGCTGCATGGCAATGATGGCCGCCCGCGGATTTCGCCATCTGCCTGTGATGGACGCGGGCAAGGTCGTGGGCGTCATCTCGATCGGAGACATCGTCAAGGACGTCATCCGGGGTCTGGAGCGCAACCTGGGTGATCTGATGGGCTATATCATGACTGACAGCCGTGGAGGCTGACAGACAAGCCCCACGCCTGCTTCCTGGCCCCGGGGCACCGCCGACGGCTTCCTGGCGCCATATCGGGTTCATCGCGTCGTGACCGACGCCGATGCAGCGGCTGGCGTCCAACTGCGGGCGAGCGGGTGTCAATCGGCACGGGCACGGTATCCCCGGTTGGCGTGCAGAAGGGTCTCCCGATAGTTCAGTATCGTTGCAAAGGCCCCCGGCCGTCGCGCGAATGCGCGCTGCGCGCGACGCCGGCCGAAGGCCCTTCCCTTCTCCTGCGAGCCTTCAGGCGGCCTGCCGCCGCGTCGCTTCCAACCGGGTGCCGAGATAGGCGGCGAGCGCGCCCATGCCCGAGCGGCGCGTGCCTGCGATACCGGCGCGGGATTCCGCCTCGGGGTTGTAGTTGGTATTGGTGTTCACGTCGTAGACCAGCGGGCCGTCCGGCCCCTCGATGAACTCGATACCGGCCACGTCGACGCCGGCGCGGGCGAGGAAGGCTTCCAGCTTCGCGCGGAAGCCCGGGTCGATGCCGTCGATGACGGTGAACCTGTGCGCCGGCTTGCCGGCGATCCCGCCCACCGGGCAGCCGGCGTCGCCGATGGCGCAGATGTCGGCCGGGCACAGCTCGAAGCCTTCGCTGGTGTCCACCTCCACCGCATAGGTGAAGCGCCCGCCGGTGAACTCGGCCCGCGTGATCACCGGGCGCGGCGCCTGCACGTGGTCCTGCGGAGCTGGATACCGTCGACCGGGGCGACGAATCGGGGGCCGTTCACATACGCCGCGAGGCCGGCCTCGGTGTGGAACAGCATGCCCACGCCGAGCCCTTACCGCCCCGGTTGGGCTTCAGGATCAGCGGGCGACCGGCGAAATGGGCGCGAGCGGCGGCGAGCACCTGGGCGCGGCCGGCCGCCATCACCGTGCGCGGGGTGCGGATGCCGGCGGCTTCGAGTGCCGCGTACTGGCGGACCTTGCTGATCTCCATATCCAAAGCCGCCGGGCCGTTCACCACGCTGCGGCCGCAGCGCGTGAGCCAGGCGAGCACGCCGGCGGTCAGCTCGGCCGCATAGCGATGGTCGCGGGTGTGCGAGGAGGCGCTCATGCGGTTGTAGAACACGCCCTCGGGCGGCGGGGCGGCGAGGTCGAAGGCGGCCTCGTGCAGGAACCAGTCGGTCCAGGGCAGGCCTTCGCGATCCAGTGCCTCGGCCAGCGGCGGCAGCCAGGCGGGATTCTCGTGGATGACGTGGATGCGGCCCATGGCGCTACTCCGATGCAGGATCGTGGTTGGGCACAATCTACGCAGAAATCAATTATACAACGGAGATAGTATACAAAATTTATGCGTACTGCGCCGGCGCGGGCGATTCAGTGGGAAATCGCCTTGTGATTTCAGCACAGCACGCGCACGTCGCGCGGATGGCGCGCCACGGTGTAGCGGGTTGGCGATCAGCAGCACGTGGCGCTCGGCGCGCGGCGCGTGGTCGGCCGACAGGCGGTCCAGCTCGGCCGTGCGATCGACCAGATGCTCGGCCATGACATGCACCACGCCTTCCGGGCTCTTCTGCAGGCGCCCCTGCACCAGCAGCAGGCGGGCGCCCATCACCACGCGGCGGTAGCTTTCGAACTGCCGCGCCCAGAGCACGATGTTGGCGATGCCGGTCTCGTCCTCCAGCGTCATGAAGATGGCGTTGCCCTTGCCGGGGCGCTGGCGGACCAGCACCACGCCGGCGACCCGCACCCGGGCGCCGTTGGTCCGGGCGGCGGTGTCGGCGCAGGTCAGGATGCCCTCGGGCGCGACGACCTGGCGCAGCAGGCCCATCGGATGGCCGCGCAGCGACAGGCGGAAGGTCTGGTAGTCCACGGCGACGTGCTCGCGCAGCGGCATGCGCGGCAGCTCGGCATCCGGCTCCGGCGCCAGTTCGCGCGCCTGCCTGTCCGCGAACAGCGGCAGCGGATCGCCGCCGGGCAGGCGGCGGACCGCCCAGGCCGAGGGAGCGGAAGGCGTCGGCATCGGCGAGGCGGTGCAGGATGGCGACGGGCAG
>JBGAIK010000042.1:4472-26164 GCA_044225615.1 Acetobacteraceae bacterium | reverse complement strand
GTCGACGCGCTGACGCTGGCCAGCGCGGGTGCGTCGCTCTCCGTCGCGGGCAGCCTCACCCTCGCCGGCAGCGATGCCGTGCTGCACCTTCAGGCGGGCACGCTTGCCCTTGCCGGCGGGACGCTCGGCGGGGGGACACTGTCGCAGGAAGGCGGCGCGTTCCAGGTTTCCACGAGCACCGCCAACACGCTGGCGGGCGTCACGGTGCTGGGTGGGCTGACGGTGAGCGGCGGCACGCTGGCGCTGGCGGGCGGCACTTCCGTCTATGCCGATGCAAGCCAGACCACGCTGGGCACGATCAGCGTCACCAATGGGGGCCTGGCCTTCCGCCAGGCAACCCCGATCGTCGTCGACCAGGCGGTCAAGCTCGCCAACGCCACGCTGACCTTCGACAACCCCGGCACCATCGCCCAGGCCAGCATTGGCGTGGCTGGCAGCGTGTCGGGCAGCGGACAGATCACGGACGGGCAATTCAACTCCAGCGGCACAGCCACGCTCGACAACCAGGGCACGATCAACGCCAACGTCGCGGGCCAGAACCTCGCGATCACGACCACCGGCTTCACCAATAGCGGCCTGCTGCAAGCGACCGGCGGCGGCAGCTTCTCGGTCGAGCAGAACCTGAACCGTGCCTGGGCCAATACCGGTACCATCCTGCTGGCCGGCAGCGGTTCGGCGACGCTCAGCGGGCCGTTCAGCAATAGCGGCCTGATCAACGCCACCGGCGGCACGCTGAACCTGGACGGGCTGTTCAATTTCGGCGGGACGCCGACGACCTGGACCAATTCCGGGACGATCAGCGCCAGCAACGCCACGGTGAACCTGGCCGGCAACGAGACGGTCGCGCAGATCGGCACGCTGCTGCATGACGGCACGGTGTCGCTGAACTACACTGGCGGCACGCTGGACAACACCGGCGGCACGCTGAATGCCACCACGGCCTCGCTACTGAATCTGCGGCTTGCCGGCGGCAGCATCGCCGGCGGCGTGCTCGATGCGGGCGCGTTCGGCCTCACTTTCAATGCCGACTCCCGCAACACGCTGCGCGGCGTCGCCGTGATCAACGGGCTGACGCTGAACGGCGGCAATGTCGTGCTGGCCGACGGCAGCGCGGTCTATGCCGATGCCAGCCAGACCGGGCTGGGCACGATCAGCCTCACCAATGCCGGGCTGGTCTTCCGCCAGGCGACGCCGATCACCGTCAGCCAGACCATCAGGCTGGCGAACAGCACGCTGAGCTTCGACAACCCCGGCACCACCGCCCAGGTCGCGATCGCCGCGGCGGGCGGCACGATCACGGGCAGCGGCCAGATCACCGACAACATCTTCGCCCTCAGCGGGCCCGACACGCTCGACAACCAGGGCACGATCCGCGCCGACGTCGCGGGCCAGAACCTCGCGATCACGACCACCGGCTTCACCAATAGCGGCCTGCTGCAAGCGACCGGCGGCGGCAGCTTCTCGGTCGAGCAGAACCTGAACCGTGCCTGGGCCAATACCGGCACCATCCTGCTGGCCGGCAGCGGTTCGGCGACGCTCAGCGGGCCGTTCAGCAATAGCGGCCTGATCAACGCCACCGGCGGCACGCTGAACCTGGACGGGCTGTTCAATTTCGGCGGGACGCCGACGACCTGGACCAATTCCGGGACGATCAGCGCCAGCAACGCCACGGTGAACCTGGCCGGCAACGAGACGGTCGCGCAGATCGGCACGCTGCTGCATGACGGCACGGTGTCGCTGAACTACACAGGCGGCACGCTGGACAACACCGGCGGCACGCTGAATGCCACCACGGCCTCGCTACCGAATCTGCGGCTTGCCGGCGGCAGCATCGCCGGCGGCGTGCTCGATGCGGGCGCGTTCGGCCTCACTTTCAATGCCGACTCGCAACATGCTGCGCGGCGTCGCCGTGATCAACGGGCTGACGCTGAACGGCGGCAATGTCGTGCTGGCCGACGGCAGCGCGGTGTATACCGATGCCAGCCAGACCGGGCTGGGCACGATCAGCCTCACCAATGCCGGACTGGTCTTCCGCCAGGCGACGCCGATCACCGTCAGCCAGACCATCAAGCTGGCCAACAGCACGCTGGGCTTCGACAACCCCGGCACAACCGCCCAGGTCGCCATCGGCAGCGCTGGCGTGGTGATGGGCAGCGGCCAGATCACCGACAACATCTTCTCCTTCAGCGGGCCAAACACGCTCGACAATCAGGGCACGATCAACGCGAACCTGTCAGGCCAGAATATCGCGATCACGACCACCGGCTTCACCAATAGCGGCCTGCTGGAAGCGACCGGCGGCGGCAACATCTCGGTCGAGCAGAACCTGAACCGCGCCTGGGCCAATACCGGCACCATCCTGCTCAACGGCGGCGGGGTGGCGACGCTCAGCGGGCCGTTCAGCAATGCCGGCCTGATCACGGCAACCGGCGGCACGCTGAACCTGGACGGCACGTTCAATTTCGGCAGCGCGCCCACCACCTGGACCAATTCCGGCACGATCAGCGCCACCAACGCCACGGTGAACCTGGCCGGCAATGAGACCGTCGCGCAGATCGGCACGCTGCTTCACGATGCGACGGTCACGCTGAACTACACGGCAGGCACGCTCGACAATACCGGCGGCACGCTCGATGCCAGCACCGCCTCGCTGCTCAACCTGCGGCTTACCGGCGGCACGATCGCGGGCGGCGTGCTCGACGTGGGCGCGTTCGGCCTGACGTTCAACGGCGACGGACGCAACACGCTGCAGGGCGTCGCCGTGATCAACGGGCTCACGCTTGCCAACGGCAACATCGTTCTCGCGAACGGCAGCAAGGTCTATGCCGACGCGAGCCAGACCGGGCTCGGCACCATCAGCGTGACCAATGGCGGGCTCGTGTTCCGTGAGGCGGGGCCGATCACCGTCAGCCAGACGATCATGCTGGCCAACAGCACACTGGGCTTCGACAACCCCGGCACCACCGCGCTGGTGACCATCGATGCGGCGGGCGTGGTGATGGGCAGCGGGCAGCTGCCGGACAACATCTTCGGCTTCAGCGGGCCGAACACGCTCGACAACCACGGCACGATCAATTCCAACATCGCCGGCCAGAACCTCGCCATCACGCCCACCGGCTTCACCAACAGCGGCCTGCTGGAAGCGACCGGCGGCGGCAACCTGACGGCAGCAGGGGCTGAACCGGGTCTGGAGCAATACCGGCACGATCCTGCTCAACGGCGGCGGGCAGGCCACGCTGAGCGGCCAGTTCCAGAATTCCGGGCTGATCACCGCCACCGGCGGGGTGCTGAACCTTGACGGCTCGTTCAACTTCGGCCTGACGCCGACGACCTGGACCAACACCGGCACGATCAGCGCCAGTGGCGGCGCCACCGTGAACCTGGCCGGCAACGAGACCGTGGCGCAGATCGGCACGCTGCTGCACGATGCCTCGGTCACGCTGAACTACACGGTCGGCACGCTGGACAATACCGGCGGCACGCTCGATGCCACCTCCGCCTCGCTGCTGAACCTGCGGCTGGCGGGCGGCGTGATCCATGGCGGTGCGATCGATGCCACCGGGCTCGGCCTCACCTTCACCGGCAGCGCGTTCAACGGGCTGGACGACGTCGCGCTGGTCAACGGCTTCACGCTGAACGGCGGCGCCGTGGTGCTGACGGGCGACACCGCGATCTACGCCGATCGCGGGGCATCGACGCCCGGCACGCTGCGCATCAATGCCGGCACGGTCGCGTTCCTGGGCGACGGGCCGTTCACCCTGTCCAGCCCCGTGGTGCTGGCGGGCGGCAACCTGGCCTGGGAGTCCAACAGCGGCACCGCCGACGTCACCATCGGCGCCGGCGTGCTGGTGCAGGGCGCGGGCGCGCTGATCGACAACGTGTTCAACAGCGGCCGGGCCGACAACATCACCAATGCCGGCACGATCCGCGCCAATCGCGTGGGCGAGACGCTGTCGGTCACGCCGACGCAGTTGACCAATACCGGCCTGATGCACGCGACCAACGGCGCGGTGCTGTCGATCGAGCGCAACCAGGGCCGTGCCTGGACCAACGCCGCCGGCGGCACGATCAGCGCCGATTCGGGCGCGACGATGTGGCTCGGCGGGCCGTTCAGCAATGCCGGCACCATCACCGCCGAGGGCGGCACGCTGAACCTGGACGGCAGCGTGAACGGCAGCTTCACCACCTGGACCAACACCGGCACCATCATCGCCCGGGCCGAGGTGGTGAACATCGCCGGCAATCTGAGCGTCGCCGATATCGGCAACCTCACGCTGATCAACGCGCAGCTGAACTACACCGGCGGCACGCTGGACAACACCGGCGGCACGCTTGACGGCGATACCGCCTCGCTGTTCCGCATGCGGCTGCAGGGGGCGACGATCCAGGGCGGCACGCTCGATGCCGGCGCACTCAATCTCGGCTTCAGCAACAGCGGCACGAACGTGCTGCACGACGTCGCGCTGATCAACAACTTCGCCGTCGGCAACGGCGCCGTGGTGCTGGATGGCAGCACCGCCGTCTATGCCGATGCGGCCGCCACCACGCCCGGCCTGATCGCGGTGGTGAACGGCACGCTTGCCTTCCGCGGCGACGGGCCGTTCACGCTCGCCAACCCGGTGTTCATGGCCGGCGGGTCGCTGGGCTGGATCGACACCAACGGTACGGCGGATGTCACCATCGCCGGCACCTCGGCGGTGGCAGGTTCCGGCGTGATCCGCGACAACATCATCGGCGGCGCCGCGGCGGACTCGGTCACCAACGAGGGCCTGCTGCTCGGCTACATTGCCGGCCAGGCGCTCGACGTTGCCGTCACCCACTTCACCAATGACGGCACGCTGCGCGCCACCGGCGGCGGCGTGGTGTCGGTGCATGCCGGCACCTTCACCAACCTTTCGGGCGGCACGCTGACCGGCGGGGCCTACCAGGTTGGCGCAGGCTCGGCGATCAGCCTGTCCGCGCCGATCGTGACCGATGCGGCGTCCATCGTGCTCGACGGACCCGGCTCCGCCATGACCGGCAACGGCGCGGCGATCGAGACCACGCTGACCTCCATTGCCGCCACCGGCACGCTGGTGCTGGAGAACGGGCGCAACTACACCGGCACCACGGCGCTCTCCAATGCCGGCCTGATCCAGCTCGCCGGCGGCACGCTTACGGCATCCAGCCTCACGGTCGGCGCCGGCGGCACGCTGTTCGGCTATGGCGTGCTCCAGGCGGCCGGCGGGATCACCGATAGCGGGCTGATCTCGGCCCGGTTCGGCACGCTGTCGATCGTCAGCGCCATCTCCGGCGCCGGCACGATCGAGATCGAGGGCGGGGCGACGCTGGCGCTGAACCAGAGCGCCTCCGTGACCGTCGACTTCGCCCATGCCGGCGGCGCGTTGCAGCTTGCCAATGGCGGCAGCCTGTTCAGCGGCACCATCACCGACTTCAGTGCCGGCGACAGCATCGCGCTGGGCGGCTTCACCGCCACCGGCGCCATCTTCGCAGGCGGCACGCTCACCATCTCCAGCCTGGCCGGCAGCGTGGCGCTGCATGTCGATGGCGGTTTCGCCGCCGATGCGTTCAACATCACGCTCGACGCGTTTGGCGACTCGATCGTCACGCTCGACGATGCGCCGGGCATCACCATCGCCACGCCCGCCGCGGCCGAAGCGGTGGCCGGCGGGGCGAGCGCGCTAGCCGGCATCGTGATCACCGATGGCGCGGCGGCGACCGCGCTGGTGGTGGTGCAGTCGCTGCATGGCGCGCTGGATTTGGGCAGCGAGGCCGGCACCGCGGTCAGCGGCCGGGGCACGACCCAGCTCGTGCTGTCGGGCGCGATCGCCGATCTCAACGCGGCGCTGGCCACGCTGACCCTCGCCGAGGCCAATGCCGGGGCCGAGGACCGGCTGTCGATCACCGTCACCGACTCGCTCGGCGAGACCGCCGGCGCGGTGGTGTCGGTCGCGGTTGACCAGCCGCCCCGCATCCTGGCGCCGACCTCCGCCGCCACGTCGGTCGGCGTCGCGGCGCCGCTGCCGGGCATCAGCATCAGCGATGGCGATGCAGTGGCGGCGGGCGAGACCATCACCGTCCTGGTGACGGCCACGGGCGGCGTGCTCGCGGCCACCCAGTCCGGCAGCGGCACGGTCATCGGCGGCGGCACCGGCACGCTGACGGTCACGGGCAGCCTGGCCGAAGTGAACGCCGAGCTCGCCAGCCTTACCTATGCCGCGAATGACGGCACACCCGGGACGGTCAGCGTGTCCGTCGACGACGGGCGCGGCGGCGTCGCGGAGACGGCAATCGCGACCGGCCCGGTCGAGGCGCCGGTGCTGCTGATGCCCGCGGGCGCCACGGCGAGTGCTGCGACCCACACGCCGATCAACGGCATCTACGTGATGCAGGGCCAGAGCCTCGGCGATTCCACGCCGATCACGCTGACATTGGCCGGCACCACCAGCATCCTCGACGTCGCCAGCAACGCGGCCGCGGTCTCCGGTTCCGGCACCAGCAGCCTGACCATCACCGGCACCGCACACCAGATCAACCAGGTGCTGTCGACCTTGAGCTTCACCGGCGGCAGCCCGGGCTCGACCGCGTCGGTGCTGGACACGATCACCGTCACCGCCACCGAATACGGCGTTTCCAACACCGCGACACTGACCGTGGGCAACCCGGTCTCCGGCAATCCCGAGCGCCCGACCTACACCGCCCCGATCGCGCTGATCGACGTGAACAAGACGGGGCCGCTCGGTTCCAATGTCGGCGGCATCTATTTCAACAGCGACGGCAGCCAGGGCCAGTCGGCGTTCGACCTGGTGGGGCGCATCAAGCTGCCCACGCCGGGGCCGGGCGTGCCGGCCACCGAGCGGGTCGCGATCGCCGTCTACAACCCGAACGACACCGCGATCACCGTCAACGCCCTGATCGAGCCGAACACCCCGGATGCAGGGCTGACATTCAACGCCGCCGAGGGCGGACCGATCGTGGTGGCGCCCGGTGCCACCGGCTATCTGTTCACCGAATCGGGCAGCGCCGCCGGCGCGACGCAGCAGGTCATCATCTCATCCGCGCTGGTGACCGGCGAGGCGCTGCCCGACCGGCAGCTCACCGCCGAGATCGGCGACGGCTCGTTGACCCGGGACCCCGACTATCCCGGCTCGCCGCCCACCCTGCCCTGGCCGTTCGGGCCGCTGCCGCCGCTGCCCTATCCGTTCAGACGCCTACCACCAGCCGCCCTCGCCCGCCCTGCGCCACCTCTCCGCCGCCGCCACCCCCGCCACCGCCGCCGCCCCGCCGATGTGGCCGTTCGAACCGCTGCGCCTTTGCCCCTATCCCGTTCGGGCCACTGCCGCCACTCCACACCCACGCCGCCGCCGCCTTTACCGCCGCCGCCCGCCACCACCCGCCACGCCGCCGCCCCGCCACACGGCGGCGGGTTCTGGGGCGACGTGCACCTGACGACGTTCGACGGGCTGCACTACGATTTCCAGGCCGCCGGCGAGTTCGTGCTGGCCAGGTCGACCGTGGTCGGCAACGCCTTCGAAGTGCAGCTCCGCATGGAGCCGTGGTACAGCGGCGCCAGCGTCTCGGTCGCCACGATGACGGCGATCAGGATCGGCGCGCATACGATCACGGTCGCGCTCGACCGTGCGGCCGCCGTGTGGATCGACGGCAGCGCGACCTCGCTGCCCGCCGATGGCACCGCCGTCGATCTCGGGGCCGGCACGATCCGCCAGCTCAGCGCGAGCACCTACCAGGTCGACTATTTCAATGGCCTGTCAGTCAGCATCGCCAATGCCGGCAGCTACCTGAACGTCAACGTGTCGCTGCCGCCGGATCTGGCGCCCGGCACCGTCTCCGGCCTGCTCGGCAACGCCTCGGGCAATATCGCCAACGCGTTCACCTTGCCCGGCGGCGCGGTGCTGCAGCAGCCGCTGAGCTATGACGACCTCTACACCGCCTGGGCGAATGCCTGGCGCGTGAGCCAGGCGACCTCGCTGCTGGACTATCAGCCGGGCGAGACGACGGACACGTTCACCGATCTCGGCTTCCCCGCCGTCACCACCCAGCTCAGCGCCTTCCCGGCCGATCTCGTCGCGCGGGCGCAGGCGCTGGTCGCCCAGGCCGGCATTACCGACCCGGGCGTGGCGCAGGCCGCGGTCGAGGATTTCCTGCTGACCGGCGACATCCGCTTCATCACCGGCGCCACCAACCTGCCCGCGACCACGGCGATCCTCAACACCCCGACCCTGGACGGCACGGGCGGCGTCGGCATCGCCAGCCACGACGTGAAGGTGGTGCAGGCGGCGAGCGGCCCGACCTCGGTGCAGTTCGACATCTACCGCACCGGCAGCCTGCTCGCCGACCAGGTGGTGCACTACGCGGTGCTGTCGCCCGATGGCACCTATATCCCGGCGGCGGATTTCGCCGGCGGGGTGCTGCCGAGCGGCCAGGCCACGATCGCGGCCGGCAACAGCCTGACCACGCTGACAATCGACATCACTGGCGACATCGGCACCAACCCGACGCAACTGCTGCTGGTGCAGATCGATTCGCCGTCGGGCGGCAGCGTCGTGCTGGCGCCCACAGCGACGACGGTGATCGCCAACGACGCGGCGGTGGAGGGCACGCCGGCCGATCCGGCCTTCGTGAAGGTCACCACCGTCGGCAGCCTGGTCGAGACGGTGCCCAACAGCTACACGCTCGATCTCGGCCAGATCGCAGTCGGCGCCGACGGGCTGTTCGTGCTGGCGGTCGGCAATCTCGGCGCGGGCACGGCCGACATCCTGTCCGGCAGCTTCACCCATTCGGAGACCGGCGGGCTGCGCACCCAAGGCCTGACCCCGATCACCGGGCTTGGCGGCGGACAACTGTCCAATTTCAAGCTGCTGGTGGATACCAGCACCGCGGGCGTGTTCTCCGGGACGATCACCTTCGCCGGCCAGGAGAGCAACGACAGCGGCTTCTCGGCGCCGGTCGCGACGATCACGCTGGAGGTGCAGGGCGCCGTGGTGCTGCCCTGCTTCGCCGCCGGCACGCGGATCGCCACGCCGGATGGGGAGGTGGCGATCGAGGCGCTCAGGGCTGGTGACGCGGTTCTCACGCTTGGCGGCACGGCGCGCCCGATCCGCTGGATCGGCCGGCGCATGGTGGACTGCGCACGTCATGCGCAACCCGAGCTGGTGCTGCCGGTGCGGGTGATGGCCGGCGCCTTCGGCCCGGGCGTGCCCTCGCGCGACCTGATCCTGTCGCCGGATCACGCGGTCTTCGTCGAAGCGGTATTGATCCCGGTCAAATACCTGCTGAACGGGACCACGGTCCGGCAGGAAGAAGTGGCGCGCATCCACTATTTCCATGTCGAGCTCGACTCGCATGACGTGCTGCTCGCCGAAGGCCTGCCGGCGGAAACCTTCCTCGACACCGGCAACCGCACCGCCTTCGCCAATGGCGGGCCGGTGGTGGACGCTTTCCCGGATTTCGCCGCCAGGGTATGGGATGCGGCCGGTTGCGCGCCGCTGGTGGTGACCGGCAAGCCGGTGGATCGGGTGCGGGCCTTGCTCGCCCGCCATGCGAAGGCGCTGATGCCAAGGAAACGAAGGCGACGCCGACGTGCCTGATCCGGTTCAGCGATGCGGCTGATCTGCTATCCGCTCGGCACCGAGCATCCGAACATCGCGCCTGGCCGCCAGGAACGCGACTGGATGGATGCGACCAACGCGCAATACGCCTATCGCTGCCTGCCGCTGATCATCGCCAACACCCATGGCTGGGAGATCCGCTGCACCGAGGATCTCATCGCCGCCTGGAATGGCGGGCCGGGGCTGAACGACGTGATCGTTCGCGGTGCCGGGCCGAACCACGGCGCCAACAGCCATTTCGGCCATGGCGTGCTGACCTTCCACGTGCCCTGCCTGTTCCGCACCGAGCCCGGGGTCAACCTGTGGGTCACCGGCCCGGTGAACCAGCCCAAGGACGGCATCGCCGCCCTGTCCGGCGTGCTGGAAACCGACTGGATGCCGTTCACCTTCACCATGAACTGGCGCTTCACCCGCCCGGGCAAGGTGCATTTCCGCAAGGACGAGCCGTTCTGCTTCTTCTTCCCGATTACCCGCGGCCTGGTCGATCGCACCGAGCCCGAGATACTGGACATGAGTTCCGATCCGGAAACCGCCGAGCAGTTTCGCGCCTGGAGCACCAGCCGCACGCATTTCAACGCCGGCGTCGCCGCGGGCGACCGCGATTTCATCCACGAATCCTGGCAGAAGACCTATTTCCGCGGCCAACTCACCACCGGCGACCGCGGCAGCGACGAGCACCAGACCCGGATCCGCCCGAAACCTTTCAAGGACAGGCGATAGGAACGCGCCCATGGCGGAAAAGCCCCCGATCACCGCGCGCTACCTGGTCGTCGACGATTTCATGCCCACCGCCGTCGCCGCCGCGATGCGCGCGGCGATCGAGGCCCATTTCAACCACCCCGAGCGCCATGCGCCCGACACCCACATGGTGTGGAACTACTGGCACGTGCCGGGCCTCTACACCTATCTGCGCACCCAGCCGGACCGGGTGATCGGCAAGCCGCTGACCGAGGCCTTCCATACCCGCCTGCGCGCCTGGGCCGCAACGACGCTCGGGCTCAGCGTCGTCTCCTGGCCCTATCTGAGCCTTTACGTCGACGGTTGCCGGCAGGCGCTGCACAATGATTCGATCAACGGCCGCTTCGGCTTCGTCTATTCGCTGACCAAGAACCAGCGCCGTTCCGCCGGCGGGGAGACGCTGGTCTGGCGGGAGGACGACTATTTCGGCACCCGCCTGCACCAGCCCGACGCCGCCAGCGGCTTCTACGATTCGATCCCGCCGCTGTTCAACCGCCTGGTGATCTTCGACGACCGCCTGCCGCATGCGGTGCAGCAGGTCGAGGGCACGATGGACCCGCAGGAGGGCCGCTTCGTGCTGCACGGCCATATCCGCGAGGGGGGCGCGCTGCTGCAGGGGCCGCTGGCGCCCGATGCCGTGGGCGCCGCCGTCACCGCCATGGCCAATGCCTATGCCCAGAGCCTCGGCGCTGCGCTTGCGCTCTATCACGGACTGGTCGTGCTGGGCTTCGACGTCGCGCCCGATGGCAGCGTATCGCCGCCGCGCGTCGTGCTGGATCGGCTGAAGCGCCTCGTCGGCGAGGGGCCGCCGGTTGACGCCGTGATCCGCGGCCTGCTGGAAGCGGCGGCGGGGCTGCGCTTCGCGTCAGCCGATGTCCCCACGCGGGTGACGCTGCCGCTCGCTTTCGGCAACCGGGTCGGCTAGCGGTAGTCCTGCTCCAGGAAGTGCAGGAGTGGGATCGACTCCGCCTTCCCCGGGACGCTCCCGGGCATGTGCGTGCGCCTATAGGCCGGCGATGAGAAATGCGGGCTCGGATCGAGATCACGGGTCAGCGAATTGACCAGGAATGCCATGAACACGTCGCGGCCCGGCAAGGCCAGCTCGGGATAGGTCGCGCCGAAGAAGGCGATATCGAAATGCGGCGTCGGGCTCCGGCCCTGGCGCCGGGTGGCGAGATAGTCAGCCAGCGCGCAGGCCCGGTTCGGCACGCCATGGGCGCGCCGATACCAGGCCGGATCGAAATACGGCACCGGCCGGCGCCCGGCGCGCTCCCCCTCGCAGACATAGTGCGCGAGCGGGTTGATCTCCCGCCGCGCCACGGCGGGATTGGTGCGCGCATACCATTCGAGCGAGAAATACAGGCTGGGATCCCGCCCTTCCTTCCAGCCCTGCACGCAGAAATGCCGCAGCGGCTCCTCATGCGCGGCGTGCACGTCCTGGTTGCTGAGCGTGTAGTGGTTGCGATCGAACGCGCCGCTTGCCGAGATCGCGGCCATGTCCGCCGATGCGGGCTGAGCCCCGCTCTCCAGGTAGCGTTCGATGGGATCACCGCCCGCCCTTGTGCGGAGCCCCCGCAGATGGCGGACGGCGTAGAGCTCGGCTGAAGGCAGGAGATGCGGGTCGCTTGCCCGGTTGGCCAGGTAGTGCGCCAACGGCGACATCGCCCGGCTCATGCCGAAGGCGCGGCGATACCATGCCGGATCGTAGTGCGGTCCCGGACGGAAGCCGAGGCGCTCGCCGGCGAGCAGATAGTGCAGTGCCGGCACCATCGCCGGCGGGATCGCGGCGCCGTATTCCTTCAGATACCATCCGGACTCGACGAAGAAATTCGGCTCGCGGCGCTCCATGCAGCCGCGATCGACGAAATGCGCGACGGGATCGACGGCGGAGGCGGGAATGTCGGGATACCGGCGGAGATAGAAAGCCGGGTCGAAAAGCCCGGCCGACACGATCCGTTGCCCGACAGTCCGGTCAATGCAGGCCACGTCATTGCGGATTGGCAGGGGGCGGAACCTGTGCCCGCAGGAAGCGGCGCACGCGGTCGATCGTGCGTTGCTTCAGCTCCGGCGGGTTCTTCCACGGGAAGACGGTGATCTCGGCATTGGGTGCCAGCGAGGCGACGTCGATCGAGGTTTGCAGGGGGTGGGCCGGCACGTCGTCGGGCAGCACCAGCATCGGCGTCTGGCAGTTGCGGAAGAAATCGCGCGAGACGCTGTAGAGGAAGTCGGGCTGCACCGCATAGAGGTTGTGCAGATAGGCCTCGACCATCTCCGTCGATACGTCCGGCCGGCGCTTGGTGAATTCAGGCGCCCAGTTCTCCTTGCCGTGGCGATACATCACGGCGGGGTCGGCGGGCAGGTGCCCGACGGTCTGGCAGAAAACCGCGGCGACCACGCGATCAGGCGCCCGTTGCAGCAGCTTCCCGGCGAAGCAGCCGCCGATGCAATAGCCCATGTAGAAGAATTCGCGGATGCCAAGGTGATCCATCAGCCCGAGCTGGTCGTCGGCAAATGCATCCCATGGCCTGTCGATCGCCACCGGGCCGGTCGACTCGCCGCCGATAGCGTTGCGCTGATCCATCGTGATGCAACGGAACTCGCCACTGAAGGCTTCCATTGCGTTGAAGACGGCGTTCGGCCAGTTGCTGATGCGCGAGTTCAGGCCGCCACCCGGCGTGACCAGCAGCGGGAAGCCGGCACCGGTTTCTTCATAGCGGATGCGGACATCACCATTTTCGTAGAACGGCATGGACTTCCTCTTTTCGCAAAGCAGCGGTGTCATTCGAATAGGTCTGCTAGCCGCTCCTCATCGGCACGACCAAGAGGATTTTACATGGTTTTCATAGGTGATTCCTCAGCGAGATCGCCAGCGAAGCAGGCGGTTGAATCTCGGTCAACGTCTCGGAGTGAAGGAGTGTCGGCGCCAAAATGGCCGTTGACTGCTGGCGAGTGCCTCCGTCAGACAGCGGGAACAAACAAGCGGATCAGTTCGTCGCGCTCAGCCAGCGCCAGCGCAGAACTCTTCTCCTCCCGAAGCCGTTCCTTGCGATCAGCACCGGCAACCCAGTTGCGGATCGACTGCGATGTCGGCTCGAACTCACGGGCAAGGTCCTCCGGATCGCGCCCGGCGCGAACCAGATCAACCATCTGACGGCGAAACGCAGCCGAATGCGGCAGACGCGATTTGGGCATCTCATCTGCCTCCGGTGAAGGCCTGAAGGGCTCCACCAAACCGGCTCAACTTCAGCCCTCGTCGCAATCAATCCGTGGGCTGGGCTTGTCCACACGACCTAGCCAGACAGCGCTTCGGCCGTGGACATGACCAACGGCGCAAAGCGCTGCTCGGCGGCGGCGGCGGCGCAGCGGAGTTTCGAGACGGCTATGTTGATGGCGCCGGCGGGCCGGCCATCAGGGAGCCGGATCGCGGCAGCCACAGAGATGTCGTTTGCCTGCATTTCCTCCGCGCAGAGCGCATAGCCGCTGGCGCGGGCGGCCGCGATCTTGGCGTTCAGGTCCGGCACCCGCCAGGTGGTGTGCGGCGTGTAGGGGCGCAGGTTCGACTCCTGCAGGAGAGCGGCGCTCTCTGCCGGAGGGAGGCGCGACAGCATGGCGATGCCGGGCGCCGTGCAGTACGCCGGCATCAGCGTGCCGACCGTGACATGCGGCGCGATGACGTGCGGGCTCATGAAGCGCGCGACGAACACGACGCTCGTTCCCTCGAGCATCGAGAGATTGACCGCTTCCCCGGTCATGCGGCTGAGCTCGACCAGATAGGGGATGGCGCGCTGCACGAGCGCGTTGGATTGCGTGAAATGGTAGGCCGGTGCCAGCGTCCGCGTGGTCAGTTCGAAATGGCGGGTGCGCTCGTTCTTGCGCAGGTAGCCGAGCCGCATCAGCGTGTGCGCGAAACGCTGCGCGGCGCTCTTGTCGAGCCCGGTCGCGGCGGCGAGCTGCGCCAGGCTCATCGTCGGGTGGCGGGCGCCGAACGCGGTCAGCACCCGGAACGCCTTCTCAACGGATTGGACGAAGAGCGGGTCTTCGCGGCTCGTCGGCTCGGAAACGGGGGCGGCGGCCGGCCGGCGCGGACGCCGATTGATCGTTGACACTCTTCTTCCTCGCGCCGTAGCCTATTTCCATACAAGCTGTCGTATTACGATGCAATACGCTCGGCGGCAAGGGCCAGCCGCCCGCGCGAAGAACAAACCGGCCCGGGGAACAGATCCATGGCGATCGGCCTTGTTCTGCGCACGCACGCCATTGCCGGCCGGCGAGCAGCCCGATGAATGCGTATCCGCATCTCCTTTCGCCGCTGACCGTCGGGCGCGTGACATTGCGCAACCGCGCCTTCTCGTCCGCCCACGGCACCGGCTTCGGCGGGGGCGGCGGCGGGCTGCTGACCGACCGGCACATCGAATACCATCGCGCCCGCGCCCGCGGCGGCATCGGGCTGATCGTCATCGAGGCGACGTCCATCGACGACTCGCCGATCGCCGCCGGCAATCGCGGCGCCAACCTGCGCAACACCAGCGACGCGGTGCTGCCGGCCTATCGCCGCATCGCCGAGGCAATGCATGCCGAGGGCACGAAGATCTTCTGCCTGCTGTCCCATTCCGGCCGCAACACGGTGATGGGGGCCGAGGGCCAGCCGCCGCTGGCGCCGTCGGCCATTCCGATGGATCGCACGCACGACATCCCGCACGCGCTGGAGCGCGAGGAGATCGCGGCCATCGTCCAGGCCTTCGCCGCCGCGGCGCGGCGCTGCCGGGATGGCGGGCTGGACGGGGCGGAGCTGTCCTTCACCCATGGCAACCTGGTGCAGCAATTCCTGTCGCCCGCGTCCAACAAGCGCACCGACGAATATGGCGGCAGCGAGGAGAACCGGCTGCGCCTGGCGCGGGAGGTGCTGGAGGCCTGCCGGGCGGCCGTCGGGCCCGACTTCACCTTCGGCATCCGCTACAGCGCCGACGAGCTGATCGGCGACGGCTACGGGCTGGAGGAGGGTGTCCGCTACGCGCGGCAGATGGTGGAATGGGGCAGGCTCGACTTCGTGGATGTCAGCGCCGGCACCAATTCCAGCATGTGGAGCCGGTCGATCCACTATCCCACCATCGCCTCGCCGGCGCGGCCGCTGGTGCACCTGGCCAGGGCGATCCGCGAAGCCGTCGCGGTGCCGGTGTTCTGCATCGGCAAGATCGCCGATCCCGCCGAGGCGGAGGCGATCGTCGCCAATGGCGAGGCCGACATGGTGGGCATGACGCGCGCCCACATCGCGGAGCCGGCGATCATCCGCAAGCTGACCGAGGGCCGGGCGGGCGATATCCGCACCTGCATCTACTGCAACGAAAGCTGCTTCGGCCGCCAGCAGCGGGTGGGCGACATCACCTGCGTGTACAACCCGCGCACCGGCCGCGAATATATCTGGCCGGCGCTGGAACGGGCGGCGCAGCCGAAGCGGGTGGTGGTGATCGGTGGCGGGCCGGCCGGCATGGAGGCCGCCCGCGTCGCGGCCAAGCGCGGCCATCGGGTGGCGCTGCACGAGCGGGGCGAGGCGCTGGGCGGGCAGATCCTGGCGCTGGCGAAGACGCCGCACCGGGCCGGCTACATGAAGATCGTCGACTGGCTGTCCGCCCAGCTCGCGAAGCACGGCACCGCGGTTCACCTGAACAGCGCGCCGGATGCCGATGCGGTGCTGGCCATGGCGCCGGATGCGGTGGTACTGGCGACCGGGTCCGCCGACACGCCGCCCGACGTGCCGGGGGCCGGCCAGTCGCATGTGCTGACGGCGCGGCAGGTGCTGGCCGGCGCCAATCTCGGCCGCCGCGTGGTGATCGGCGACTGGGACGGACGCCACATGGGCACCTCGCTGGCCGATCTGCTGGCCGGCCGGGGGCACGCGGTGACGCTGGTGGCGCCGGCCTTCTTCGTGGGCATGGATATCGACCTGCTGACCTGGCGGCCGATCTATGAGCGGCTGCTGAACCTGGGGGTGCGCATGCAGCCGCTCGAGACGCTGACCGCGATCGGCGCCGAGGCGGTGACCGTCACGAAACTCAACGGCGCGACCGAGGAGATCGGCGCCGACAGCGTCGTGCTCTGCGCCCGCGGCGAGGCGGAGCGGCCGCTCTATCGTGGCCTGCTCGGGCGGGTGCCGGTGCTGAAGACGATCGGCGATGCCTGGGCGCCCCGGCAGCTGGAGCAGGCGATTTTCGAAGGCGCCTGTGCCGGGCGGGAGATCTGACCGTTATGGGAGTCTGCGATGGCTGACAGCATGGGCGCCGCCGCCTTCACCGTTGGCCAGCTGCGCGAGCGGCGCGGCGCCAAGTGGCAGCGCTACCCGGCCGATGTGATTCCCTGCTGGGTGGCAGAGATGGACTTCCCGGTCGCGCCGGCCATCCAGGCGACGCTGGAACGGTCCCTGACCCACCAGGAATACGGCTACCCGCTGCGCGACGGCGACCGGGCGGAACTGGCCGTGAGCCGCGCCTTCGTCCGCCGCATGCAGGACCGCTTCGGCTGGGCGATCGATGCGCAGGACGTGTTCACCTGCACCGATCTCGTCCAGACCAGCTTCGCCTGCGTCATGGCCTATAGCGAGCATGGCGACGAGGTGGTGCTGCAGACGCCCGCCTATCCCCCCTTCCGCGACGCCATCACCGGCACCGGCCGCCGCATCCTGGAGGATCGGTTGCGGGACGATGGCAGCCGCTTCGTGCTCGACCTCGACAGGCTCGCTGCCGCCATCGGGCCGCGCACCCGCGTCATGCTGCTGTGCCACCCGCAGAACCCGACCGGCCGCGTCTATGGCCGTGCCGAGCTGGAGGCGCTGGGCGCGCTCGCCGTGAAGCACGACCTCGTGATCGTCTCCGACGAGATCCATTGCGACCTGCTGCATGGTGGCCGCCAGCATATCCCGATGGCCGCGGTGAGCCCGGCGATCGCGGCGCGCACCGTGACCATCAACTCGGCGACCAAGAGCTTCAACATCCCCGGGCTGCGCTGCGGCGTGATGCATTTCGGTTCGCCGGCGCTGAAGGCGCGGTTCGAGGCGCGGCTGCCGCGCAAGCTGCTCGGCCAGCCCTCGATCATGGGCATCGATGCCACCGTCATCGCCTGGGACGAATGCCAGAACTGGCTCGACGGCGTGCTGGCCGGGCTGGGTGCGCGCAGCGACCAGCTTGCGGCCACGCTGCGGCGCGACCTGCCGGGCGCGCGGCTGTACCAGCCTGAGGCGACCTATCTGGCCTGGATCGACTGCTCGGCGCTCAGGCTCGGCATGCCGGCTGCCCAGTTCTTCCTGGAGAAGGCGGGCGTTGCAGCCAGCCCCGGCGAGAGCTTCGATTCGGCGAGCGGCGATTTCCTGCGGCTGAACTTCGCGACCTCGGCGGAGATACTGGACGAGATCCTGGCCCGGATGGTCCGCGCCGTGCGCAGCAACGCGGCGCCCGCATGAGGCGCCAGCTTGCAGCCGACGTGGTGGTGATCGGCGGCGGCATCGCCGGCGCCTCCACCGCGCTGGCGCTCGCGCGGCGCGGCAGGCGCGTGGTGCTGCTGGAGCGCTGGCTGTTGGGCGCCGAGGCCTCCGGCCGCAATGCCGGCGGGGTGCGCCAGCAGGGCCGGCTGGCGCCCGAAATCCCGCTTGCCCGGCGCGCGGTGCGCATCTGGGAAAAGCTGGACGCGGCACTCGGCCGCCCGACCGGATATCGCCAGTCCGGCCACATCTACGTGGCCGAGGACGACTCCGAAATGGAGGCGCTGGCCGAGCAGCATGCGCGGGAGCGGCAGCTTGGCCTGCACAGCGAGCTGATCGATGCGGCGGCGATCCGGGAGCTTGCCCCGGGCATCTGCGACGGGCTGGCCGGCGCGAAATACTGCCCGACCGACGGCATGGCCGATCCCGGCCAGGCCTCCTTCGCGATTGCCCAGGCGGCCGAGGAGGCGGGGGCCATGCTGTTCTGCCACCAGCCTGTCACCGCCATCGGCAAGTCCGGCGGCCGGATCACCCATGTCGAGACGGCGGAACTGCGGGTGGACACGCCGGTCGTGGTCGATGCGGCGGGGCCCTGGGCGCCGGCGGTGGCGCAGCTCGCCGGCGTGTATCTGCCGATCTATCCGAGCCGCCTCGGCTCGGTGCGCACCGCGCCGATGCCGCTGCAATCGCATGTCTTCGTGCAGACCTACGCCTATGATTTCGGCGGCGCCCAGGCGCCGGATGGCACCATGCGCTTCGGCAGCGGCGCCAACCGCGACGACGTGAACCGCTTCACCTACGATCGCAGCTTCGACCACGCCGCCGAGATGCGCATTACCGACAAGGCGCGGCGCATCTTCCCGGCACTGGCCGATGCGACGCTGATCGGCGGCTGGGCCGGCATCCGTGAATGCACGCCCGACATGATGCCAATCCTGGGGCCGGCCGGCGGCGTGGACGGGTTCATGGTCTGCGCCGGGTTCAGCGGCCACGGCTTCTGCCTCGGCCCCTGCGCCGGCGAGCTGATGGCGGAATGGATCGTCGACGGGCGCCCGTCGCTCGATCTCGACGCCTTCGCCTGGAGCCGCTTCATGCGGCCGGAAGGGCCGCTCGCCGTCATCAACGTGATGCGCGAACAGGCGGGGTGACCATGACCCATCTGCGGCCGCACAGTTCGCACTGGGGGGCCTTCTCGGCCCGGGTGGCGGACGGCGCCGTCTCGGTTGTGCCGCATCCGGGCGACCCCGATCCGTCCCCGCTGCTGGGCAACATCCCGGCCGCCATCAGCCATCCGGCCCGCATCGCCCGGCCGATGGTGCGGCGCGGCTGGCTGGAGCGCGGGCCGGGGCCCGACGCGGCACGGGGCCGCGATGAATTCGTCGCCCTGGACTGGCCGGAGGTGCTCGACCGCGTCGCCGCCGAGCTGCGCCGGGTCTACGCCACGCATGGCGCGGGCAAGGTGTTCGGCGGCTCCTATGGCTGGTCGAGCGCCGGGCGGTTCCACCACGCGCAGAGCCAGGTGCACCGGTTCCTGAACGCGCTGGGCGGCTATGTCCGCTCGGTCAACACCTACAGCGCCGGCGCCGCCGCGGTGATCCTGCCGCGCGTGCTGGGCGGGTTCGAGCCGCTGGTGCGGCGCAACGTCTCCTGGGACACGCTGGTGCGCCATACCGAGATCGTGGTCGCGTTCGGCGGCATGGCGATCAAGAACGCCTCGGTCAGCGGCGGCGGCACCAGCAGCCACGTGGCGCGGGGCGCCATGGCGGCGGCGCGGGCGCGGGGCGTGGCCTTCGTCGTTGTCAGCCCGCTGCGCGACGACCTGCCGCCAGAGGCCGCGGCGGACTGGGTGCCGGTGCGGCCCGGCACCGACACCGCGCTGATGCTGGGCATCGCCCATACGCTCGCGACCGAGGGACTGCATGACACCGGCTTCCTCGCGCGGTTCTGCGAGGGCTATCCGGTGTTCGAGCGCTACCTGCTGGGCCTGGATGACGGGCAGCCCAAGGATGCCGCCTGGGCCGCCGCCATTTCCGGCATTCCGGCCGCCGACATCGCGGCCCTGGCGCGGCGCATGGCCGGCAGGCGGGTGCTGATCGTCACCAGCCAGTCGGTGCAGCGGGCCGAGCATGGCGAGCAGCCGCTGTGGATGGCCGTGACGCTGGCGGCGATGCTGGGGCAGATCGGGCTGGAGGGGGGCGGCTACGTCTATGGGCTCGGCTCGCTCGCCAATGTGGGCAAGCCGGCCCTCGCGGTGCCGATCCCGACCCTGCCGCAGGGGACCAACCGGGTGCGGCCGTTCATTCCGGTGGCGCGCATCGCCGACATGCTTCTCAATCCGAGCGCGCCCTTCGATTATGACGGCCGGCGGATGCCGTATCCCGACATCAGGCTGGTCTACTGGGCCGGCGGCAACCCGTTCCACCACCATCAGGACCTCAACCGCCTGCGCCGGGCCTTCGCGCGGCCGGAGACGGTGATCGTCCATGACTCCGCCTGGACCGCCAGCGCGCGCCACGCCGACATCGTGCTGCCGGCCACCATCACCCTGGAACGCGCGGACCTCGGCGCGGCGGTGAACGATCCGCTGCTGATCGCCATGCATCGCGTGGTGCCGCCCTTCGGCGAGGCGCGCGACGACTACGCGATCTTCGGCGACCTCGCGCATCGGCTTGGCGCCGGGGATGCCTTCACCGAGGGGCGCAGCGCCGCCGACTGGCTGCGCGTGCTCTATGAGCAGACGCGCGCCGCCATCGGTGACGGCGCGCCGGATTTCGACACGTTCTGGGCCCATGGCGAGCTGGCGCTTCCGGTGGGACCCGATGATGGCGGCCCGATGCGGGCCTTCCGCCTGGACCCGGACGGCGCGACGCTGCCGACGCCGAGCGGCAGGGTGGAGATCTTCTCCGCCACCATCGCGGGCTTCGACTACGCCGACTGTCCCGGCCATCCGGTATGGCTGCCGCCGGCCGACGGGGTCGGGTCGCGCGCGCTCGACCGCTTCCCGCTTCAACTGGTCGCCAACCAGCCGGCCACCCGGCTGCACAGCCAGCTCGATTTCGGCGCCGCGAGCCAGGCGTCCAAGCGGCGCGGGCGCGAGCGGACGACGCCGCCGCGCGCGGCATCGCCGATGGCGACATCGTCCGCCTGTTCAACGATCGCGGCGCCTGCCTCGCGGCGGCCGTGCTCAGCACGGATGTCCGGCCCGGCGTGATCCAGCTCGCGACCGGCGCCTGGTACGACCCGGAATCGCCCCAGGAGGACGCGCCGCTCTGCGTCCATGGCAATCCCAACGTGGTCACGCGCGACATCGGCACCTCCAGCCTGTCGCAGGGTTGCAGCGGCCAGCTCACCTGCGTCCAGGCCGAACGCTTCGCCGGCAACCTGCCGCCGGTGCGCGCCTTCATCCCGCCCGTGCCAGGAGAGCCCGATGCCCAGCGGATTTGACCACGTCATCGTCGCGGTGCGCGACCTGGCCGCTGCCGAAGCCAGTTTCAGGTCCCTCGGCTTCACCGTGACCAACCGCCCCGATGTCGGCGCCACCGAGACCGAGAACCGGCTGGTCTGCTTCGAGGACGGCTCGTACATCGAGATCTTCTCGTTCCGCGATCCGTCGAAGCCGTCGGAGCATCGCTGGGCGCCGCTGCTCGCCGCCCATGGCGACGGGTGGGTGGACTATTCCGTGCATGTCGAGGACGTCGCTTCCGACCATGCTCGGCTGACGGCCGCCGGCATCGCGACGGCCGGGCCGCGCAGCGGCGGACGCGCCATCGCCGATGGCCGCCGCTGGGGCGTTGCCGTGCTGATGGCCGGCCGCGGCATCGGCAGCCCGGTGCTGCCCTTCCTGATCCAGGACACCG
>JBGAIK010000042.1:0-4456 GCA_044225615.1 Acetobacteraceae bacterium | reverse complement strand
GCCGTGCAGCCGCAGGGGGCGGCCGCCGTCGTCGGGGTCACGCTGCTGACCGCCGGGCTCGGCGCGGTCGATCCCGCCCTGGCCGCGGTCTATGGTGCCGGCGAGGACGTCCGGCCGCGGCTGCCCGGCGCACGGGCGGCCCGCCGCTACGACTTCGCCGGGCGCTGGGTCGAGGTGATCGAGCCCGCCACCCTGCCGCCGCGCGGCGAGGGCGTGCACGAGGTCACGCTCGGCCGGCCAGGCCGTGCCCAGCCGGGCCAGGGCACGCTGTTTCCGGAGACCGCGACCAACGGCGCGATGCTGCGCATCGCCAAGTGACCGCAACAACCCAGGAGGGGCAAGATGCAAGGCACTGATCCGAAAGCCGTGACGCGTCGCAGCCTGCTGGCTGCCGGCGGGGGCGCCGCGCTGCTCGGCGCCGGCGCGCGGCGTGCCGCCGCCGCCGGGCCGCCACGCCATGGCGGCATGTTCCGCATGGCCTATTCCGCCGCCCCGGACACGCTCGATCCCCAGGCCACGCTGAACATCTCGACGCAGCAGGCCAGCTCGATGATGTTCGACAACCTCACTGCGCTCGACGAGCACAACCAGCCGCTGCCGGCCCTGGCGGTGAAATGGACGCCCGAGAAGCATGCCCAGGAATGGGTGCTCGACCTGCGCGAGGGGGTCCACTTCCACCACGGCACCGCGTTCACCTCGGCCGACGTCGTCGCCACCGTCGAGCGTGCCTACGACAAGTCGCTGGCGCTGAACGCAACCGGCGCATTCGGGCCGGTGCAGTCGGTGCGCGCCGAGGGGTCGCATCGCGTGCGCCTGGTGCTGACCCAGCCGTTCGGGGAACTGCCGGTCACGCTGGCCAATCGCTGGGGCCGCATCGTGGCCAAGGACCGGATCGACAAGCTCAAGACCGAGCCGTCCGGCACCGGGCCGTTCCAGCTCTCCGACTTCCAGCCTGGCGCCAGCATGACCATGAAGCGTTTCCCCGGCTACTGGATGAAGGACCGGCCCTATCTGGACGGCGCCAAGCTCGTGGTGATCCGCGAGGCGGTGGCGCAGCAGGCGGCGCTGCGCAGCGGCGACGTCGATTTCGTCAGCAGCATCGCGGCCGAGACCTACCTGGCGCTGAAGGCTGCCAAGGGCATCCATGCCCATTCGACCGTGACCGGCGTCTATCAGCCGACCATGCTGCAGGCCAACCAGGCGCCGTTCGACAAGCCCAAGGTGCGCGAGGCATTCCGCTACATCATCGACCGCAAGGCGCTGGTCGCCTCGGCGCTGTTCGGCCAGGGCAAGATCGGCAACGACGTGACGCTGCCGCCCGGCAACATCTACCTGACCCAGCTGGCGGCGCACGAGCAGGACCTCAAGCGCGCCCGCCGGCTGCTCGACGAGGCCGGGGTGGGCCAGCTCACGCTCGACTTCTGGTGCAGCAGCGAGCGGCCGCCGCAGCCCAAGATGGCGCTGGCGATGAAGGATGCGGCCGCCAAGATCGGCGTCACCATCAACGTGCGCGACATTCCCTACACCGAATACGTCGCCAACGTGGCGCGCAAGAAGCCGCTCTACGCCGCCAACTGGTCGGGCAGCCCGACGCTGTACGAGTCGCTCTATCTGGTGTTCCACAGCTCCGCGCGGCTCAACTACAGCGCGACCGAGACCGCCCCCGGCCTCGACAAGCTGCTGGAGGAGATCATCGCCGAGGTGGATCTTGCGCGGCGCAAGCAGCTCGTCGGCCAGGCGCTGACCAAGATCCACGACACCAGCGACCGCATGATTCCGTATTTCATGAACTATCTCGGTGCCACCAGCGAGAAGGTGCAGGGCTTCGTGCCGCCGCAGTTCGACATGGTCGATGTCCGGCCGATCTGGCTGAGCGCCTGATGGCGGGTGCCGGCGGAGCGCCGGCATGAAGGCGGCGCAGCTCATCCTGCGCCGCCTCGGGCTGCTGCTGGTGGTGCTGTTCCTCGTCTCGGTGCTGACCTTCGGCATCGTCAACGTGCTGCCGGGGGACGTCGCCAACGCGATCCTGGGCGACCTCGGCACGCCGGAGCAGGTGGCGACGCTGCGCCGGGCGATGGGCCTCGACCTGCCGCTGCTGCCGCGCTACGAGGCCTGGATGCTCGGGCTGCTGCGCGGCGATTTCGGCGTGTCGCTGCAGTTCAACGTTCCGATCGCGCCGATGCTGCTGGGCCGTCTCGGCAACTCCGCCATTCTGGGCGCGATCACCCTCGTCGTCGCGGTGCCTGTCGCGGTGCTGCTCGGCGTGGTGGCCGGCGTCCGCCCGGGGCGGCTGGCCGATCGCGTCATTTCCGGCTTCGCGGTGGTCGCCTTCTCGCTGCCGGAATACGTGGTCGGGCTGCTGCTGATCCTGGTGTTCAGCATCTGGCTGCCGCTGCTGCCGGGCAGCAGCCTGATGGACCCGAGCGCCAACCCGCTCGACCGCCCGGCCGCCCTGGTGCTGCCGGTGGCGGTCCTGACGCTGGGCATGCTGGCCTATCTGAGCCAGGTGACCCGGGCCGGCATGATCACGGCCATGGAAAGCGCCTATGTGCGCACCGCCATCCTGAAGGGGCTGCCGGGGCGCGTCGTGGTGCTGAAGCACGCGCTGCCCAACGTGCTGCTGCCGACGCTGACCGAGATCGGCATGAATTTCGGCTACGTGCTGGGCGGCATCGTCATCGTCGAGACGCTGTTCTCCTATGCCGGGCTCGGCCAGATGATGGTCAATGCCATCGACCACCGCGACATCCCGGTGGTGGAGGCCGCGGTGCTGGTGGTCGCGGTGGCCTATGGCGTCGGCAACCTGCTGGCCGACGCCGCCTCCATCCTGCTCAACCCGAGGCTGCGCAGTTGAGCGGCCCCCGCCTTCGCGTCGCGCAGCTGCGCTGGGCGGATATCGCGGCGCTGGGCTTCCTCGCGCTGGTGGTGCTGCTGGTCGCGGCCGGGCCGCTGCTGGCGCCGTTCTCGCCGACCGCGTTCGATCCCGAGCACGCGCTGGAGGCGCCGAGCCTGACCTACCTGTTCGGCACCGACGAGTTCGGCCGCGACGTGTTCAGCCGGGTGCTGAGCGGCGCCCAGCCCACGCTGCTGCTGGCGCTCGCGAGCGCCGTCACCGGCGTGATGCTTGGCACCGCGACCGGCCTCGTCGCCGGCTATGCCGGCGGCGCCGCGGACGAGGCGATCATGCGGGTGATGGACGCGCTGATGTCCTTCCCGGCGCTGATCCTGGCGATGCTGGTCGTGGTCATGCTCGGCGCCAACCCGGTCAATGTCGTGCTCGCCCTGGGCATCGTCTTCTGGCCCCGCTCGGCGCGGCTGGTGCGCAGCGTGGTGGTGGAGCTGGCGCGGCGCGAGTTCGTCGAGGCGGCGCGCTCGCGCGGCGAGGCCTGGCCCTACATCCTGCTGCGCGAGCTGCTGCCCAACGTGCGGATGATCGTGGTGGTCGATTTCAGCCTGCGCATCACCTACGGCATCCTGCTCTCCGCCTCGCTCGCCTATCTCGGCATCGGCGTCGCCCCGCCCACCCCTGCCTGGGGGCTGATGGTGCGGGACGGGCAGCAGTTCCTGGAGCTGGCGCCCTGGCTCGTGGTGTTCCCCTGCCTCGCGGTGGCGCTGACCGCGGTGGGCACGATGCTGGTGGGCGAGCGGCTGCGCCGCAGCGTGGCCATTCCCGGCGCCGAGCGCCTGCGCTGATGCTGGCGCGCCCGCAGGAGGTCACCCAGGCCGCGGCCACGCTGGACATTGCCGGCCTCTCGGTCAGCTACGGCGCGCTGCGCGCGGTGCGGGACGTCTCGTTCAGCATCGCGCCGGGCGAGGCCTACGGCCTGATCGGCGAGTCGGGCTCCGGCAAGACGACGGTGGCCTACGCGGTGATGCGCCACCTGCGCGCCCATGTCGCGGCCCGGCGGCTGGCGCTGCGCGGCGCCGACCTGCTGGCCATGGACGACCGCGCCCTGCTGCGCATCCGCGGCCAGACCGTCGCCATGGTCTACCAGGACCCGATGAGCGCGCTGAACCCGGTGCTGCGGGTCGGCGAGCAGGTCGCCGAGGTGCTGCGGCGCCATCGCGGCCTGTCCGCCGCGGCGGCCTGGGCGCGGACCGTGGCGCTGTTCG
This sequence comes from Acetobacteraceae bacterium, assembly GCA_044225615.1. Taxonomy (GTDB): domain Bacteria; phylum Pseudomonadota; class Alphaproteobacteria; order Acetobacterales; family Acetobacteraceae; genus CAIYPH01. Next base: position 343 of record JBGAIK010000042.1, on the reverse strand, counting down.
AGCGGGTCCACCTTCCCGAGCCCGACCGGATCGCGCGGCGCTACCCGCACCAGCTCTCCGGCGGGCAGCAGCAGCGCGTGGTGATCGCCATGGCGATCGCCTGCGAGCCGGAGCTGCTGATCATGGACGAACCCACCACCGGACTGGACGTGACCACCGAGGCGGTGATCCTGGAACTGATCCGCGAGCTGCGGGCCGGCATGGGTGCCGCCGTGCTGTTCATCAGCCACAACCTGGCCGTGGTGGCGAATATCTGCGACCGGGTGGGCGTGCTCTATGCCGGCACGCTGGTGGAGGAGGGCAGCACCGGCCAGGTGCTCCGCGCGCCGCGCCATCCCTACAC
>JBGAIK010000041.1:0-25095 GCA_044225615.1 Acetobacteraceae bacterium | reverse complement strand
CGGGATGACCTTCCATTCGATGCGGTCGAAATGCGCGACCTTGCCGCCGGACGTCCATTCGGGCGCTTCCTGGCGGGGGGCGTAGCCGTCGAATTTCTGCCAGGCGGCGCTGCTGCCGGCGATGAATTCGTCCTTGAGGAAGCGGAACGGGCCAGAGCCGACGAACTCGGTGATGGCCTTGAACGGATCGGTCTTGGCCATGCGCTCGGGCATGATGAAGGAGGTCTGCTGGGCGATGGCCTGCACCAACAGCGGGAAGGGGCGCTTGAGGGTGACCTTGATGGTGCGGTCGTCGGCGACCCCCCAGGTATCGACGGCGGTCTGCGCGGTCTGGCCGAACACGTCGCGCGCGGCCCAGCGGGCCAGGCTCGCCGCGCAGTCCTGCGCGCGCACCGGCTCCCCGTCATGGAATTTGAGCCCGGGGCGCAGCTTGATCAGCCAGGTGCGGCCGTCGTCGGAGACGGTGTAGCCCTCGGCCATCTGCGGCTTCGGCTCGAGCTTGGCGTTCACGCCGAACAGCGTGTCCCAGATCATCCAGGCGCTGTTGGCGGTGACGGCGGCGGTGGTGATGATCGGGTCCATGACGGTCAGGTTGGCCTGCGGGATGAAGCGCAGGACCTTGGCCGGCTGGGCGATGGCGAAGCGCGGCAGGGTGGCCGCGGCGGCACCGGCAAGCCCGGCCCGCAGAGCGGAGCGACGATTCATTGTGAAACCCCTGTATTATTGTCGTTCCCCCCGACCTTACGGGGGGTTGCGGCGTGCGGCAATGGAAACCGGCCTATCCTTCCGGCTGGATGGTGACGGCCAGCGTACCGATCTTCTCGATCTCGGCCACCACCTCGTCGCCGACCGAAAGGAACGTACCCTTCGGGGCGCCGACGCCGGCGGGCGTGCCGGTCAGGATCACGTCGCCCGGGTCGAGCGTCATGATGCGTGAGAGGGTGGCGATCTGCTCGGCGATATTGAAGATCATGCCCCCGGTGCGGGCGTCCTGCTTGACGGTGCCGTTGACCGTGAGCTTCAGGCCCAGGTCCATCGGGTCGCCGATCCGGTCGGCCGGCACCAGGCGCGGGCCCATCGGGCAGCAGGTGTCATGGGCTTTCCCGGCCACCCAGTCGAGCTTGTAGAAGGTCTCCGGCGCGCGGTTGTGGTCGCGGGCGGAGAAGTCGATGGCCACCGTGTAGGCGGCGACGTGGGAGAGCGCGTCCGCCTCGGAGACGTTGCGGGCGCGCTTGCCGATGACGGCGGCGAGCTCGATCTCCCAGTCCATGGCGTTGGTGGCGATGGGCTTGCGCACGGTGGCGCCGGGGCCGACCACGGCGTTGCGCGGCGGCTTGAAGAAGAAGAACAGGCGCTGGGCTTCCTTGCGGAGGTCCTGCACCCCCATCTCGGCGCTGTGGTCGTAGTAGTTGGCGCCGGCGCAGAGGATCTTGCCGGGATAGAGCAGGGGGGCCAGCACCGGCAGGCCGGCGGGAAGCGCCGGGCCGGTGGGCTGTGCCGCGGCGAGGTGGGCCGACCAGTGCGGCCAGTCCTCGAACAGCAGGGCGACCTCGTCGGGGGCGCCGAGGTCGTGCAGCCGGTAGGACCCGCCGGCCAGCTCCACGCAGCCGACCGGCAGGCCGTTCTCGAGGACGGTGAAGAGCGAGCGCATCACTTCCACTTCGCCAGATAGAAGCGCGGCAGCTCGTCCGGATACGGCTTGAAGTCGAGCTGCTTCGAGATGCCGTAGGTGGTGACGTAGGTGTGCATCGGCAGCCAGTAGGCCTGCTCGGTGATGCGGCGGATGGCGGCGCTGTAGTTCTTCTTGCGCTCGTCCTGGTCCGCGGTGGCGCCGCCCGCCTCCACCAGCGCCTTCACCTCGGGATCGCGGGCATAGTCATCGCCGCCACCGGTGAAGAAGAAGGGCAGCAGGGCCGAGACGTCGTTGATCGAGTAGCTGCCCCAGCTGCCCATGTAGAGCGGGTTCTCGCCCTTGAGCGAGCGCTGGATCGCCGCCGAGGCCTGCAGGTGGCTGATGCGGGCACGGATGCCGACCGCGGCCAGGTAGTTCTGGACCGCCGTCTCGTAGCTGGAGAGCACGTAGCTGACGAGCTCGATCTCGAACCCGTTGGGGAAGCCCGCTTCGGCCAGCAGCGCCTTGGCCTTCTCGGGGTTGTAGTCGTACTTGACCGCGGCGTCGGCGTCGCAGCCGAACTGGGTGGGGAAGCAGGGGGCGGCCGGAACGCGCGAGCCGCCCTGCACCAGTTTCTCGGCGATCGCCTTGAGGTCGATGGCGTGATAGATCGCCTGGCGCACCTTCTGCCTGGTGAGCGGATTGCCCGGCGCGGTGCGTCCCGCGGCATCGATCGACAGGTAGCCGACGCGCATGCTCTCGGCGCGCAGCGCCTGCAGGTTCGGCATCTTGCCGATATTGTCGAAATTGTCGGCCGGGAAGTTCCAGATGAAATCGGCACGCCCGCCCAGCAGCGCGGTCAGCTCGGCCGCCGAGTCGGTCACGCTGCGGATGACGAGGTGCCTGATCGCCGGCCGGCCCTTGGGGCTGCCCTGGTAGTAGCCCTCGTAGCGCTCCATGGCGATTTCGCTCACGCCGTCGATCTTGGTGATCTTGTAGGGGCCGGCGCCGATCGGGGCCTTGGCGTAGGCGTCCTCGCCGACGCGCTCGCGATAGGCCTTGGGCCAGATCGGCACCACCATGGAGAGGTATTCGAGCGCGGCCGGGAAGACGCGCTTCAGCTTCACCCGCACCGTGTGGTCGTCCACCTTCTCGGCCCCGGCGATCCAGCCGAAATTGCTGGGCACCGAGACCTTCTTGTCGGTCAGGATGGTGTTGATCGTGTAGACGACGTCGTCGGCGCTGAACTTCGAGCCGTCATGGAAGGTGACGCCCTGGCGCAGGGTGAATTCCAGCGTGGTCGGATCGGTGTATTTCCAGGCAGTGGCGAGCGCCGGCTTGACGGTGAAGGTCTCCGGATCGCGCGCCACCAGCCCGTCCCAGGCATGGTGGGCGACGATCAGCCCGATGCGCAGCGAGTTGTAGTAGGGATCGACGTTGGGGATGCCGTCGCGCCAGGTGACGCGCAGGGTGTCGGCGGATTTCTGCGCCATCGCCGGGGTGGCGAGGGCGCAGAGGGCGAAGGCGGCTCCGAGAAGGCGGCGGCGAAACGGCACCAGGCAGGCTCCTTATTTCCAGCTCGTCATGTAGAAGCGGGGCAGCTCGTCCGGATAGGGCTTGAAGTTGAGCTGCTTCGATATCCCGTAGGTGGTGACCGAGGTTGGCCATCAGCATGTGCTGTGCGGTGATCAGCTTGATCGCGGCAATGTAGTTCTTGCGCCGCTCGTCGGGGTTGGCGTTGGCGCCGCCTTGCTCGATCAGCTTCTGCAGCTCAAGGATCGCGGGCGTATAGGTCTGGTTGCCTGGTGAAGAAGAAGAACGGCGGAAGGCGAACGTCGTTGACCGAGTAGCTGCCCCAGTTGGACAGGCTGAGCGGCACGCTGCCTTCCATGCTGCGCTGGGAGCCTGCACCTTGCAGCAGCGAGACCCTTGGCGCGGATGCCGACGGCGCCGAGATAGTTCTGCACCGCGGTCGCGAACTGCGAGGGCACGAAGGTGACCAGCTCGGTGTCGAAGCCGTTGGGGAACCCGGCCTCGGCCAGCAGCGCCTTGGCCTTGGCGGGGTCGTAGGGATAGCGCATGGCGGCAGCGACGTCGCAGCCGAACTGGGTCGGGTAGCAGGGCGTGTCGAGCGCCCTGGCGCCGCCCTGCATGAGGTTCTTGGCCATGTCCTCGCGGTTGATCGCGTAGGCGATGGCCTGCCGCACCTTGACGTTGGTGAGCGGGTTGTTGGCACCCGAGCGGCCGGCCGCGTCGATGCCCAGGAAGTTCACCCGCATCGTGCCGCCGCGCACGGCCGTCAGGTTGGGCATGCGGGCGACGTTGTCGAAATTGTCGGACAGGAAGTTCCAGGTCCAGTCGGCCTTGCCGCCGAGCAGCTCGGCCAGCGCGGTGTTGGCGTCGGAGACCTCGCGCATGATCCAGCGGCGGATCGGCGGCTTGCCCTTCGGGCTGTCGGCGTAATAGCCGTCGAAGCGCTCGAACTCGAACTGGCTCGGCGTCTCGACCTTGGTGATCCGGTAGGGGCCGGTGCCGACCGGCGCCTTGGAATAGCCCTGCGGGCCGACCTTCTCGAAATAGGCCTTGGGCAGGATCGGCATCACCATGGCGAGGTATTCGATGGCGGCCGGGAACACCCGCTTCAGCTTCACCCGCACCTTGAAGTCGTCCACCTTCTCCACCCCGGCCATCCAGGCGAAGTTGGAGGGGGTGGTCACCTGCTTGTCGTTGGGCAGCATGGAGAAAGTGAATACCACGTCGTCGGCGCTGAAGGCGCTGCCGTCGTGCCATTTCACGCCGCGCCGCAGCTCGAACTCCAGCGTCGTGTCATCGACGTATTTCCAGGAGGTCGCGAGCAGCGGCTTGATCGAGAACGTGTCGGGGTCGCGATAGACCAGCCCGTCCCAGGCGTGGTGGGAGATGACGATCCCGTCGCGGATCTGGTTGTAGTAGGGGTTGATGTCGGCGATCTGGGTGTAGTTGACGGTCCGCAGCGTATCCGCCGCCTTCTGCGCCATGGCCGGCCCCGCGAACGGGGCTCCGGCGAACAGCGCGGTGGCGACGAGTAACTTGACGTTACATTTCATCGATTTGCTCCCTGCTTTGCCGCGAACCGTAGAGGCTCGCGGCAGCAGCTTCAAGCGAATCAGCCCATCGACGAGTTGAAGGCGCCGCCGTCCAGCACGAGATTCTGGCCGACGATGAAGCCGGAGGTGGCGGCGCAGAGGAAGGCGCAGGCATCGCCGAACTCGGCCGGGTCGCCGACGCGTCCGGCCGGCGTGTCCTTCATGCGGATGGCGAGCTCCTCCTCGACGCTGCGGCCGGCCTTGGCGGCGAAGCCGGCCATGGTGCCCTTCAGGCGGTCGGTCAGGAACGGGCCGGGCAGCAGGCCGTTGATGGTGACGTTGTGCTTCGCCACCTGGCGGGCGAGCCCGGCGACGAAGCCGGTCAGGCCGGCGCGGGCGCCGTTGCTCATGCCGAGATGCGGAATGGGCGACTTCACCGAGGCCGAGGTGATGTTGACGATGCGGCCGAACCTGCGCGCGATCATGCCGTCCACCACCGCCTTGATCAGGAAGATCGGCGTCAGCATGTTGGCGTCCACGGCCTTGATCCAGTCGTCGCGGCCCCAGTCGCGGAAGTCGCCGGGGGGCGGGCCGCCGGCGTTGTTCACCAGGATGTCGGGCGCGGGGCAGGCGGCGAGCGCCGCCGCGCGGCCGGCCTCGGTGGTGATATCGCCGGCCACCGCGGTCACCTTGGCGCCGGTGGCGGCGCGGATTTCGGCCGCGGTCGCCTCCAGCGTCTCGGCGGTGCGCGCGGTGATGACCAGCTCCACCCCCTCACGCGCCAGCGACATCGCGCAGGCACGGCCGAGCCCCTTGCTGGCGGCGCAGACGATCGCCTTCTTGCCCTTCAGGCCCATATCCATCGTTTTTCTCCCTCTCTGTTGAGTGACCTGCTTATCCTCATATTCGTCACAAGGTGGCGACGAATATGAGGACAGGGCACTAGCGTTGGATCTTTTCCATTTCCGACCGGGCGTGGTCGGGGATCGGCACCGGCCGCATTGTGGACCGGTCGCAGTAGACATGGGTGAAATGCCCGGCCGCCGAGGCGGTGTCGGCATCCGCCCGGAAGATGCCGGCCTCGTAGCGCACCGAGGAGCGGCCGAGCGACGCCACCGCGATGCCCACCGTGACCGGGTCGGGGTAGGACAGCTCCGAGAAGTAGCGGCAGCCGGTCTCGGCCACGATGCCCACCACCTGGCTGCTGGCGATGTCGAGCGCGCCGCACCCGATCAGGAAGCGGTTCACCGCGGTGTCGATCCAGGAATAGTACACGACATTGTTGACATGGCCGAACGGATCGTTGTCCATCCAGCGTGTCGTGATCGGCAGGAACCAGCGGAAATCGGCGCGAACGGGCGGGGGCGGGCGGCTCATGGGGCGGGACTACACATGGTTTGCCCCGGCCCGTCCACCCGCCGCCGCATGGACAGGCCGCCGGGGCACCGCTAAACCCGCGTCGTTGCCGCGCGAGACCGTCCTGATGCCATTGCCCGTCCTGCGCCTGATCCTGATGATCGGCGCCCTGTTCGCCGTGCCCTCGATCGCCCGCGCGCACGCCATCCTGCTGGACAGCCGGCCAGCCGCCGGCGCCGCCGTGAAGCCCGGGCGGACCACGATCACGCTGCGCTACAACAGCCGCATCGACGCCGCCCGCTCCCGCGTCGGGCTGGCGCCGCAGGGCAAGGCCGAGGCGGCGCTGCCGATCGCCCAGGGCGGCACGCCGGACACGCTGACCGTGCAGGCCGATCTCGCCCCCGGCCCCTACGTGCTGCGCTGGCAGGTGCTCGCCATCGACGGGCACATCACCCGCGGCGAACTGCGCTTCACCGCGGCGCCCTGAGCGATGGAGCTGCTGGTCGACCTGTTCGGCTACCTGACGATCATCATCCACGGCGTGGTCATCACCGCCCAGTCGGTCGCGGTCGGCGGCGTGGTGTTCCTGGTCTTCCTGGCGCGGCCCAAGGCCTGGCTGCTCGGCGAGGCGGGCGCGGGCGTGCTGCGCGACGCGGTGCGGCTGCCGATCTGGGGTGCGCTGGCGCTCGCTCTGGCCGAGGCCGGGCGCGTCGCGCTCGACGGCGCGGTGCTGACCTCGACGCTCGACATCGGGCTGGCCGGAGCGCTGACCGCCCACTTCGCCCTGGCGGGCGGCGTGAAGATTGCCGCCGCCCTGCTGCTGGCTGCCCTGCTCGGCACCTTCGGCGCCCGCGTGCCGGGCGTGGTGCTGCTGCTGCTGGCCGCCCTGCTGCTGGCCGCCGCCACCGCCACCACCCATGCCGCGGCCCGGCTGGACGACCGCGCGCTGCTGCTCGGCGTCTCGGCGCTCCATCTGCTGGGCGCGGCGATCTGGATCGGCGGCATCCCCTCCTTCGTCGCGGCCCTGGCCCGCGTGCGCGAGCGCGCCGGCTGGCGGGTGGTCGGCGAGCGGTTCTCCGATATCTCCAAGCTCGGGGTGGCGTTCATCGTCGCCAGCGGCGCGGTGATGTTCTGGTTCTACGTCGGCGACCTGCAGGGCTTCTACGGCACCGCCTACGGCGTGATGGTGGGCGCCAAGATCGCGATGTTCCTCGCCCTGCTCGCGCTCGGCTACGGCAACTGGCTCTCGGTGCGCCGCCTTTCGCGGGACCGCACGGCGCCGGCCGGGCGGCTGCGCCGCTTCGCCGAGGCCGAGATCGGCATCGGCTTCACCCTGTTCTTCGCCGCCGCCTCGCTCACCTCGGTGCCCCCGGCGGTGGACCTCACCCAGGACCGGGTCACGCTGGCCGAGATCGCCGAGCGCAACACGCCGCGCATGCCGCGCCTGGTCTCGCCCGACCATGACCGGCTGACGCTGCCCGCGCTCCAGGCCCAGCTTGACGCCGAGGCGGCCGCGCGCGCCGCCCAGCCGGCCCAGGCCTTCATCCCCGGCGCCGGCGTGATCGCGCCGCGCAACGCCGAGGACATCGCCTGGTCGGAATACAACCACCACTGGTCCGGCATCTTCGTGGCCGTGATCGGCCTGCTCGCGCTGCTCCAGCAGGCCGGGTTCGGCCCGGCCCGGCACTGGCCGCTGGTGTTCCTGGGCCTTGCCGCCTTCCTGTTCATCCGCAGCGACCCCGAGGTGTGGCCGCTGGGCCAGATCGGCTTCTTCGAATCGCTGCGCGACGTGGAGGTGCTGCAGCACCGGTTTTTCGTGGTGCTGATCGTCCTGTTCGGCCTGTTCGAATGGCGGGTGCGGGCCTGGGGCTGGAACAATCGCGGGGCCGCGCTCGTCTTCCCGCTGGTGACGGCGATCGGTGGCGCGGCGCTGCTCACCCACAGCCACGCCATCGCCAACGTCAAGGAACAGCTGCTGGTCGAGCTTTCCCATACCCCGCTGGCGCTGGCCGGCGTCGCCGCCGGCTGGGCGCGCTGGCTGGAGCTCCGGCTCGATCCGCCGGAAAGCCGCATCGCCGGCTGGGTGTGGCCGGCCTGCTTCGTGCTGGTCGGGGCGATCCTGCTGATGTATCGGGAAGCATGATGGCCAAGCCCCGGATTCTGCTGGTGGATGACGACCCTTCGGTGCTCGACCTCACCCAGGAGCTGCTGGGCATGGCCGGCTACGCCGTGCTGGCCGCCCCCGGTGCCGCCGTGGCGCTCGCGCATCTCGACGCCGGCGAACGGTTCGACGCGCTGGTGACCGACCATTCCATGCCCGGCATGTCGGGCGAGGAGCTGATCGTGCGGGTGCGCGCGCGGCATCCGGCCCTGCCCTGCCTGCTGATGACCGGCCATGGCGACGTCTCCGAGGACCTCGCCATCGAGGTCGCGGTGCTGCGCAAGCCGTTCCGCGCCTCCGAGCTCGCCGCCGCGGTGCGTGGCGTGCTGGTGACGGGGTAGGCAAGCAAGGCTCCGCCGGCGCGCATGCGCGGCGACGCCGGGGTGACGGCCACCTGTCCCCGCGTCTAAGCTTCCGCCCATCGCGCAGGAGGCCCGCATGAACGTGACCGTCGCCCCCAACACCGAGATCAGCCAGGCGCTCGACGACGCCAAGGCAGCCTACGCCAAGGGCAACCCGAACAGCGCCGCGCTGCACGCGAAGGCGATCCCCAGCATGCCTGGCGGCAACACCCGCAGCGGCATCCATTTCGACCCCTTCCCCATCATGTTCCGCCGCGGCGAGGGCGCGCGGCTGTGGGACGAGGACGGGCACAGCTATGTCGACTTCCTCGGTGAGGCCACCGCCGGCATCTACGGCCACAGCCATCCGGTGATCCGGGCCGCCATCGACGACCGGCTCGCGCTCGGCTGGAACCTGGGCGGCCACACCGCGCTGGAGGCGAAGCTCGCCGAGATCATCATCGCCCGCTTCCCCTCGATCGAGCGGCTGCGCTTCGTGAACTCGGGCACCGAAGCCAACATGTTCAACGTGCAGCTGGCCCGTATCGTGACCGGCAGGCCGGCCGTGCTCGGCTTCGCCGGCTGCTACCATGGCGGGTTCCTCGCCTTCCAGCCCTCCGCCCTGCCGCTGAACGCGCCGTTCCCGAGCGTCACCGCCACCTACAACGACATCGAGGGCACGCGGGCCGCGATCGCCGAGAACGCCGACAAGCTGGCCTGCATCATCCTGGAGCCGATGATCGGCGGCGGCGGCTGCATCCCCGCCACGCTCGGCTTCCTGAAGATGCTGCGCGAGGAGACCACGAAGCACGGCATCCTGCTGATCTTCGACGAGGTGATGACCTCGCGCCTGTCGCCGGGCGGAATCCAGCAGCGCACGGGCGTGATCCCCGACCTCACCTCGCTCGGCAAGTATATCGGCGGCGGCTTCTCGGCCGGGGCGTTCGGCGGCAAGGCCGAGTATCTCGACCGCTTCGACCCCCGCCGCGGCGACGCGCTGCCGCATTCCGGCACCTACAACAACAACGTCTTCACCCTGTCCTGCGGCATCGCCGGCCTGACCAGGGCCTACACGCCCGAGGCCGCCACCGAGCTGAACGCCCGCGGCGACGCGCTGCGCGACCGGCTCAACGCCGTCTGCGCCAAGGCCGGCGGTGCCATGCAGTTCACCGGCATCGGCTCGATGATGGCGCCCCATGCGCTGCGCGGCGACATCACCTGCCCCGAGGACGCCGCCAAGGGCAACGCCAAGCTGCGCGAGCTGCTGTTCTTCGACCTGCTGGCCCAGGGCATCTTCATCATGCCCAAGCGCGACCTGATCGCCCTGTCGCTGCCGCTGACCGACCGAGATTTCGACACGCTCGTGGCCGGGGTGGAGGAGTTCGTTTCCAGCCGGCGGTCGCTGCTGCAGTAAGGCCAAGGGCCTCCGGCGGCCAGGGCGGCCAGCGCCGCCCTGCACCCGGCTTTCTTGCTGGCGGCTGGGGCGCCGGCCTTCGGTGATTTGCCGAACTTGCTTCCTTACCTTCGCCGTGCTTCCCGCCGTGCGATCCAGGTTGTTGCCCCGAAGATCACCAGGGCACCCACGAATGTCGTGCGGGCCGGGATGTCGGCGAAGACGACGAAGCCCGAGGCGGTGTTCCAGATCAGGTCGAGGAACTTCACCGACTGGGTGGCGGAGATGTCGGTGGCGCGCAGGCCGCGGTTCACGCAGTAATGCCCGGTGCTGCCCAGCACGCCGCAGATCAGGAAGGCGCCGAGCTGGCCCCAGGACGGCCAGATCCAGCCGGGAACGGCGAAGGGCAGCGAGAACAGGGCGACGGTGATCGCCTGCCAGACCACGATCACTTCCGGGCGGTCGCGCTTGGTCAGGGCCTTGGTGATCAGGAAGGAGGCGGCGAACAGCGGCGAGGAGGCGAGCATCGCCAGGTTGTAAAGGCCGCCCGCGCCTGTGAGGTTGGGGCCGAGCACGATCAGCACGCCGGCGAAGCCGATGCCGGCGGCGAGCATGCGGTCGCCGCGCAGCTTCTCCTTGAACACCAAAGCGGCGCCGAGCATGACGAAGATGGGGCTGGTGAAGCCCAGCGCCGTCATGTCGGCCAGGGTGATGTGGGGCAGGGCAATGAACCACAGCATCAGGCCGGAGGTATGCACCACGCCGCGCCAGAGCTGGCCGACCAGGCCGTTGGGGCGGTAGGCGATAAGCCCGCCGCGCAGCACGATCGGCATCATCACCAGCAGGCCGCAGAGATAGCGCAGGAACTGGGTCTCGAACGCCGGGATGTCGGTGGCGAGCACGCGCAGGGTGGTGTTGAGGAAGGTGAAGACCAGGCCGGCCGCCGCGGTCCAGAGCATGCCGCGCAGCGGCGGGCTGAGGCGGGCGGCGGCAAGGGCAGGCAGCCTCAGCAGGGTGGCGAACATGACGTTCCAGGCGATGCGCCGGGGACGTGTCGCAGGCAGGCCCGGGCACGTCGAGCGGAGAAGCTGCAACCCCCGCCTGCGTCGTGCGGGGGCTTCGAGGAAGCAGGGCTCCGCCGGCCAAGGGCCATCGGCCCTTGGAACCCATTCCAGCTGGCGGCTGGGTCGGCAGTCTCCGGTGATTGGCACGACTGCAGTACTGGCTTCCCTTCATGCGCCGCAGGCAACAGACCCGAGTTCCGCACAGGGCATGGTGCGGTCCCTTGGCATGACTGCCTGCGGCGGAAGGAAGAAGGCAGGGCGACCACGGCGTTTCGGCCAATCACCGAAGGCCAGTGATGCAGCCGTCAGCAGGAATGGGTTCCAAGGGCCTTTCGGCCTTTGGCCGGCGGAGCCTTGCTTTCTCGCTGCTACTTCTCGATCGCGCGCAGCATCTTCGCGCGCTTGGTGCCGGCTTCCATGATCATGCCGTGGTCGGAATGGGCGAGCACCATGTGGGCGCCCTCGCTGATGTATTTCGGCGCCCACACGTCGTCGCCGATGCCGCCGAGGCCGAGATGCTTGCCGTTGCGGCGGCAGGCGTCGCCGACTTTCTTGTAGGTGTCCTGGAGCTTCTGGTGGCCCCAGTCGCCGGGGATGCCCATGCGGGTGGTGAGGTCGGTGCTGCCGATCATGATCACGTCGATGCCGGGGACCTTGGCGATCTCGTCCACGTTGGCAATGGCTTCCTCGGTCTCGATCATGGTGCAGACGAGCACGTCGCGGTTGAGCGATTCCTGCGCTTCCTTCAGGCCCGGGCCGCCGTAGAGATAGGCCGCCGGCGGGGCGCCCCAGCTGCGCATGCCGACGGGCGGGAAGCGCAGCGCGTCCACCACCTGCTTCGCCTTGGCCACCGTGCTGACATGGGGGACGATGATGCCCATCGCACCGTTGTCGAGCGCGCGGGTCGCCTCGTCGAGCGCGTCGGCGCAGACGCGGACGATCGGGGTGATGCCGAGCGGAATGGCGCCCAGGCACATCTGCGAGGTTTCCTGGGTGGTGAAGGCGCCGTGCTCGGTGTCGATGAACAGCCAGTCGTAGCCGGTGGCGTGGGCCAGCATGGCGGAGGCGGTGGTGCGCAGGTGGTAGGCGCAGAAGCCCAGGGCGAGCTTGCCCTCGTTGAGGCGCTTCAGCGTGGGGTTGGCGGTCGTTGCCATATTCGTCGTGTTCCTCGGGTGATTGTCGGGTCGCGTGATTCACGCCTTCCAGCCTGCGGCCTCAGGCGATCACGCTCTACTCGGCGGCCGCTTTCGGTTGCAGGTCGTCGGAATAGGCGATGCTGACCGGCGCGTTCGCCTCGAACGGGCTGTCGAGGCCGAGCGACCTGCCGTGATCCCGCAGGGCCGGCATCACCTCTTGGCCGAGCAGGCGGATGCAGGTGCGCGTGTCCTCGGGCGAAACGGTGCCGTCCACCGCCCAGAAGGCCATGATGCCGGGTCGGGTCTCCTCCATGATGTATTTGAGCTTCGGGATCACCTGGTCGGGCGTGCCGGCGATGATCATGCCGGCCTCGACCTGTTCCTCGAAGCTCGGGTTGCCGCGCGGGCTTTTCGCCCGGCCGGTGGCGAACTGGACGAAGTTGCGCCGCTGCGAGGGCGAGAAATAGCCCGAGGGGCTCGACCACACCGGATGCGCAAGCCCGGTGAATTCGCCCTGCATCCACATGAACTGCCGTGCGTTGCGCAGCGCCTTCTCCTCGTTGTCGGAGACGTGGACGCGAATCAGGTAGCCGCGGTTCTCCGGGCCGGGGGTGTAGCCCACCTCGGCCGCGGCGGCGTCGTAGGTGGCCCAGATCTGCTTGGTCGCCTCGACCGAGGTGTTGAGGCAGATATACGGATAGCGCTGCTTCGCCGCCCAGACGATGGTCTCGCGGCTCAGCACGCCGGGGATCCACACCCGCGGGTAGGGCTTCTGGAGGGGGACGGCCCAGGGGTTCACCACGCGGTGCTGGTAGTGCGTGCCCTCCCATCGGAACGGTCCCGGCTGGGTCCAGGCCTTCACGATCAGGTCGTGCGCCTCCTCGAACCGTTCGCGGTTGAAGGCGGGGTTGACGCCGGTGGCGAGCTGCTCCTGCCCGCCGCCGCGCACGAACCCGGAGACGAGGCGGCCGTTGCTGATCATGTCGATCATCGCCAGCTCCTCGGCCAGCCGGATCGGGTTGTCGGCCAGCGGCAGCGGGTTGCCGAGGATGACGATCTTCACCCGCTTGGTGGTGGCGGCGAGGATGGAGGCGAAGACATTGGCCTTGGCCTGCATGCAGAACGGCGCGTTGTGGTGCTCGTTCAGCATGATGCCGTCCACGCCCATCTCCTCGGCGTAGGCGTAGTCTTCGAGGTACTGGTTGTAGAGCCTGGCGCCGGCCACCGGGTCGAAATGGCTGTTGGAGAACATCAGCGCGGTGGCGCCGTATTTCAGCCCTGCCTGGGAATCGTAGGCGGACATCGGCTGCTCGGTGAAATACATCAGATGCACGGCACGTCCTCCTATCCGACGAAATCCGCCATGAGACGCGCCAGCGTGCCGGGCTGCTCGAGCTCGACGGCGCCGCCGCAGTTCGGGATCACCTCCAGCCGCGCGCCCGACAGGTTCGCGGCATAGAGCCGGGCGGCGCTGACCGGCACGATGCGGTCCTCCGCCCCCCAGACGACGAGCGACGGGGCTTTCACCCCGCCCAGCAGGTGCGGCAACGTTTGACTGTACATGTACGGCTTCCAGGCGATGCGGAAGCTCGATTCGCGGCAGATGTCCCAGGCTTCGAGCTGGTCGGTGCTGGGCTCGGCGCCGTAGATCGAATCGAACTGCGACTGGTCGTGGAAGCCGGCGCGGGCGTATTCGATGTAGTTCACCAGCGCCTGGTCGAAGATATGGCCCTCCGGCGGCCTCACGCCCATCGCGCCGACCAGCGCCAGGGCGCGCAGCCCGGCCGGGGCCATCGTCGCCATCTCGGCGGCGATCCAGCCGCCGAAGCCGCTGCCCACCAGCGCCGGCGCCACCAGACCCAGCTCCACCAGCACCGACTGGTAAAGTGCGGCGATGTCGCGCGGATGGCGCAGCCAGTCGAGCCGCGGGGCGCGGCCGAAGCCGGGATGATGCGGCACGATCACCTCGTGCCGCTCCGTCAGGGCGTCGAGCAGGTCGCGCCGGTCGGGAATGCCGATCTCGCGGTGCAGGAACACCACCGGCGGGCCGCTGCCGGCGCGGGAGACCATGACACGGCTCGCGCCGGCCTGGACCTCCATCTCGGTCCAGCCTGTTTGCATGGACATGCTTCCCCTTCCGAGGCGCCTCTGCGACGGACGCGCTCCGGGCGCGCAGCATGGGCCGGAAGCCCTGCCGCCGCAACCTTGCCGGTGGCCGTCGGGCGGGGCCAATCTGCGGCGACCACGGAGCAAACCGCATGATCGACCCCGCCACCCATCGCGTCCTGATCACCGGCGCCGCCGGCGCCATCGGCACCGCGCTGCGCACCGGCCTGCGCGACCGCTACCGCACCCTGCGCCTGACCGATATCCGCCCGATCGGGAACCTCGCCAACAACGAGGAAGCGATCGTCGCCGACGTCGCCGACCGCCCGGCGCTGGCGAAGATGATGCAGGGTGTGGACGCCCTCGTGCACATGACCGGCGCCACCGCCGACCACGACCTGGAGACGCTGTTCCGCACCAACGCCCGCGGGCTCTACGACGTGTTCGAGACCGCGCGCCTGGCCGGCGTGAAGCGCATCGTCTATGCCTCCTCCAACCACGCCTTCGGCTGCTACCCGATCGACGTGCCGGTCAGCCCCGCGATGCCCGCCCGCCCCGACAGCCTCTACGGCGTCTTCAAGGTGCTCGGCGAGACGATGCTGCGATACTATCTCGACCGTCACGGCATCCGCTCGGTCTCGCTGCGCATCGGTACCTGGCGCCCGCTGCCGATCGACCAGCGCTCGCTCGCCACCTGGCTCAGCCCGCGCGACATCTGCCAGCTGGTCGACCTGTCGCTGCGCCACCCCGACCCGGGCGCGCTGGTCGTGAACGGCTACTCCGCCAATACCCGCATCAAGACGCACGACCCCAACTGGACATTCCTGGGCTACCAGCCGGTGGACAACGCCGAAGACCACATCCCGATGCTGCAGGCCCAGGGCGTGGATATCGACGGGCCATGGGAATGGCCGGAACACGGCGGCGCGTTCGCGCGGCAGCCGGAGAAGGACCCGGGGATTTAAGGACGCCTCCGGCGGGCAAGGGGCTGGGAGCCCCTTGCATCCCTCGAAATTGCTGACGGCTGCATCACCGACCTTCGGTGATTGGCCGAAACACTGCCTTCCTTGCGCCGCAGGCAACATGCCACCGCACCATGCTGCGTGCGGTGGCATGAATCCGTTGCCTGCGGCGCAAGAAAAGGAAGGTCGTGCCAATCACCGAAGGTCGGTGATGCAGCCGCCAGCACGAATGGTTCCCAAAGGCCAATGGCCTTTGGCCGCCGGAGGCCGCTTGCCTTGCCTGCTGCCTACACGTCCAGGTTCGCCACCTTCAGCGCGTTCCCCACGATGAAGTCCCGCCGCGGTTCGACCACGTCGCCCATCAGCGTGGAGAACACCTGCCCGGCGTCATCCACGTCGCCCACTTTCACCTGCAGCAGCGTGCGGATGGCGGGATCGAGGGTGGTGCGCCAGAGCTGATCGGGGTTCATTTCACCCAGGCCCTTGAAGCGCTGGATGGTCAGGCCGCGGCGGCCGTGGGCGATGATGCGGTCGAAGGCGGTGGCGGGGCCGGAGACCGTGGCTTCCTGGGAGTCGAGCTTCAGCGTGCCGGGTTGCGCGTAGGAGCGCGCCAGCAGGTCGGCCTGCTCGGCGAGCCAGCGAGCCTCGGCGCTGCGCAGTGCCGTGGCGTCGAGCGTGTAGCGTTCGGCCACGCCGCGCACGGTGCGCGCGAGCGTGAGCACGCCGTCGGCGAAGACCGGCAGCCAGGAGCGTTCGGCCGGCAGGGAGACCTCGTTGAGCCGGTCCTGCAGCGGCTGGATGGCTGCTGCGGGATCGGGGATGAGGGCGTTGGCGATCGCCGCCTGTTCCAGCAGCGCCACCGGTATGTCGGGCGCGAGTTGCCCCAGGCGCAGCCGCAGGTCGCGCATCCAGGCGACCTCATGGGCCAGCTCCTCGCCGGCCAGCACGGCGCCGTTGGCGAGCGTCAGGCGCGCGTCGGACAGCACCTTGTCGAGCAGGAAGCGTTCGAGCGCCGCGTCGTCCTTCAGGTAGCGTTCCTCGTTGCCGCGCTTGGCGCGGTAGAGCGGCGGCTGGGCGATGAACAGGTGGCCGCGCTCGATGAGCTCCGGCATCTGGCGGAAGAAGAAGGTCAGCAGCAGGGTGCGGATATGGGAGCCGTCCACGTCGGCGTCGGTCATGATGATGATGCGGTGGTAGCGCAGCTTGGAGACGTCGAAGCCGCCCTGCTCGGGCTCGCCGCGGCCGATGCCGGTGCCCATGGCGGTGATCAGCGTGCCGATCTCGGCGCTGCCCAGCATGCGATCGAAGCGGGCGCGCTCCACGTTCAGGATCTTGCCCTTCAGCGGCAGGATGGCCTGGAACTTGCGGTCCCGTCCCTGCTTGGCGGAGCCCCCGGCGCTGTCGCCCTCGACGATGAACAGCTCGCTGCGCGCCGGGTCGCGCTCCTGGCAGTCGGCGAGCTTGCCCGGCAGGGTGGAGACGTCGAGCACCCCCTTGCGCCGGGTCAGCTCGCGCGCCTTGCGCGCGGCCTCGCGGGCGGCGGCGGCGTCCATCACCTTCTGGATGATGCTCTTGGCCTCTTTCGGGTGGGTCTCGAACCAGTGGCCGATGACGTCCGCCACCACGCCCTGCACGACGGGCGAGACCTCCGAGCTGACCAGCTTGTCCTTGGTCTGGGAGGAGAACTTGGGATCCGGCACCTTCACCGACAGCACGGCGGTCATGCCCTCGCGCATGTCCTCGCCGACCAGGGCCAGGTTCTCCTTCTTGCCCATGCCCTCGGCGTATTTGGTCACCACGCGGGTCAGTGCCTGGCGGAAGCCCTGCAGGTGGGTGCCGCCATCGCGCTGCGGGATGTTGTTGGTGAAGCAGAGCATCGTCTCGTGGAACGAATCGTTCCAGGACAGCGCGAACTCCACCTTGATCTCGCCGCCGCTGTTGGCGTCCTTGGCCGAGACGCTGATCGGCGGCGCGAAGACCGGGGTCTTGGCGCGATCGAGCCACTCCACGAAGGCCACGAGCCCACCCTCGTAGAAGAACGCCGACTCGACCGGCGTCGGGTGCCGCTCGTCGCGCAGCACGATGGTGACGCCGGAGTTGAGGAAGGCGAGCTCGCGCAGCCGGCGTTCCAGCACCGCGAAGTCGAACTCCACCCTGGTGAAGGTGGCCGTCGAGGGCTTGAACGTCACCTCGGTGCCGTTGTCGCCGGTGGACGGCCCGACCACAGCCAGCGGCGCCACCGCGTCGCCATGCTCGAAGCGGATGAAATGCTCGATGCCGTTGCGCCAGATGCGCACGTCCATCCACTGCGACAGCGCGTTCACCACGGCCGCGCCCACGCCGTGCAGGCCGCCCGAGACCTTGTAGGAGTTCTGGTTGAACTTGCCGCCGGCATGCAGCCGGGTCAGCACCACTTCGGCTGCCGAGACGCCTTCCTCCGGGTGGATGTCGGTCGGGATGCCTCGGCCGTCATCGCGCACGGTCACGCTGCCGTCGCCGTTCAGCGTCAGGGAGACCTTGGTGGCGAAGCCGGCCTGCGCCTCGTCCACCGCATTGTCGATGATCTCGAAGGCCATGTGGTGCAGACCGGAGCCGTCATCGGTGTCGCCGATATACATGCCGGGCCGCTTGCGCACGGCGTCGAGCCCGCGCAGCACCGAGATCGAGGCGGCGTCATAGGCGTCGGCGTCCGACGGCTCGGAAGACGGCAAATTCGGGTCGGGCGCGGCCTTGTCGCTCATGCCGGGCGGGTGCTCCTGGGGGGTCTCGGAAAGGCGGATTTATACGCGATTCCGCACGGTTTGCCTAATCTGGCGGTTATCCGGGCGCCGGAAAGGCAGGGTCGGCGGCGAGGCTGCCGCCGCCGGCCCGCAGCCCCTCCGCGAGGCCCCTGAGCGGGGCGAAGGTCTCGGCGTCGGTGCCGGTCAGGAAGGCCTGGGCGGGCAGGCGCGCGAGGGCCGCGAACAGCGCGGCGCGGCGGTCGGGATCGAGATGCACCGCCGGTTCGTCGAGCAGCAGCAGGGGGGCGAAGCCGCGCGCCGTGGCGAGCAAGGCGGCATGGCCGAGCACGGTGCCGATCAAGAGCGCCTTCTGCTGGCCGGTGCTGGCGCGCGCGGCCGGGATGCCGGTGGCGGCGTCGCTGAGCAGCATGTCGGCACGGTGCAGACCGACGCTTGCGGAGCCGGAAGCGGCGTCGCGACCGCGTGAGGCGGCAAGGGTCTCGCGCAGCCAGTCCTCTGCGGCAAGCGCCGGGCCGGCGGCGAGCCGCTCGGCGATCGGGCAGGCAAGCGCCATGCGGGCGGCCGGGAAGTCGCCGGCCACGCCGTCCGCCAGCGCCGCGCCGAGGCGCGCGGCGAGGCCGGCGCGCGCTGCGGTGGCGGCCACCGCGTGGCGGGCCATCGCGTCCTCCAGCCCGGCGAGCCAGGCCGGATCGGCGCGGCCCTCGGCGAGCAGGCGGTTGCGGTTGGCCATCGCGGTCTCGAAGGCTGCCACCTCGCGGGCGTGGCCCGGTTCCAGTGCGTAGACCAGCCGGTCGAGGAAGCGACGGCGGCCGGAGGCGCCTTCCTGGAACAGGCGGTCCATCTGCGGGGTGAGCCAGACCGCGGCGACGCGGGCGCCGAGCTCCGCCTGGCTGCGCGGAGCGGCGCCATCGAGGCGGAAGACGCGGCGGTCGGCGCCGGATTCGGGCGTGGTGCCGGTGCCGATCTCGGCCGCGCCGCCTTCGGTGTCGAAGCGCCCCGCCACGGCCCAGCTGGCCCCGCCATGCCGCGCCAGCTCCGCCACCCGCGCGCCGCGCAGGCCGCGGCCGGGGACGAGCAGGGAGATCGCCTCCAGCAGGTTGGTCTTGCCGCTGCCGTTGGGGCCGGTGACGACGGCGATCCGGCCGGAAGGCCGCCAGTCCAGCTCCGCGTAGTTGCGGAACTCCGTCAGCGACAGCCGGGTCAGCCGCAGCGCGGGGTCGGCCACGCGGCTCCGCTAGACCCGCATCGGCATCAGCACGTAGAGCGCGCTGCCGTCGCCGGCGTCCTGGACGATGGTGGGAGCGGCGCCGTCGGAGAAGCGGAACTCCACGTCGCCCTTGATCTGGTCGGTAATGTCGTTGAGGTAGCGGGCCTGGAAGCCGATCTCGAGCGGGCCGGCCTCGTATTTGACGTGGTCGGCATCGAGCTCCTCGCTCGCCGAGCCCTGCTCGGCGCTGGCGGCGCTGATCACCAGCAGGTCGCGGGCGAGCGACAGCTTAACCGGCCGCGAGCGCTCGGCCGAGATGGCGGCGACGCGGCCCACCGCATGGGCGAAGTCGCCGCTGCCGACGCGCAGCACCTTGTCGTTGTCGCGCGGGATCACCCGCTCGTATTCGGGGAAGGTGCCGTCGATGAGCTTGCTGGTGAGCGTGATGGTGCCGACCTTGAACTGGATGCGGGTGTCGGACAGGGCGATGTCGACCTCGCCCGAGACCTCGTCGAGCAGCTTGCGCAGCTCGTTCACCGTCTTGCGCGGCACGATGACGCCGGGCATGCCGGATGCGCCGGGCGGGATCGGCTCCACCTCGACGCGGGCGAGGCGGTGCCCGTCGGTGGCGACGGCGCGCAGCACCTTGCCGGCGGGGCCGTCGGCGGCGTGGATGTAGATGCCGTTCAGGTAGTAGCGCGTCTCCTCGGTGGAGATGGCGAAGCGGGTGCGGTCGATCAGGCCGCGCAGCGTGGCCGCGCCCAGCGCGAAGCGGTGCGGCAGGGTGCCGGCGGTCATCGAGGGGAAATCCTCGGTGGGCAGCACCACGAGGCTGGTGGCGAAGCGGCCGGCGCGCAGCGCGAGCTGGGCGTCGCCGCCGGGATGGTCGAGCTCCACCTCGGCCTCGTCGGGCAGCTTGCGCACGATCTCGTAGAGCGTGGCGGCCGGCGCGGTGCAGGCGCCGTTGCGGCTGGAGGCGGCGGCCACGTCCTCCACCACCGCGATTTCCATGTCGGTCGCGGTCAGCGTGAGCCGGCCATCGCGCACCGCGATCATGACGTTGGCCAGGATGGGGATGGTGTTGCGCCGCTCCACCACGCTCTGGACATGGGCCAGCGCCTTCAGCAGCGTCGCGCGGTCGGCCTTGAACTTCATCGGGTCATCCTCTGGACGGCATCCTCGCCGTTCGGTCTGTCGGGGGTTTGGCGCGCGAATCGGGGGTGAAAACAATAGCAACCCCCCTTCTGCCGCGCAAAGCCCGCAGGGCGGGGCGGCATTTCCGCCCTTGCCTGCGAGCGACGCCGCGCGCTAGAAGCGCCGCGTCGGATGGGCGCGTAGCTCAGCGGGAGAGCATCGCCTTGACATGGCGGGGGTCACAGGTTCAATCCCTGTCGCGCCCACCATCCGAATTGGTTCCTGACCACCAGCCGGTGTTCCGGCAGCGTGTCGACCGCGGCGCCCTGTCCGATGGTGCCACGTGCCGCCACCACCGTGGGCCCGAACCGGTTGCAGGGCACCCGCACCGAGGACAGCCAGGGCGCCACCCAGTCGTTGAGCGGGTTGTCGTCGAAGCCCGCCATCACGACCTCCTCCGGCACGCGCAGCCCGCTTTCCAGCAGCCGGCGATGGGCGCCATGGCCGATCAGGTCGCTGGTGCAGAGCAGGCCGAATGGCGTGCAGGACGCGAGCAGACGGCCGGCGCCGGCATGGCCGATCGCGAGGTGGTCGAGGCGCCCTACGCGCAGGGGTTCTGCCCCTGGGTGCTGTACGACTACCGCACCGAGCGCCGGCAGACGTGCTGCCGGCGCGGCTGGAACCGCAAGGGGCTGATGGCCGAGGACAAGGCGACCCGCAAGCGGGCCTTCGCCGTGCTGGCCGGACACGACGCGCGGCTGCGCAGCCGCAACATGTGACAGCGGGCGCCCGGCCTACCCCTGGAGGAACGGATTCCCCGCCCGCTCCTCGCCGATGGTCGAGGCCGGGCCGTGGCCGGGAATGAAGGTGAGATCGTCGCCCAGCGGCAGCAGCTTGGCCTTGATGCCCTCGATCAGCTGCGGCCCGTCGCCATAGGGGAAGTCGTGGCGCCCCACCGAGCCCTTGAACACCGTGTCGCCGGTGAAGCCGATGCGGCGCGCCTGCTCGATGAACACGACATGGCCGGGCGTGTGGCCCGGCACGTGCAGCACGTCGAAACGCAGGCGGCCGAGCTCGATCGAGTCGCCCTCGGTCAGGAACTGGTCCGGCCGGACGTTGCGCATGCCCTGCATGCCGAACTGCTTCTGCGCCTCCTCGATGCCGTCGAGCAGGAAGGCGTCGCGCTCGTCCGGGCCCAGCATCAGCGCCGGTTCCAGCCCCTCGGCCAGGCGGGCGGCGTCGATCTCGCCCTTCAGTGCCTTGGCGCCGCCGGCATGGTCCAGGTGCCCGTGGGTGAGCAGGATCAGCTCAACCTTCAGCCCCAGCCGGGTGATTGCGTCCAGGATCTTGCCCGGCTCCCCGCCCGGATCGACCACCGCGGCGCGCATCGTGTCCGGCTCCCAGATCAGCGAGCAGTTCTGCTGGAACACGGTGACCGGGACGATGCCGATCCTGAAATCCTGCATGGGCGGGCTCCTTTCCGGGCCAGGCGCCCGCGCGCCTCCATATGGCGGCTTCGGACGCGTCACACCATCCCGTTGGGGGCCACCAGGATCTTGCCGTCGCGCCCGCCTCGCTGGGCATGGGCCACGGCATCGGCGATCCGCTCGATCGGGTAGACATGGTCCACCGGCGCCCGCAGCGTGCCATCGGCGATGGCCGCCCCCAGCTCCGCGAACATCGCCCGCGTCTGCTCCAGGCTGCGCCGCGCCATGTAGCGGCCGAGCATGAAGCCGGTCAGCGACACGCCGCGATAGATCACGTCGCTGCGGCTCAACTGCGGATCGTCTCCGGTCATCGAACCGTAGGTCACCACGGTGCCCCAATCCGCCACGCACGCGCCGATCCGCGCGGTGGCTTCGCCGCAGACGGCGTCCAGACCCAGCCGGATCGCCGCTCCACCGGTGGCTTCCCGCGCCCGCGCCGCCAGGTCCGGCCCGTCGATCAGGCACGCATCCGCCCCCAGCGCGGTCAGCTCCGGCACCAGCTCCGGCCGGCGGATCACGTTCAGCGTGCGCAGTCCCCGCCGCCGCGCGAGCGTGATCACCAGCCGCCCCACCGCCGAGTTCGCGACGTTCTGGACCACCCAGTCGCCCGGCTTCAGGTCCACGATGTCGGACAGCAGCAGCACCGCCGTCGGCGGATTGATCCGCACCATGGCCGCCTGGCGGATGTCGATGCCCGGCGGCAGGGCGATCACGTCCTCCCCCTTCACCCGTCGCCGCTGCGCCCAGTTTTCGCGTTGGAGATTGATCACCAGTTCGCCCGGGCGGACATGGTCCACGCCGGCGCCGACCGCGGCGACCCGGCCCACGCACTCCGCCCCCGGCGTCGCCGGCAGCGGCGGCTGCAACCGGTAGCCGCCCTTGCAGAAGGCGATGTCGGCCGGGTTGATCGGAAAGGCCAGCACGTCGAACACCACCTCGCCGGCACCGGGCGGCCCCACATCCGGCACCTCCACGCAGCGCACCACCTCTTCCGGCACGCCGTAGGCAATGATGTCGCCGCGCTTCATGGCCCTGCACTCCTCAGATCGCGCGCCAGAATCGCGCCGTCGTCGCCAGCGCCGCAACCCCCGCCAGCCCGGACAGCGCCGTGGCCCAGGGTGCGCCGATCGCCTCGGCCAGGCCGCCCAGCATGAAGAACCCGATCGGCCCCAGCCCGATGCACACCGACAGCACGCCCAGCATCCGGCTGCGCATTTCGGGCGGCGACAGCCGATAGACCAGCGTCGCCTGCATGATCGAATACGTCGCGCCGAAAAACCCCGTCAGCACCAGCGCGATGCTCGCCGAGATCACCTCCGGCCCCAGCGCGAAGCCGGCGATGGCCGCCAGATACGCCATGCAGCCCCCGGCATAGGCCAGCCGGAATGTCGCCGGCCGCGACCAGCGCGCCATCGCCACGGCGCCGGCAAACGCGCCGATTCCGTCCATGCTCGCCAGCAGCCCCACGCCCTGCGGTCCCAGCCCCAGGCTGTCCCGCCCGATAACCGGAATCATGCCGGTGAACGGCCAGCCGAACAGATTGAAGACCACCGTCACCCACAGCACCGCCAGCAGCCGCCGGTCGCGCCAGGCGAAGCGCAATCCCTCCGCGATCGTTGCCAGCACCCGGGCGGGCACGCGCGTGATCGGCGGGTTGCGATGCTCCAGCCGCAGCAGCAGCACCAGCGCCGCCGCATACAGCACCACCCCCACCACCAGCGCGCCGGCGATCCCGAGCGTGGCCAGCAGCGCCCCGCCCACGGTCGGCCCCAGCGCCCGGCTGGCATTGTTGGCGCCGACGTCGATCGACATGGCGACGTTCATCCGCTCGGCACCGGCCGCCTCGCCGATCATCGCCCGGCGCACCGGGTTGTCGGCCGCCCAGCCGATGCCGTTGATGAAGCTCGCCAGCGCCACCTGCCACACCGCCAGGTGCCCGGCCAGCGCACTCGCCGCCAGCGCTGCCTCGCCCAGCAGCAGCAGCACCACAATGCCGATCAGCGCCGTGCGCCGCTCCATCCGCTCGGCCGCTGCCCCGATGAAGGCACCGAACAGGCCCATCGGCAGCAGGCGCAGCATGGTCACCATGGCCACGACGAAGGCCGAATTCGTCTCGGCATAGGTGAACACGCCGAAGGCGATCAGCTCCAGCCAACGGACGACGAAAATCGCCAGGCCGATCAGCCAGAGCTGGCGGAAGGACGGAACACCAAGCAAGGAGTTCAAGGAAGGGTATTCTTTTTCTGAAGAAAAAGAAGCAAAAAGACTTCTACCCATTGGCCTTCGTGGGGTGCCTGCCTGGCCACGCCCTTAACGGATGAAAGTTTTTTGGTTCTTTTTTTCAAAAAAGAACATACTTACCTCTTCTCGAAATCAATCCTCTCATGCACCGGCAACCCGAGCAGGTACCGCCGCAGGCAATCCAGCGCCAGCTCCGCCGCGCCCAGCCTGATCCAGTCCCACCCGCCCAGGATGCGCGTGCCGCGCGTGACGGTGCCCTGCGGGCTCGCGATGCCGATCAGGATCGTGCCGCCGAGGTCGCGCCGGTCCGGCCCGTCGTCGAGGTCGATGAGCACCGACAGCGCGTGGCTCGCCCCGCTGCTGCGCGCCAGCGCCTCGGCGAGGCTGGCCGCCTCGGCCTCGGTGGTCGGGCCAGTGCCGCCGGCGGACCCCGCCGCCCGGTGCAGCTCGTCGCGGTGGCGCGAGACGATGCCGCCGCGCAGGATGTCCCGCCCCGCCGCCAGCGGCACCAGGCGCGAGGCGATCAGCCCGCCGGTGAACGTCTCCGCCAGCGCCAGCGTGAAGCCGCCCGCCGCCAGCGCGCCGAGCACCTCGCTTTCCAGCGTGGCGCTGTCCTCGGCGATGATGAAGTTGCCGATCCGCTGCTTCACCTCCGCCTGCACCGGCGCCAGCTTCGCCGCGATGTCGGCCGCATCCGCGCCGCGCACGGTGAGCTTGATCTCTATTTGAGGGTAGTGGGCGCGGAAGCCGAGCTTCACCGCGCCATCGGGCGCCAGCGCCTCCACGCCCTGCAGCAGCGAGTCGATGTGGGATTCGCCCAGCCCGTAGCAGTGGAATCGCTTCAGGCGGATCGATTGCGGCACGCCGCTGCGGGCCAGCAGGCGGGGAATGATCTGCTCCTCCAGCATGCGGTGCAGCTCGCGCGGCACGCCGGGGGTGAAGAAGAACCGCGCGCCGTCGATGTCGAGCGCGAAGCCGCAGGCGGTGCCGATCGGGTTGTCGAGGAACTCGGCCCCCTCCGGCAGCATGGCCTGCTTGCGGTTGTTGGGCGGCATGGTGCGGCCGCGGCTGGTGAAGAAGCCTTCCATC
>JBGAIK010000368.1:0-3093 GCA_044225615.1 Acetobacteraceae bacterium | reverse complement strand
CTGCTTGGACTGAGCCGCCAAAGCCTGTATGAGAAGCTAAGTCGTTACAATCTATAAAGGGAGTCGGCCGTACGACGCGGCCGGCCCGGGGGAAGCAAAGTGATGCCGACGCCGCGAGGCCCTTGAGGTGCCCGGCCAGGGACATGTGACGCCAGCCTTCGGACAGGCGGACCTGTCCAACTGCGAGCGCGAGCAGATCCATCTCGCCGGCTCCATCCAGCCGCATGGCGCCCTGCTGGTGGTGCGCGAGGCTGACCTCGTGGTGATCCAGGCCAGTGCCAATGCCGTGGCGGTCCTGAACCTGGGCGAGCCTGCTCTGGGCCGCGCGATCGCCAGCTTCGAGGGCGACCTGCTCGCCCGCATCACGCCCTATCTCGCCTCCCCGATGCACCAGCTCCAGGTGGTGGTCCGCTGCCGCGTCGGCCGCGCCGGCACCGTCTTCAACGCGCTGCTGCACCGCCCCCCCGCCGGCGGACTGGTGATCGAGCTGGAGCCCGCCGGCCCGACCGTCGAGCTGGCCGGCCCGATCGAGGCGGCGCTGCAGGCCATCCTGGGCAGCTTCTCCCTGCGTTCGCTGTGCGACGAGACCGCGCGCATCTTCAAGGAGCTCACCGGCTACCACCGTGTCATGGTCTACCGCTTCGACGAGCTCGGCCATGGCGAGGTGTTGTCCGAGGTCCGCGACGCCGCGCTGGAGCCCTATCTGGGCAACCGGTACCCCGCTTCCGACATTCCGCAGATCGCCCGGCGGCTGTATCTGCGCAACCGGGTGCGGCTGCTGGCCGACGTGCAGTACACCCCTGTGCCCCTGCACCCCCGGCTGTTGCCGCTGACGGGCGGGGAGCTGGACATGTCGCTGTGCACGCTGCGCAGCATGTCGCCGATCCATGCGCAGTATCTCAGCAACATGGGCGTCTCCGGCACGCTGGTCGCCTCGCTCGTGGTGGGCGGCAAGCTGTGGGGGCTGGTGGCCTGCCACCACTACGAACCGCGGGTCGTGCATTTCGAGATGCGGGCCGTGTGCGAGCTGCTGGCCGAGGCCGTCTCCACCCGGCTGGCGGCGCTTGAAAGCTATGCCCAGGGCCAGGCCGACCTGCTGGTCCGCCGCCTGGAGCAGCGGCTGATCGAGGCGATCGGGCGCGACGGCAACTGGCGCGCCGCCCTGTTCGACAGCCCGCCCGCGCTGCTGCAGCCGATGGCCGCGACCGGCGCCGCGCTGCTGTTCGAAGGCCAGATCCTGACCGCCGGCGAGGTGCCCGGCACCCAGCGCCTGCGCGAGATCGGCGCCTGGCTCACCGCGCGGCCGCAAGAGATGGTGATCGCCACCGCGGCGCTCGGTCTCGACAACCCCGAATTCGCCGGCGATGCCGACGTGGCCGCCGGGCTGCTGGCGGTGCGCGTCTCGGAAACCCCAGGCGACTACCTGGTCTGGTTCCGGCCCGAGCGGGTGCGTACCGTCACCTGGGGCGGCGACCCGTTCAAGCCGGTGCTGATCGGCGACGACCCCTCGACGCTGTCGCCCCGCCGCTCCTTCGCGAAATGGCACCAGCAGGTGGAGGGCACGTGCGACGCCTGGACGCCGGCCGAGATGACCGCGGCACGGCTGATTGGCGCCACGCTGTCCGACGTGGTGATGCAGTTCCGCATCGTGCAGATGCTGATCGCCCAGGATCAGCTGGAGAAGGTGCGCGGTCAGGTGAAGGGGTCCGGCCAGGCCTCGGTGGTGGCCGATGCCGCGGGCCGCATCCTGCTGGCCAACCCCGCCTTCACCAAGCTGCTGCGCGGCGCCGAGCCCGCGCCCCAGCATGTCGAGGAGTTG
The DNA here is from genome assembly GCA_044225615.1 of Acetobacteraceae bacterium. Lineage (GTDB taxonomy): Bacteria > Pseudomonadota > Alphaproteobacteria > Acetobacterales > Acetobacteraceae > CAIYPH01. The sequence goes on along the minus strand of JBGAIK010000368.1, from coordinate 1,274 downwards.
CCCCGGCTGTTCGCCGAGCCGGTGGAGGTGCGGTTGCGCCTGCGCGAGCTGCTGGACAGCCAGCGCGCCTGGCGCGGCGAGGTGCGCCTGCACGGCAACGCCGGCGAGGGCATGCCGCTGATGGTGCGGGCCGACCCGGTGCTGTCCTCGCCCGGGCGCGTTCTCGGCTTCGTGCTGCTGTTCACCGACGCCTCCGAGCGGCGCAGCGCCGAGGAGGCGCGCGAGCGCTTCCAGGAGGGCATCATCACCGGCCACCGCCTGCTCGCCCGGCGCATGGAGATGGACCAGGACCTGGAATTCCAGCTGCTGCTCTCCTCGCTGGTGGAGAACGCCCAGCTGGCCGCCCTCGAGATCACCGACGGCGTCGGGACCGCCGAGATCCCGGAGCTGCTGGAAAGCGTCCGGATCTCGATGGACCGCTCGGCCGAGATCCTGCAGCACCTGGCCCGGTACGCCGTGGAGAGCCACAAGCCGCGGGAGTGAGCGGGCCAACTGTCATCTTCTCTTGACATTCTCGTTCCATGATTGACAGTCGCGGTTGACAGTCACCCGCGAGGTCGGCGGCATGAAAACGGTTTTCCCGTTCGGCGCGATCGTCGGCCAGGAGGAAATGCGCCGGGCGATCCTGATCGCTGCCGTTGATGGCGGGATCGGCGGCGTGCTGGTGTTCGGCGACCGCGGCACCGGCAAATCCACCGCGGTGCGCGCATTGGCGGCCCTGCTGCCGCCGATGCAGGTGGTCGCCGCATGCCGCTTCCAGTGCGACCCCGCCGCCCCCGGCGCATGGTGCGAGGAATGCCGCCAGCGCGGCGGCGGCAAGACGCGCACCGCGCCGGTGCCGGTGGTCGACCTGCCGCTCGGCGCCACCGAGGATCGCGTGGTCGGCGCGCTCGACCTGGAGCAGGCGCTGACGCAGGGCCGGCGCTGCTTCGAGCCGGGGCTGCTGGCGCGCGCGCATCGCGGCTTCCTCTACATCGACGAGGTCAACCTGCTGGAGGACCATCTCGTCGACCTGCTGCTGGACGTCGCGGCCTCCGGCGAGAACGTGGTCGAGCGCGAGGGGATGAGCGTGCGCCACCCCGCCCGCTTCGTGCTGGTCGGCAGCGGCAATCCGGAGGAAGGCGAGCTGCGCCCGCAACTGCTCGACCGCTTCGGTCTTTCGGTCGAGGTCCGCACCCCGACCGACCTGCCCAGGGGGGGGGTGGTGTGGCGCCGGCGCGACGCCTTCGACCGCGACCCGGCCGGCTTCGTCGCCGCCTGGAAGAAGCACGACG
>JBGAIK010000367.1:0-3105 GCA_044225615.1 Acetobacteraceae bacterium | reverse complement strand
TGCAGGTGCAGCAGGCCGGCGCGCAGCACGCCGACGGGGGCCGCGCCCTCCGCCATCGCCAGCTCCAGTGCCCGGTCGGTGCCGGCCAGGTCGCCGGCGGTGGCGGCGAACAGCGCGTCGTCGAGCGACAGGCCGGCGAGGTCGCCCACGCATTCGCGCGCGGCCGCCACGTCCACCTCGCCGCCGGGCCCGACATACAGGGCCAGCTTCTCCAGCTCCCGCCGCGTCACCCCCTGGTCGGCGCCCAGGTTGTCGGCCAGCCAGGTCACCGCGTCGGGGTCCACCCGCAGCTTCGCCTCGCCCAGCACCTGGCGGATCAGCTGCCCGAGCGCCCGGTTGTCGAGCGCGTAGCAGCCGATCGCGGCCCCTTTCGGCGCGGCTTCCAGCAGCGTGCGCAGCTTGCTCCGCGCGGCCAGCGACGCCGCCGCCTCGAGCACCAGCAGGCCGTCGCCCTTGGCGTCCAGCGCCGCGCGGACGGGCTTCTCCGCCGCGTCGGTCACCTCGCGCACCATCACCACGCGCCGCCCGCCGGTCATCGGCACCGAGGCGAGCTCGGCCGGTGCCTTGTCGATCTCGTCCCGCGGCAGCTCGATCACCCGGAACGGGTCGTCGGTGCCGCCGGCGACCGCGCGCACCAGCGCCAGCGCCCGTTCGCGGATCAGCCCGGCATCCTCGCCATACAGCAGCACCACCCGTGCGGCACCGGGTGCGGCCAGGAACGCCTCGACCTGGCGGGTCTCGACCTTCACCCGCCGGCGCGGTGGAAATAGGCGGCCAGCTGCAGGGTGATCTGGTCCGCCACCGCCTCGGCGATGCGCCGCTGCACCGTCTCGCTCTCCAGGTCCTGGGCGAAGAACTGCTGGTCGAACAGGTTGAGGCCGTCGCTGGAGCGCGCCACCCCGTTGGCCAGCGTGGTGCGCTGCGGGTCCATCGCCACCAGCCGCCAGTGCGCGATGCCCACCAGCCGCAGCCGGGATGGCGCGGTCGTCAGCAGGTCGATGCCCTGCGTGTCCGCCGCCACGCCATAGGTCAGCGCCAGGTCGTAGCGCCGCGCGCGGCCGGCGCCGGCCGGGTCCAGCCGCGCCTGCAGCGCGAGCCGCAGCAGCTGCCCGCTGCGCTCCGGCAGCAGCGGCACCGCCACCTCGGACAGGCCCTGCTCGGCCGGGCCGGGCGCGCCTTCGGGACCCGTGGCATAGAGGGGCCGGAACCCGCACCCCGCGATCAGGGGTGCCGCCGCCGCCAGCAGGGCGAGGGTGCGGCGCCGCATGGCTAGCGTGCGAGGACGAAGTTCACGATGCGGTTGGGCACGTAGACGCGCTTGGCGAGGGGCGCGCCCTCGAGCAGGCGGGCGACGTTGGGCTCGGCGGCGGCGGCGGCCAGCACGTCGGCCTCCGCCGTGCCGGGCGGCACCGCGATGGTGGCGCGCAGCTTGCCCATCACCTGCACCGCGATGGTCACCAGCTCGGCTGCGGCCAGCGCGGCGTCGGCCTCGGGCCAGGCGAGCTCGGCCACCAGCCCTGCGCCGGGGTGCAGCCTGGCGTGGATCTCCTCGGCCAGATGCGGCATCATCGGCGCGATCAGCCGGGCGGCCATTTCCATCGCCTCGCGCCGGGCCCAGCCCAGCCCTTCGGCCTCGCCGGCCTTTTCCGCCTCGCCCATCGCGTTGGCCAGCTCGTAGACGCGGGCGACCGCGACGTTGAAGGCGAAGCTCTCCAGCGCGTCGGTCACCGCCCGGATGGTGCGGTGGGTGGCGCGGCGCAGCGTGCGGGCGGCGGTGCCGAAGGCGTCCGGCATCGGTGCCGGGCCGGGCAGCGCCTCGGCCAGGCGGAACAGCCGCTGGGTGAAGCGGTAGGCGCCGACCACGCCGGCCTCGGTCCACTCCATGTCGCGGTCGGGCGGGTTGTCGGACAGGATGAACCAGCGCGCGGTGTCGGCGCCGAAGCGGGCGATGATCGCGCCCGGATCGACGGTGTTGCGCCGGGACTTCGACATCGCCTCGACGCGCCCGACCGTGACCGGGGCGCCGGTCGCGGCTTCGACCGCGGTGCCGTCGGGGCGCCTCTCGACCTCGTCGGGATACAGCCAGCGCCCCGCCGCCCCGGCGCCGCCGACGCGGTAGCTCTCATGCGTGACCATGCCCTGGGTGAACAGGCCGGCGAACGGCTCGGGGTTGTTGTCGGACATCGCGACATGGCCCGTGCGCATCATCGCCCGGTTGAAGAAGCGCGAGTAGAGCAGATGCAGGATCGCGTGCTCGATGCCGCCGATATACTGGTCGACCGGCAGCCAGTGCCGTGCGGCGGCCATGTCCACCGGGTTGTCGCTGTGCGGACTGCAGAAGCGGGCGAAATACCAGGAGCTGTCGACGAAGGTGTCCATCGTGTCGGTGTCGCGCTCGGCCGCGGCGCCGCAGCGCGGGCAGGCGACGTGCTTCCAGGTCGGATGCAGGTCGAGCAGCTTGCCGTTCTGGGTGAAGTCCACGTCGTCGGGCAGCACCACCGGCAGGTCGTGCTCGGGGACCGGCACCACGCCGCAGGCGGCGCAATGGATGACCGGGATCGGCGCGCCCCAGTAGCGCTGGCGCCCCACGCCCCAGTCGCGCAGGCGCCAGTTGACCACGCCCTTGCCGATGCCGCGCCGCTCGAGCTCGGCGATCACCGCGGTCTTGGCGGCGCCCGGCGCCTCCAGCCCGTTCAGGAAGTCGGAGTTGATGATGGTGCCGGTGCCGTCATAGGCCTTGTCGCCGATCGCGAAGCCGGCCGCGTCCTCGCCCGGCGGCAGCACCACCGGCGGCACCGGCAGGGCGTATTTGCGGGCGAAGTCGAGGTCGCGCTGGTCGTGCGCGGGGCAGCCGAAGATCGCGCCGGTGCCGTATTCCATCAGCACGAAATTGGCGATCCAGACCGGGAAGGTCGCGCCGGCGACGAACGGGTGGCGCACCCGGATGCCGGTGTCGAAGCCGCGCTTCTCGAGGGTCGCGATCACCGCCTCCGACGTGCCCATGCTGCGGCAGTCGGCGACGAAGGCGGCGGCGGCCGGGTTGCGCGCGGCCGCGGCGGTGGCCAGCGGATGCTCGGGCGCCACCGCCAGGAAGCTCATGCCCCA
>JBGAIK010000366.1:0-3106 GCA_044225615.1 Acetobacteraceae bacterium | reverse complement strand
GTCTTTCCGCTCGACCAGGTGCCCGAGATGCAACGCGGCGCCGGCGTCATGCTGCAGAAATACAAGGATGGCGGCCTGCGCGACGTGAAGACCTTCCGCCTTGCCGATGGCCTCACCTGGCCGCTCGGCGAACGCACGCGCACCGAGACCAACCTGCGCGACTGGCTGGGCGAACGCGCGCAGGCGGGCCGCCTGCCGCCGAGCGGGTTCCCGAAATCGGGGAGGTTCACCGGCTGACCCGGCACCACCCGGCGGTGACCGGCGCGCAGGGCACCGCGAACCCGGCGCGCAGGGCGGGAAGCCGTGCGCGGTGGAGCGCGATGAGGATCCGCCCGTGCCGGTCGCTCATGCCCGCCCCCGCGCCTCCGCCGCCAGCGCCCGCAGCCCGGCATGCGGATGCCCATCCAGCAGCCGCGCCACCCCGGCCACCACGTCCGGGTTGCCCGAATCGAGCGCCCGGCGGAGCCAGGCCCACGCCCCGTCGCCGTCGCCCGACTGCGCCAGCACCGTGCCCAGGTTGAACTGCCCGCGGAAATCCCCGCCCTCCGCCGCCGCCCGATACCAGTCCAGCGCCTCCGCCGTCCGCCCCGCCTGCTCGGCCAGCATGCCCAGCATGTTCATCGCCTTGGCGTGCCCCTGCGCCGCCGCATCCCGGAACAGCGCCCCGGCCGCCGCCGCGTCGCCGTCGCGCAGCACCATCATCCCCAGGTTGAACTGCGCCCAGTCCAGCCCCATCCCCGCCGCCCGCGCGTAGAGCGCCCGCGCCCGCGCCGGATCGGTTGCCATCCCCCAGCCCAGCTCGTGGCACCGCCCGAGCATGTTGATCCCCATCGCGTCCCCCGCCGCCGCCGCCGCGCCGAACCACGCCGCCGCCCCGGTCCGGTCCTGCCGGTCGAGCAGCACCTGCCCGAGCGCCAGCATCGCCTCCACGATCCCGTCCCGCGCCGCCGCCTCGATGCGCGGCAGCGCCGTATCGAGCGGCCCGGCCAGCAGCGCCTGCCAGTCGGCGCGCGTCATCGCCCGCATCGCGTCGAGCGGAAACCGCGCCGGCGGCGGGGCCGGGCGGCGGAGCAGGCGGCGCAGCGAGAGGGCAGGGGGCATGATGGATTTCCGGCGGATTGCGGGTTGGCAATCCTTTGCGGCTGGTCTATTGAGAATGCAAGTGAGAATCGTTCTCAAGAAGAGCCCGCCATGACCCAGCCGACTCCCTCCCTGCTTCCCCTCCGCCTCGCCATGGGCGGCGCCATCGGCGTGACCGCCGCCGGCATCGCCGTGGCGCAGAACGCCGCCCCGGCCCAGCCCGCGCCCGCCGACGCCACCGTGCGCCTGCCCGCGATCAACGTCGAGGGCAGCGGCGGGCGCAGCGAGTACCAGACCACGGTGCCGTCCCTGCCCAAGCTGAGCCAGCCGCTGCTCGACACGCCGCAGACCATCAACGTCATCCCCCAGCAGGTGATCCAGGACCAGGGCATCACCCAGACCCGCGAGGCGCTGCGCATGGTGCCCGGCGTCAGCCTCGCCGCCGGCGAGGGCGGCGCCCAGGGCGACAACCTGACGCTGCGCGGCTTCACCGCCCGCAACGACTTCTTCCTCGACGGCATGCGCGACTTCGGCAGCTACTACCGCGACCCGTTCAACCAGGAGAGCATCGAGGTCCTGAAAGGCCCCTCCTCGATCCTGTTCGGCCGCGGCTCCACCGGCGGCGTGGTCAACCAGGTCAGCAAGCAGCCCATGCTCGCCCCGCTCACCGCCGGCAGCCTCGCCTTCGGCACCGACGGCACCAAGCGCATCACGGCTGACGTCAACCGCGCCATCGACGCCATTCCGGGCGCCGCGGTGCGGCTGAACCTGATGCTGAACGAGAACGGCGTCGCCGACCGCAACGACGGCATGTACCGCCGCTTCGGCTTCGCCCCCTCGGTCGCCTTCGGCCTCGGCTCGCCCACGCGGGTCTACGTCAACTACCTGCATTTCCAGGAATACGACACGCCCGACTACGGCCTGCCCTGGTATTTCGACCGGCCGGCCCCGGTGAACCGCAGCAATTTCTACGGCTTCAAGGACAAGGACTACCTGCGCGCCAATGTCGACGTGATCACCGGCCGGATCGAGCACGACGTGAACGACAATATCAGCCTGCGCAGCCAGGTCCGCTACGGCAACTACGGCCGCGCCGGGCGCATCACCGAGCCGCAGATCAGCTATGCCGGCGTCACGCGGGCCACCCCGCTGTCGGCGATCACGGTCAACCGCAACGAGATCATGGTGCAGAGCACCGAGACGCTGCTCGACTGGCAGGCCGACGCCACCATCCGCTTCACCACCGGCCCGGTCTCCCACACCATCGTCACCGGCATCGAGGCCTCGCAGGAGACCTCGCGCCCGGTGCGCCTCGCCTATACCGGCGTGCCGTCCACCTCGCTGGTCAGCCCCGATCCCTCCCAGGCCTTCGTCGGCACCAACCGCACCACCTCGCGCGTGTTCAGCACCACCGACAGCTTCTCGCTCTACGCCATGGACACGATCAGATACGGCGAGCACTGGGAGCTGACCGGCGGCTTCCGCTGGGACAACGCCAGCAGCGAGTACAGCCAGACCGTGGCCCCGGCGGTGCGGCTGAAGCGCTCCGACGGCATGCTGAGCTACCGCGTGGCGCTGACCTTCAAGCCCACGCGGGCGTCGGCGATCTATTTCTCGCACGGCACCTCGTTCAACCCCTCGATCGAAGGGCTCACGCTGGCCGCCAACACCGCCGGCCTCGCGCCCGAGAAGAACGAGACCTTCGAGATCGGCGCCAAGTGGGACGTGCTGGGCCAGCGCCTGACGCTGAGCGGCGCGATCTTCCAGATCGAGAAGCTCAATGCCCGGATGACCGATCCGAACAACTCGGCCAACCAGATCCTGGGCGGCGACCAGCAGGTGAAGGGCTTCGAGATCGGCGCCACCGGCCGCATCACCGACGCCTGGCAGGTCGTCGCCGGCTATTCCTACCTGCAGAGCAAGGTGGTGAAGGGCGTGCCGGCCTCGGTCGGCCGCCAGCTCGCCAACACGCCGCAGAACACGTTCAGCCTGTGGACCACCTACACCCTGCCCTGGCGCGACATCA
>JBGAIK010000365.1:0-3127 GCA_044225615.1 Acetobacteraceae bacterium | reverse complement strand
GCCTGCTTGGCCTCCGCGGCGCGGCGCATGCCGCGGCGGATCTTGAAGCCGATGACGGCGATCACGCAGAGGCCCACGCCGGCCAGCATCCACCACACGCCGTCCGGGCCGAGCCATTCGGCGAGGTACCAGCCGGCGGCGACGAAGCTGCCCGCCCACAGCCCGGCGGCGATGAAGTTCCAGAAGGCGAACTTGCCCCAGCCCATGCCGGCGATGCCGCAGGCGGCGGAGGCCACGTTGCGCACGCCGTAGACGAAGCGGAAGCTGAGCACGAAGACCACGCCGAAGCGGTCGAGGAAGCGGATCGCGACCTCGAGCTTGCGCTCGGCGCCGGGGATCTTGCGCACCGCGCCGGCACCGAACTTGCGGCCGAGCGTGAACCACAGCTGATCGCCCAGGAACGAGCCGCCCCAGACCGACAGCATCAGGATCCACGGGTTGATCAGCCCGGTGGCCCGCCCGGCGGCGGAGGCCAGCAGCACGAAGGTCTCACCCTCGAAGAACGCCCAGGCGGCGGCCGCAGCATAGGCCAGCATGCCCCATTCGGCCCAGAACTCAGCCACCCCGTTCGCGTCTCCGTGAAGTCCCCGTGACTGTACTGCGTCGGGGCGCGGCCAAGAGCAAGGCGAAAATGATTAAACTCCTGCTACCCGGCGGCGAGGCCGGCGCCGGCCTGCTCGGGGAACAGGCCGAGCAGGCCCGCCGCGGTCGCCGCGCAGCGGCCGCGCTCGGTGACCAGGCCGGTGACGAGGCGGGCGGGCGTGACGTCGAAGGCGGGGTTGGCGGCCGGGCTCGTGCCCGGGGCGACGCGGATGGTGGCGATCGCGCCGTCCATGGCGCGGCCGGTGATGGTGGTGACCTCGGTCGCGGCACGCTCCTCGATCGGGATCTCCTTGACCCCGTCGGCGACCGACCAGTCGATGGTGGAGGACGGGACGGCGACCCAGAAGGGCACGCCGTTGTCGTGCGCGGCGAGCGCCTTGAGGTAGGTGCCGATCTTGTTGGCGACGTCGCCGGTGCGGGTGGTGCGGTCGGTGCCGACGATGACCAGGTCCACCTCGCCGTGCTGCATCAGGTGGCCGCCGGCATTGTCGGCAATCACCGTGTGCGGCACGCCGTGGCTGCCGAGCTCGAAGGCGGTGAGCAGGGCGCCCTGGTTGCGCGGGCGGGTCTCGTCGACCCAGACATGCACGTCCACGCCCTGGTCGTGGGCGAGGTAGATCGGGGCGAGCGCGGTGCCCCAGTCCACGGTGGCGAGCCAGCCGGCGTTGCAATGGGTGAGCACGTTCACCCGCCGGCCGGGGCGGGCGAGGTCGGCGATGAGCCCCACGCCGTGCTGGCCGATCGCGGCGCACATCGCCACGTCCTCGTCGGCGATGGCGGCGGCCTCGCGATAGGCCAGGGCCACGCGGGCCGCGGGGGCCGCCGGGCGCAGCACGGCCAGCATGCGCGCCAGCGCCCAGTGCAGGTTCACCGCCGTGGGGCGGGTGGCGCCCAGCAGCGCCGCGTCGCGCTCGAGCCCCGCGGTGGAGGCATCCTCGCGCAGCGCCAGGCACAGGCCGTAGGCGGCCACGGCGCCGATCAGCGGCGCGCCGCGCACCTGCATGCTGCGGATCGCGTGCGCCGCCTGGGCGAGCGTGACCAGGCGCAGCAACTCCACCTTCCAGGGCAGCTTCGTCTGGTCGAGGATGCGCACCGACCAGCCGTCCTGCTCGTCCACCCACACGCTGCGATAGGGGGTGCCGTCGATCTTCATCCGGGGCCTCGCATGGCTTGCGCGCCACATATGGCGCGGCAGACGCCCCGGCGCGAGTCCCCGGGCATCACGCGCGCTGGTGCAGGACGCAGACCAGGGTGAACAGGCGCCGGGCGGTGGCGAAGTCGATGGCGATCTTGCCGGCGAGGCGGGCGGCGAGCAGCTCCGCGCCCTCGTTGTGCAGGCCGCGGCGGCCCATGTCGATGGCCTGGATGCGCGCCTCCCGCCCCTCGGAGACGGCGAGCGCGTGGCTTTCCACCAGCAGCTGGTAGTCCTTGATGAGGCCGCGGAACGGGCCCAGCGCCAGGACCACGGCGCGCAGCGCGGCGCCGTCGGCGTCCGACAGGGCGAAGACCAGCCTTCCCTCCTGGATCGACAGGCGCAGGCCATAGGGGCCGTCGGCATCGCCATGCGGGCGGAACCGGTTGTCGGACGCGAGGTCGGCCACCGCCTGGGCGCGGTCGGCCTCCAGCAGCGGGGACAGGCGGGTCAGCGACTCGCCTTCACGCTCCCCCCGGGCCAGCCGCGCGCGCGGCGAGGCGAGGGCGGCCGCGTCAGGCACGGCCGGCCGGCTTCAGCATGTTGCAGGCCGTCATCACCCCCACCGTGGCGCCCTTGATGGGCCGCAGCAGGCCAAGCGACATGACCAGCGTGACCGGCAGCCACAGCGCCGCCTGCCACAGCAGCGGCGGGGCCCAGCTGCGCTCCAGCCACAGCATCAGCGGAACCACGATGTGGCCGACGAGCAGGATGGTGAAATAGGGCGGCGCATCGTCGGCCCGGGCGAGGCCGAGCGGGGCGGCGCAGCGCGGGCACGCATCGACCACCTTCAGGAAGCCGGCGAACAGCCGCGCCTCGCCGCAGCTGGGGCATTTGCAGCGCACCCCGCGCCACAGCGCGGCGGCCAGCGGCGGCAGCCGGGCGGCCTCACCGGGGGCGGGTTGCCAGCGCAGCGACGGGGCTTGGGACACGGCTCGGGTCTCCTTGGCGGCGGGCTCGCGTTTGCCGCACTGCAACATTACTTGAGTTCGGACGATTTGGCGATCAAGACTTTCGCATGCGCCGCATTCTCGTGGTCAACCCGAATTGCAGCCAGGCGTGCTCGGACGGGATTTCCGACGCGCTGGCCCCGTTCCGCCTGCCCGGCGGGCCGGATTTCCACGTCGCCACCCTGGCCGAAGGGCCGCGCGGCATCTACGCCTGGCGGGACTGGCATGCGGTGGTGGAGCCGCTGTGCCATCTGGTGGAGCGCGAGCAGGCCGACCTGTTCATCATCGCCTGCGCCTCCGACCCCGGGATCGAGGCGCTGCGGGCGGTCACCACGGTGCCGGTGCTGGGCATCTTCCGCTGCGCCGTCGCCGCCGCGGCCGC
>JBGAIK010000040.1:0-26306 GCA_044225615.1 Acetobacteraceae bacterium | reverse complement strand
CTGCCCGCTCTGTGGTCGACCCATGACGACCGGGTCAGCGCGGGCCGGTATGGGTCCTGGTTTCGCGCGCGGCCGCCCCACCAGCCCCGCGCGGTATCAGGTGCGGCGGTACAGCCCCGCCCCCAGCAGCACGGCGCCGAGCACCAGCGCGCCGCCGCTGACCAGCGGGGGGACGAAATGCGTGCGGTCCTCGGTGGCCTGGATCTTCAGTTCGCCGATCCTGGCCACGTCCCTGGTCTGCTGGGTGGTGAAGACCGGCATGGCGAGCCCGGCCAGCCCGATCAGCAGCAGGATCGCGCCGCCCAGCATCAGCCCGGTCATCGAACGGCCCATTCGCGTGTCTCCATGCTTGCGTGTGCGTGCAGGAGAAAGTCGGATCGCGCGGAATTGTTCCCGCCGGCGATGGCGCCGGGCCCCGGCCCGGCCTCAGTCCACCGGCGGCAGCGCGCGCAGATAGGCGATGAGCGCCGTCATGTCCGGCTGCGAGATGCCCTTGTAGAAGGCGAAGCCCATCGGCGGGAACAGCTTGCGGCCATCGGCGGAGACGCCGGTGCGGATGGCGCGCTCGATCTGCGCGTCGGTCCAGTTGCCGATGCCCTTCACCTTGGAGGAGGTGATGTTCGCGGCGACCGAAGTGCCCCAGGGGCCGGTGAACGGCTGGCCGCCGGCGCCGACCTTGCCCATGTCGCGGCGCCCGCCCTCGAGCATCGGCGTGTGGCATTCGATGCAGTGGCCGACCGGGCCGGCGAGATAGGCGCCGTAGGCGACCTTGTCGGTGGCGGGCGGGGCGGCGAGCGTGCCGACCGGCGGGCCGTAGTTCGGCGGCAGCGGCATGCGGTAGGTGGATTTCGCCGCCTTGTTGCTGACCGCCGGGACCGTGCGCAGGAAGGCGACCATGGCGCGGACATCCGCATCCGACAGGCCGCGGTAGAGGCCGATCGGCATCGGCGGGCCGACCAGCGTGCCGTCGGGGCGCTTGCCCTCGCGGATGGCGCGCACGATCTGGTCGTCGGTCCAGGACCCGATGCCGGTGGCCCTGTCCGGGGTGATGTTGCTGGCGATCGCGGTGAAGGCGGGATTGTCCTCGATGACGTTGCCGCCGGCGAGCGTCTTGCCGGGGAGCGGGCCAGCGGGGCCCTGCGGGGTGTGGCAGTTGCCGCAGCCGGCGATGGTCTCGACCAGGTACTTGCCGCGCTGGACCGGCGTCTGCGTGGTCTGGGCCTGGGCGGCGGCCGCGATCAGCAGGCTGGCGAGGACGGCGGCGGCGGCGCGCATGGCAGGCTTCCTTCGGTGGCGTGCCGAAGGATCGCCAGCGGTCCGATCCGGGTCAAGCGGCCTTCGGGCTGTCTTCCGGCACGCCGGCGGCGCGCAGGCCGGAGACCACGTTGGCGAGGTGCTCGGCGCGGTCGAACGGGCTGGTGGCGATGAACCCGGCGATGGTGAAATCGGGCTGGATCGACAGCAGCCGGTCGCGCACCGGGCCGCACTCCTCCACCATGCCGAGATGGCCGAGGGCGGCGAGATACGGCTTGAGCGAGGAGGAGAAGGACGGGTTCATCTCCGTCACCGCCCGGCCGACCGAGGCGGCCTGCTGGTAGTCGTGCTTGAGCAGGGCGATGTAGATCGAGATGGTGTCGTAGAAGAAGGCCTGCGGGTCGAGCGGCGAGAGCCGCTTGTAGCGGGCGGCGCGGCGCTCGGCCTCCTCGAGGTCGCCCAGATAGGTGAAGGTCATGGCCGAGAAGGCCCAGGCCATCGACAGGTTGGGGTTCAGCGTCAGCGCGCGGTCGTGCAGGGTCAGCGCCTCGCGCATCTTGTGGTGCAGGAAGGCGCGGACGTGGCCGGCGATGGTCAGCGCCTTGGCGTCCTGCGGGTCGAGCATGATGGCGCGCTCGGCGAGGCGGCCGGCCTCGGCCATCACCTCGGGCGGGTTCTCGGCCCAGCCCTGGCCGACCAGGAACATCTGCCAGAAGGCGAGCCAGGCGTGGGCGGCGGCGTATTCCGGCTCCAGCAGCACCGCCTGGCGCAGCAGGTCGCCCGCCTGCATGAACAGCGCCCGTTCCAGCCGGGTGATCAGCGGGATGGCGCGCAGGACGAGGTCGTAGGCGGTGGGGTCCTGCGGCGGCCGGCTGGCCACGCGCTGGGCCTCGATCAGCAGGATCTCGGGGTCGATCTGCGCCACCACCTCGGCGGCGACGTCGTCCTGCAGGGTCAGCAGGTCGTCGCTCTCGCGGTCGAAGCGCCGGGCCCAGACCATCTGGTTGCCGGCGCGCAGGTCGAGCAGGCGCAGCGCGATGCGCAGCCGCGTGCCGGTGCGCTGGATGGTGCCGTCGAGCAGGAAGTCGATCGAGAAGTTGCGGCGTATCGCCACCTCGTCGCGCGAGCCGGTGGCGAAGCGGGCGAGCGAGGCGGAGGAAACCAGGAACATCCAGCGGAAACGGGCCAGCGCCGAGGTGATCTCGTCGGCAAGGCCGGTGGAAAGATGCGCCTCCTCCTCGGTGGTGCCGACCATCTGCAGCGGCAGCACGCCGACGCGGGCGCCGCCGCGGGGCATCGGCGTGCGCTGCTCGTTGCGCAGCTCCCGCACCTCGCGCACCTCGCGGATCGGCGGGCGCGGCTCGGGCCGGGTCTCGCGCGGCTCGGGCCGGGGTTCGGGCCGGATCGGGGTGGCGACGGGGCCGGCCGCGCGGATCTCGTTGAGGAGGCGCTGGGTCTCTTCCGAAGGCTGGGCGTCCAGCATGTCGGCCAGCACGGTGCGGCAGCGCTCGAAGGCCTGGATCGCCATGCCGCGCTCGCCGCGCTGGGCGTAGGCGCGCATCAGCGCGCGCCACGCGCCCTCATGCGCCTTGTCGATGGCCAGCAGCTGCTGGGCGGCGGGGATGATGTCGACCGGGTCGGTCTTCTCGCGCAGCATGTTCTCGGCGAGCTGGCGGGCGCGGTCGCGCAGCCGCTCGCGCTCGCCGGCGAGCCAGGCGTCGAAGCTGGGATCGACGCCGTCGAGATCCTCGAGCAGCTCGCCGTCGAGCAGGGAGAGTGCCGCGGGCTTGGCGGTGGAGGCGCGCAGCACCTCCTCCACGTCGACCCAGACGGTGCCGGGGCGCAGTGCCAGATGGTCGCGGCTGATGGCCAGGATCTGGCCGCCGATCGGTTCCAGCGCCTCCTGCAGGCGATGGATTTCCTGCCGCAGCGAGGCCCGGGCCTGCTCCTCGGGCCGGCGGCTCCAGAGCATCTCGGCGAGCTTGCCGCGCAGCACCGAGCGTGGCGCGGAGAGGGCGAGGATGGCCAGCAGCGCGCGGGTCTTGCGCCCGGTCGGCAGCACCGATTCCGAGGTGAGCGTCCACGCCTCCATCTGGCCGATCAGCCGCAGCCGGACGAGGACTGGGTCGTTGCCCGGCGCCATCGGCGGCCGGTTGGAGGGGCCCTGGGACATGCCTGGATTCAAGGACTGAAGCGGTTGGACACGCAAGGCCATCGGACTGTCGACCCCGTGGTGGAGCTGCCCGGTACCGGTCCCGCCAAGCCGGCGCAAAAAAATGACGGAACGGGTATCAAGCCTGCATCAAATCGCAGCTTCCGTGAAAATCCGCGTGATATCGCCGCGCCAGAAATCGTTAAATCGTGAAATCCAGGTTTCGGCCTGACTCGGCGCGCCGTTCACGATCTCTTGAAGCGGCGCCAGATGAACCGTTTCGTCGCGGCCGGCCGAGTCGCGCCGGTTGCGGGCGGCCAGCCCGTCCTGCGCGATGGCGACCACGTCGCGCGCGAGGTCGCGCAGCGTGCCGCCCTGCCAGGGGGTGGCGAGGCCCTGGCGCGGCACCAGGGCGCGCAACGCCACCAGATCCCGCCAGCCGTGCCGCCGCACGAGCGCGGCCGCGGCCTCCAGTGCGGCGTCGTCGTAGAGCAGGCCGACCCAGAGCGCGGATTGCGCGACCATCATCGGCGCGCTGCCGGCGTCCGCCCCGCGCATTTCCAGGAAGCGCTTGAGCCGGACATCGGTGAAGACGGTGGTCATGTGGTCGGCGAAGTCGCCGATCGTCGCGGTGCCGGCCTCGGTGTTGCCCAGTTGCCCGTCGAGGAAGCGGCGGAAGGACTGGCCGGCGAGGTCGACATAGCGGCCGTCGCGATAGACGAAATACATCGGCACCGCCTCGATCAGCCAGTTCACGTAGCGTTCGAAGCCGAACCCGTCCTCGAAGAACACGGCGGGGATGCCCGAGCGCCGGTTGTCGGTGTCGGTCCAGACATGGGCGCGGTAGGACTGGTAGCCGTTGAGCTTCCCCTCGGTGAAGGGCGAGTTGGCGAACAGCGCGGTGGCCAGCGGCTGCAGCGCCAGCGAGACGCGCAGCTTCTTCACCATGTCGGCCTCGGACGCATAGTCGAGGTTCACCTGCACGGTACAGGTGCGGGTCATCATGTCGAGGCCGAGCGTGCCGACCGTGGGCATGTAGCGGCGCATGATCGCGTAGCGGCCCTTGGGCATCCAGGGCATCTGGTCGCGGGTCTGCGTGGGGTGGAAGCCGAGCGGCGCGAAACCCAGGCCGAGCGGGGCGGACACGGCACGGACCTCGGCGAAATGCGATTCGATCTCGGCCGCCGTGTCGTGCAGCGTCGGCATCAGGCCGCCGGACAGCTCCAGTTGCCCGGCCGGCTCGAGCGAGACCGAGGCCGAGCCGCGCTTGAGGCCGATCGGGTTGCCGCGGTCCAGGATCGGCTCCCAGCCGCCGAGCGCGGCGATCCCCTCCAGCACGGCGCGGATGCCGCCGGGCTCGTAGGGCGGGGTGGCCAGGGTATCGTGGCGGAAGCCGAACTTCTCGTGCTCGGTGCCGATGGTGAAGCGGGCGGCAGGCTTGCAGCCGACGGCGATGAACTCGGCGAGCTGCCGCATCGACGAGATCGGAGTCGTGTCGGATTCCCCGGGATTGGACATCGGTGGGCGCTTCCTTCGTCGGCGGATTGGAACGGAGTCTTAGCCGCCGGAAGTCGCTTGCAGAAGAGCCAGCCCGACGATGGCAGCCGTGTCGGCCCGCAGGATGCGCGGGCCGAGCGTGGCAGGCTCTACAAAGGGGCGCCTCGCGAGATCGTCAAGTTCCCGGTCGGTGAAACCGCCCTCCGGGCCGACCAGCAGGGCGGCGGGGCCGGCGGCGGGGCGGATCGGCGCGGCCTCGCGCCGCTCGGCGGCGACGACGAGGCGGCGGCCGGCGGGCCAGGCGGCAAGCACGGCGTGCAGCGGACGGGGCGGCTCGATGCGGGGAACGGTCAGGCGCTCGCACTGCTCGGCGGCCTCGGTGGCGATGGCGGCCAGGCGTTCGGTGTTGACGCGCGGGGTGTTGGTGCGGGCGGTGATGACGGGCATCAGTGCGGCCACCCCGAGCTCGGTCGCTTTCTGGGCCACCAGCTCGGTCGCGTCGCGCTTCAGCGGGGCGAAGGCCAGCCACAGATCGGGCTCGGGTGCGGGGGGGCGCAGCATGCGCTCCACCCACAATACGCCGCCGCGCTTGCCCAGCAGCTGCCCGACCCTGGCCAGCCATTCGCCGTCGCGCGCGTTGAAGACACGCACGGGATCGCCGGCATCGCGCCGCATGACGTTGTGAAGATAGTGCGCCTGTGCCGCGGTCACGTCGGCACGCCCGCTGTCGGCCGACATGTCGGGCATATGCAGCCGGATCAGGCGGTCGGTCTCGCTCACCCGCGCAACAGCAGCCAGCGCACGGCCAGCGCGGCGGCGGCCGGCACGCCGAAGACGGCAAGGAAGATCGGGAACTCCGCCGCCACCGAATAGCCGGCCCGGGTCACGCCGACCCACATGTTGCACGCCGCGCCCAGCAGCCACAGCGGCAGGAACCACAGCGTCGCCAGTGCCATGCCGCCCGCGACGAACCGCCCGGCCAGCAGGCACACCACGAGAAGCACGAACCCCGCCCCGGTCACCAAGATCGTATGCACGCCGGACCCCCACGATTGCGCCATCAACCACATTGACCCAGCCGGCGACGCAGGCACAGTGCCGGCATGGCCCCTCACACCGACATCCTGCGCACCGGCTGGGGCCCCCCGTCGCCCCGGCTGGGACCCTATGTGCATCTCGCCCGCGCCGACCGGCCGATCGGCGGCTGGCTGCTGTTCCTGCCCGGCCTGTGGTCCATCACCCTCGCCGCGCCGACCGGCGCCCAGGGCGCCTGGCCTGTCGTGCTGTTCCTGGCGGGCGCCTTCCTGATGCGCGGCGCCGGCTGCGTGGTCAACGACATGTGGGACCGCGACATGGACCGCAAGGTCACCCGCACCGCCGGCCGCCCGCTCGCCGCCGGCGCGCTGCGCATGCGCCACGCCGCGTTCTTCCTCGCCGCGTTGCTGGTCCCCAGCCTGCTGATCCTGCTGCGAAGCTGAACCCGCTGGCCCGGATGCTCGGCGTGGCCTCGCTGCTGCTGGTGGTGACCTATCCGCTGGCCAAGCGGGTGACGTGGTGGCCGCACCATGCTCGGCTTCACCTTCGGCTGGGGCGCGCCGATGGGCTACGCCGCCGCTTCCGGCCGGATCGATGCCGCCGCCGTGGCGCTCTACGCCGCCGCCATCGCCTGGATCCTCGGCTACGACACGATCTACGCCCACCAGGACCGGGAGGACGACGCGCTGGTGGGCGTGCGCTCCACCGCGCGGCTGTTCGCCGACCGGACCCGGCCGTTCCTGGCCGCCTGCTACGCCGCCGCGGTCGGGCTGCTGCTGCTGGCGGGATGGCTGGCCGGCCTGTCCGGGTGGTTCTGGGCCGCGATGCTGCTGCCCGCCGGGCTGCTGGCGCGGCAGGTGATCCGCATCGACATCGACGACCCCGCGCTGTGCCTGCGCCTGTTCCACGCCAACCGGGAGGTGGGCTTCGCGGTCGGGCTCGCCATCCTGCTCGGCCGGCTGTGAGCGGGGAGCATTTCATCCGCGCCAACACGCTGCCCGGGCGCGCGCCGCTGGTGCCGGAAATCGAGCTCCTCCTGGCCAGCGAGATCACGCCGATCTGGCAGGCGAGCGAGGACTGGCTGCGCGAATCGGGCGTCGCCCCGCCGTTCTGGGCCTTCGCCTGGCCGGGCAGCATCGCGCTCGCCCGCCACGTGCTGGACCATCCGCAGGCCGTCGCCGGGCGCCGGGTGCTGGATTTCGCCGCCGGCTGCGGCCTGGCCGCCATCGCCTGCGCGCGGGCCGGCGCCGCCCGGGTGGAGGCGGCCGAGATCGACCCGCTCGCCGTCGCGGCGATCCGGCTGAACGCCGCGGCCAACGGGGTGACCATCGTCGCCGACTGCGCGGACATCGTGGGCGCCGACTGCCGCTGGGACCTGATCCTGTGCGGCGATGTCTGCTACGAGGCGCCGATGACCGGCCACATCCTGCCCTGGCTGCGGCGCATGGCGCGCGACGCCGCGGTGTGGATCGCCGATCCGGGGCGGGCGTATCTGCCGAAGGCGGGGCTCGCGCCGTTCGCGACCTTCACGGTGCCGACGACGCGGGAGCTGGAGGACCGGACCGAGCGGGTGGTGACGCTGGGGCGGCTGGAGGCCGGGTAGGAAGGCAAGGGCCGCCGGCGGCCAAGGGCCGCGAGGACCTTTCCTACTCCGCCGGCGCCGGGGCGGCTGGTTCCCACGTCTCCGGCGCCAGCTCCTCGCGGCGGTTCGGGAAGGCGAGGGCGCAGCCGAGGATGATCAGCGCAAAGGCGGCGAGCACGAAGACCGAGGCGGCGAGGTTGCCGGTGCGCTCGTGCAGGAAGCCGATGACCGGGGGGGCGGCGGCGCTGCCGAGGAAGCCGACGAAGAACCGGACCGAGTACATCTTGGTGCGCAGCGCGGGCGAGATGTAGCGGGCGGTCATGGTCTCGTTCAGCGTCACCTGGCCGAACACCACGGCGGCGACCAGGCCCGCCACCGGCAGCACCAGCCAGCCCTGCACGACCGCGAGGGCGGCAAGCGCGGGGGCGAGCACCAGGGCGAAGGGCAGGAAGATGGTCTTGAGCGTCATCCGGTCGATCAGGCGGCCGACGGTGAGCTGGGTCGCCGCGCCGCACAGCGTGGCAACGGTGGCGGCGATGCCGGCGAGGGGCAGCAGGGCAGGGTCGCTCGCCAGCCGCTCCTGCATCAGCTTCGGGATCAGCAGGGTGAAGGCGTTGAAGACGAGGCCGGAGGTGGCGGCGATCAGCAGCAGCACGGTGACGGCCCGGCGCACCAGCTGCGGCGGGATGTTCGGGAAGGGTTTCGCCGCCTTGCGCACCTGCGTGTCGACCGAGGGCAGGCGCAGCCAGAACAGCCCGAGCACGGCGCAGGCGAGGCCGGGCAGGACGAACGCCCAGGAATGCCAGCCCCACTGCACGGCGACGAAGGCGGTCACCATCGGCGCGAGTGCCACGCCGACATTGCCGAACACGCCGTTGAGGCCGATCGCCTGGCCGGGCCAGTCGCCGGCCGCCTCCACCAGCAGGGCGGTGCCGATCGGATGGTAGATCGCCACGAACAGGCCGGTGGCGGCGAGCGCGACGGCGAGCGTGACCGGCGAGAAGGCGAGGCCGGTGGCGATCATCGACAGGCCGCCGCCGAAGAAGAAGGCGGTCATCAGGTGGCGGCGGCCGAAGCGCTGGGCGAGCCAGCCCTGCGGCAGGGCGAACAGGCCGTAGAGCACGAACCCGCCGGTCGCGAGCGCCAGGATCGGACCGTACTCGCTGCCGAAGGCGCCGCCCTCGCGGGCCATGGCGAGCACGGCGGTGGGCAGGATCAGCAGGCTGTAATGCGTCAGCGTGTGCGCCGCATTGATGAAGCCGATGGTCGCCCGCGCCGTGCCCATGGTCCGATCCTTCCCCCGGGGCCGGCAGTGTGCCCGTCTCGATGGGCGAAGGAAAGCCGGTCCCCGCGGCGGTCGGCCTCAGTTCCGGTAGGACGGATCGACCGAATCGAGCACCTCCAGCAGGCCCGGCCAGGAGAGGGTGCCGCGATCGAGCGAGAAGTCCTTTTCGCTGAGCAGCGAGCCGAACCATTTCGAGGTCTTCTCGGTGACCGGATACAGCGCGGCGCCGCCCGACAGCGCGGCGACCTGGGCGGCGCAGGCGCGCTCCAGCGTGTGCATCAGCCAGAACGCCTCGCCCACCGTGCGGCCGGCGGTCAGCAGGCCGTGGTTGCGCATGATCAGGGCCCGGTGGCTCCCCATGTCGCGGGCCAGCGCGGCGCGGCCGCCGATCTCCTCGGCCATGGCGTCGATGTCGTGGTAGCCGACATTGCCGGTGAAGAAGCAGGCATGCTGGCTGGCCGGCAGCAGGCCCTGGGCCTGCATGGAGACCGCCATGCCGGCGACGGTGTGGGTGTGCATCACGCAGGCGGCGTCGGGCCGGGCCATGTGGATGGCCGAATGGATGATGAACCCGGCCGGGTTGACCCGGTAGCGCGTGGGCATCACCGGGTTGCCGTCGCAGTCGATCTTGACCAGCGAGGAGGCCGTCACCCGCTCGAACAGCACGCCATGCGGGTTGATCAGGAAGTGCCGGTTGTCGCTGCCGGGCACCGACAGCGAGGTGTGGGTGCCGGTGAGGTCGGCCATGTTGTAGCGGGCCAGCAGCCGGTAGCAGGCGGCGAGGTCCACGCGGGCCTGCCATTCCTCGGGCGAGACGTGGCCGCGCACGTCGTCGATCGGCAGTGGCGCGTCGTCGGGCATGTCCTGCTTCTCCCCGGTTCAGGCGGCGGAGGCTAGCGGCGGGGCGGGGCGGCCGGCAATGGTGAATCGGCTGGCACGGGCCTTGCTACGCACACCGAGGCGTCCGCGCGGCGCGGGGACGGGCGGATCAACAGAAAATGGGTGTGACGATGGCGGCATTCGCGATCGCGTTTCGTACGGCTCTGGCTGCCCTGGGCGCCTTCGCCCTGGCCGCCGCGCCGGCGCTGGCAAAGGACTGGAAGACCGTGCGCATCGGCATCGATGCCACCTACCCGCCATTCGAGAGCGTGAACCCGCAGGGCAAGATCGTCGGCTGGGAAGTCGAATACGCCGAGGAGCTGTGCAGGCGGATGAAGGTGACCTGCACCTTCCAGAGCCAGGACTGGGACGGGATCATCCCCGCCCTGATCGCCGGCAAGTTCGACATGATCATGTCGAGCATGAGCATCACCCCGCCGCGGCAGAAGCTGGTGGATTTCTCCGCCCCCTACTATTTCATCCCGCCGGTGTTCATGGCGGCGGCGAGCAACAAGAGCGACGACGTCTCGCCGGCCGGGCTGAAGGGCAGGACGATCGGCACCCAGTCCTCCACCACCTTCTCCAACTACCTGGAGAAGTTCCATGCCGGCTCCGAGATCAAGCTGTATCCGGGCGGCGACGAACCCCAGATCGAGCTCGCCAACGGGCGGCTCGACTACACCGTGACCAGCCTGATCGTGGCCAGCACCTTCATCGAGAAGAACCCGGGCTGCTGCCGCATCGTGGCGGTGATCCCGCCGAACCTGGAAATCTTCGGCCCCGGCACCGGCGCCGCCTTCCGCAAGGAGGATGCCGACCTGCGGGCGATGTTCGACAAGGCGGTGGCCGAGGTGGACGCCGACGGCACCTTCAAGACGATCGCCGACAAGTATTTCAAGATCAACATCCGGGGGAAGTGAGGCGATGAGCGGGGCGGCCTGGCGATGAGCTGGTACGCCCTGCTCTTCGGCCCCGACGGCTGGTCCGGCCTGCTGCTGAAGGGCATGCTGGTGACGGTGGCCCTGGCGCTGTGCACCGCGCCCTTCGGTTTCGGCGCCGGCCTGCTGCTGGCGCTGCTGAAACTGTCGCAGAGCCGCGTGCTGCGCACGGCGAGCGATGCCTACACCACCTTCTTCCGCGGCATTCCCGACCTGCTCGCCCTGTTCCTGGTCTATTTCGGCCTGCAGGCGCTGCTGGACAAGGCGGGGCGCATGCTCGGCCTGCCGCATGTCGAGGTCAGCGCCTTCGTCGCCGGGGTCATCGCGCTTTCCGTGGTGGCTGCCGCCTATTCCAGCGAGGTCTGGATCGCCTCGCTGGCTGCCGTGCCGCCCGGCCAGGCGGAGGCGGCGAAGTCGCTCGGCCTGCACCGCGCGCAGGTGTTCGGCCTGGTGGTGCTGCCGCAGCTGGCCCGGGTGGCGCTGCCCGGGCTCGGCAATGTCTGGATGGTGCTGATGAAGGACACCTCCCTGATCTCCACGCTGGCGGTGACCGACCTGATGCGCGCCGCCTCCGAGGCCAGCCGCGCCACCGGCCGGCCACTGGTGTTCTACGCCGCGGCCACGCTGCTCTACCTGGTCTTCGCGCTCGCCTCCGGCCTCGGCCAGTCCTGGCTGGAGCGGCGGGCCAACCGGGGCTACGCGTGATGGAGGCGGCGTTCGCCTTCGTCTTCAACGTGGACCTGCTCTCGGCCTATGGCTGGCGCATCCTGCTGGGGCTCAAGATCACCGCCCTCGTGGTCTCGATCTCCTGCGGGGCCGGCTTCCTGCTGGCTTTCCCGATCTGCCTGGCGCGCATGTCGCGCAACCTGGCATTGTCGGGGATCGCGCGCGGCTACATCGCCTTCTTCCGCGGCACGCCGCTGCTGTGCCAGCTGTATCTGTTCTACTACGGCAGCGGCGAGTTCCGGCCCTTCTTCCAGGAAGCGGGGCTGTGGTGGTTCTTCCGCGAGGCCTAT
Source organism: Acetobacteraceae bacterium (assembly GCA_044225615.1). Classification (GTDB taxonomy): domain Bacteria; phylum Pseudomonadota; class Alphaproteobacteria; order Acetobacterales; family Acetobacteraceae; genus CAIYPH01. The sequence goes on along the minus strand of JBGAIK010000040.1, from coordinate 14,668 downwards.
TACTGCTGCATCCTGGCCTTCTCGCTGAACACCGCGGCCTATCAGGCGGAGATCCTGCGCGGCGCGCTGGGCTCCGTGCCCAGGGGCCAGCGCGAGGCGGCCCGCGCGCTCGGCCTGTCGCCATGGCGGATCATGCGCCACGTGGTATTGCCGCAGGCCTTCCTGGTGGCGCTGCGCCCCTACGGCAACGAGCTGATCGGCATGGTGAAAGCCAGCGCCCTGGCCGCGATCGTCACGCTGCTGGACCTGATGGGCCAGACCCGCTTCATCTTCGCCCGCACCTTCGACTTCTCGATCTACCTGTACTGCGCGCTGATCTACCTCGCCATCACCGAGACGATCCGCCGGGTGCTGAACCGGCTGGAGCGCGGGCTGTCAGCGCACCTGCGCGCCAGAGACGCAGTAGCGGTACCGGGCAAGGCGCCGGAGCGGGCAATGGTGACGGGAATGGGGGCGGCGCTCGGGCGGGCGAGGTAGGGCTGGATCAGGAAGCGAGGCTCCGCCGGCCAAGGGCCATTGGCCCTTGGAACCCATTCGTGCTCGCGGCTGCATTGATGGCCTTCGGCGCAAGAAAGCGGGTCGTGCCAATGGGCGAGGGCCGGTGCTCCAGCCGCGAGCAGGAACGGTTTGCAAAGGCCCCCGGCCTTTGCCCGCCGGAGGCCTCTTCCCTTCAGAATTCCAGCAGCGTCTCCCGCAGCGTTTTCTTCGTGTACGCCGTCCGCGCCAGGCCGCGCCGCTGGAGCGCCGGCACGAGGCCTTCCGTGACTTCGGTGATGAAGCGGCGGCTGGTGCGTTGGAACGGGGTGCTGATCAGGAAGCCGTCGCCGCCGACTTCTTCCATGACCTCGCCCATTTTCGCCGCGACCTGGTCGGGCGTGCCGATCAGGTTGATGTCGCCGGGGCCGCCGAAGCGCTGCTCGCAGAGCTGGCGCAGCGTCTTGTTGCTGCCCCATTGGGCGAACTTGTCGAGCGAGCCCTGCTCGCCGTTGGTGGTCAGTGGCGGCAGGGGTTCGTCGAGCGGGAATTTGGAGAAGTCGATGTCGGTGATGGCGGAGATGCTGGCCAGCGCCATTTCGACGAAGGCGCCGGAGGTGACCAGGCGCTGGTGCTTGGCGTGGGCGTCTTCCTCGGTTTCGCCGAGGAAGGGGTAGACGAGGTAGAGCACCTTGGCGTCGTCCGGGTTGCGGCCGAATTTCTCGGCGTGGCCACGGACGTCGTTGCGGTATTTCTTCATGCCTGCGATGCCGTTGGCCACGGCGATGATGGAATCCGCGTGTTTCGCGGCGAAGGCGCGGCCGCGGGGGGAGCCGCCGGCCTGGACGAAGGCGGGTCGGCCCTGGGGCGAGCGGACGGTGTTGAGCGGGCCGCGGCTCTTGAAATGCTTGCCGTGGAAATGGATCGGCTTGACCTTGGTGTGGTCGCCATAGATGCCGCGCTCGCGGTCCATGACGATGGCGCCGTCCTCCCAGCTGTCGAACAGCTTGCAGACGAGATCGACGTATTCGTCGGCCATCTCGTAGCGGAGTTCGCGCGGGGGCAGCCTGTCTAGGCCGAAATTCTCGGCCGCCAGGTCTTCGCCCGAGGTGACGATGTTCCAGCCGAACCGGCCGCCGCAGATATGGTCGAGCGTGGAGGCGAGGCGGGCGAGCAGGAAGGGCGGGTAGCCGAGCGTGCTCATGGTGGCGACCACGCCGAGGTTGCGGGTGTGGGCGCCGATGACGGCGGCGAGCGGCGTGGGGTCGTGCTTGGGCACGAACAGGGCGTGCTTCATGCCGGCCTCATGCGAGCCGCCGTAGGTTTCGGACACCATGAGCGTGTCCTCGATCATGATGTAGTCGAAGCAGGCGCGTTCGAGGGCGCGGGCCATGTCGACATAGAACATGCCGTCCCAGGGCGATCCGCCGGCGGCGAAGCTGTGGTTCCAGTCGCCTGGGGTGAAGTTCATGAACCAGCCGAGGTGGAAGGGCCTGGACGGCATGGCGGTGCCTCGCGGGGTGCGGATGGAAGAGGCCAAGCAGAAATCGCGCCACGGGCATGGCGCCGGCGGTGCGCCGATCGCCTTGGCCATGATGGCGGGTTCCTGTTCATCTGCTCAGAGAATAATCTGACGATGGCGACAATCGCGGCTTTCTTGTTCTGTGCTGCCTTACCTAGGTGCAGACCTCGTCGATCATCCCGGCATGGCATGGCCGTTGCACCCGATTCAGATCAGTTGACCCTGTTTTGGGCAGCAACCCGCAGCGGAGACTTCATGGCCGGCAACAACCAGTTCCATCTCGCCTGGTTCCTCCAGGGCTCCAGCATCCAGGCCTGGGGTGCCCCCTGGACCGGCAATATCAGCGAGGAGTGGATGAGCGCGGGGATGTTCGTCGATCTCGCCCGGGCGATCGGCCGCGCCGGGTTCGACTACATGCTGATCGAGGACTCGATCTATGTCGGCGAGAACTGGCAGGGCGGGCGCGACATCTTCCTGAAGAACGGCATGTCGATCCCGCGCCAGGAGCCGACGGTGGTCGCGACCCTGATGGCGCAGGCCACGAGGCATCTCGGCATCGTGCCCACCCTGTCCACCTTCGCCTATCACCCCTACCTGGTCGCCCGCATCGTCGGCACGCTCGACCAGGTCTCGGCCGGTCGGGCGGGGTGGAACATGGTCACCGGCAGCTCCGACCTCTCGGCGCAGAATTTCGGCATGGACGCGCTGCCCGCCCACGATACCCGCTATGCGATGGCGCATGAATACATCGACGTGGTGACCAGGCTGTGGGGCTCCTGGGACCCGGACGCGATCGTGGCGGACCGCAAGAGCGGCATCCTGGTGGACCCCGCCAAGGTGCGCACCATCGACCATCGCGGCACCTACTACGCGAGCCGCGGGCCGTTGAACTCGGGGCCCGCCCCCCAGGGCCGCCCGGTGATCGCCCAGGCCGGCGGCTCCGGCCCCGGGCGCGCCATCGCGGCCAGGTATGCCGACACCATCGTCGCCGCGCCCAAGGGCATCCCGGCGATGAAGGAATACCGCGACGACGTGCGCCGGCAGATGGCCGCCATGGGCCGCGACCCCGACAGCTGCAAGATCCTGTTCCTGATCTCGCCCATCGTCGCCACCAGCCGGGAGGAGGCGCAGCTGCGCATCGACCGACGGCGGGCCGACGCCGAGGCCAATCTCGACATCCGCATGGCCCAGTTCGGCTGGATCACCAATCTGGACCTGTCAGGCTTCGACCTTGACGCGCCGATCGGGGAGCTCACCACCAACGGCCACCAGTCGAGCCTCCAGGTCTTCCTCAAGCGCGCCCAGGGCAAGACGCTGCGGGAAGCCATGGTCAGCTATTCCACCTCGGGCGGCGCGCTCGACTTCCACGGCACGCCGGACGACGTGGCGGCACAGATGGACGAGGCGATGCAGGAGATCGGCGGCGACGGGTTCCTGTTCACGCTGGGCGATGTCAGCCGGCGCAGCGTGGCGGAGATCACGGACGGGCTGGTGCCGGTGCTGCAGCAGCGCGGGCTGACGCGCACGGGGTTCTCGCATGCGCATCTGCGGGAGAACCTGTTGGAGTTTTGAGCAAGGAAGACTCTTTTTCTGAAAAAAGCAAAAAGCCTTTTATTCGTTGGCTGTTCGGCCGGCGGCGCCAACCGCGATCCAAGGACAAAAAGTTTTGGTTCTTTTTTTCAAAAAAAGAACCGCTTTCCTTGCCTTACGTTGCCAGCGGCGGCCGCTCTTCCGCCCAGGGCCGCGCGTCTTCGAAGGCATGGCTGGCCTGGAGCACGCCGAGGTCGTCCAGATCGCCGCCCGACGATCTGGAGGCCGACGGGCAGGCCGTCCAGGTGAAGCCGCAGGGGACGCTGGCGGCCGGGCTGCCCGACCAGTTGAACGGCCAGGAGAACTCCGCCCACATCAGCCAGTCCCATTCATGCTGCGGCCAGTGCGGCGGCTGTAGCCGGTCGGCCGGGAAGGCGGCCACGCTGACCGCGGGCGAGAGCAGGAAGTCCCAGTTCTGCATGAACTCGTGGATCTGCTGGACATAGGCGAAGCGGCGGGTGCGCATGTCCATGAACTGCGGCACGGTGAAGCCGGCGGCGTGGCGGATCATGGCGACGAAGCCAGGGTCCATCCGGCTCTCGAATTCGGGCAGGCTGGCGAGGCGGGCGGTGAAGGTGGCGGGCCAGAAGAAGCGGATCAGCTCGGGGCCGAGCGGACCCCAGGCCGGCGTCACCTCCTCGACCTCGGCGCCCATCTGGACGAAGGCCTTCACCGCCTTGTCCACCACCGCCGCCACTTCGGGGTCGACGCGGGCGTGGCCGAGGTCGCGGGTATAGGCGATGCGCTTGCCGGTCATGCGGGCGCGGAGGTGCCCGGCATAGTCCTGCGGCCTGGCTTCGAGCGAGGTGTAGTCCCAGGGGTGCGGGCCGGCCATCGCCTGCGTCATCAGCGCCGCGTCCTCCACGGTGCGGGTCAGCGGTCCCATGTGGGTGGCGAGCTCGTTGTTCGACATCGGCCAGTTCGGCACCCTTCCGTGGGTGGGCTTGAAGCCGTAGACGCCGGAGAAATGCGCCGGCATGCGGATGGAGCCGGCGCCGTCGCCACCCTGGTGCAGCGGGCCGTAGCCGCAGGCGGCGGCGACGCCGGCGCCGGAGGAGGAGGCGCCGGCGTTGTAGCCGTGCTTCCAGGGGTTGTGGGTGATGCCGGAGATCGGCGCCTGGCTGACGCCCTTCCAGCCCCATTCGGCCGCCGCGGTGGTCTTGCCCATCATCATCGCGCCGGCCTCGAACAGCCGGGCGACGCAGGGGGCGTCCACGTCGGGGATGGTGCCCTGCATGATGGCGGTGGCGAAATCGGTCTGCACGCCCTTGGTGTGCTGCAGGTCCTTGATGGTGACGGGTATGCCTTCCAGCAGGCGCGGGACCTCGCCCTTCATGAACGCGGCCTCGGATTTCCTGGCCGCCTCCAGCGCATGGTCGGGGGTGAGGCGCATCATGGCGTTGACCCGCGGCTCGACCTGCCCGATCCGTTCCAGCACGGCCTTGGCGACCTCGACCGGGGAGAGCTGCCGGCGGCGATAGGCCCAGTGCAGCTCGGCCACGGACATGTAGCCGATCTCGTCAGGACTCACGGGGCGGGTCTCCTACTGGAAGCGGTAGCTGTAATAGGTGGCGTAGCGGCTGCGGCAGCGGTCCAGCAATGCCGGCTCGTCCACCGCGCCGAAGCGGCCGGGGTCCATGCCGGGGACGTCCACCGCCGGGCGGCCGTCCACGATCCAGCCGGCGAGCAGCTCGCCCAGCGCCGGCGAGACGGAGAGGCCGCCCACGTTGCAGCCGCCGATGACGTAGAGGCCGGGCACGCCGGGGGCGGGGCCGAGCATGTAGTCGGCATCCATCGTCATGGTGGGCAGCCCGCCGCGATGCTCCTGGATGGCGACGTCGCGGAAGACCGGGAACTGGTCGTGCACCGTATCGGCCAGGCGGCGCAGGACGGAAAGGTCGAGGGGGACGTCCTCCACCCGGAAATCGGGCTTGCCGCGCAGGTCGAACTCCATCGGGTCGGGCTCGTAGCCGCCCAGCATGAGCCCGCCCTTGCACGGGCGGATGTAGACGTTGGTGTCCACCACCCGGCTCACCGGCTGCATGTCCCGCACTTCGGGCAGGGGCACGGTGATCATGAGCTGGTGGCGGACGGGCACGACCTTCACGTCGGAACCGGCCAGGGCGCCCACCGCGCGCAGCCAGCCGCCGGCGGCATCGACCACGGCGTTGCAGGCGAATTCGCCCTGCGTGGTGACCACGCGCGCCACGGCGCCGTTCTCGACCACGATCTCCCGCGCCGCGGTGTCGGGGAACAGCTGCGCGCCCAGCCGTGCGGCGGCGCGGGCGTAGCCGACCGGCAGCTGCGCCGGCTCCAGGTAGAGGTCGGTGCGCATGTGGCAGACGCCGAGCACGCCCTTCGCCTGCAGGAAGGGCATCAGCGCCTGCGCCTCCGCCGTCGGGATCATGTCGATGTCGCAGCCGAACCGCTTGCCGCGCTCGACGCGGGCGTGCAGGCCGGCCAGGTGCCCGGGCGTGCGCGCGATGGTCAGGCTGCCGGGCTGGTGGAACACCATCGGCTCGCCGGTCTCCTCGGTGAAGCGGGCGATCTTCTCCACCGCGCGGACCGCGAGCCTGGTCAGCGTCTCGGTCATGCGCACCTGGCCGGTGAGGCCGGCGGCGCGCGGCGAGGTCTGCGAGGCGATGGCGGCCTGGTCCAGCAGGGCCACGCTGCGGCCGGCGCGGGCGAGGTGGAAGGCGGTGCTGGACCCGAGCGCGCCCGAGCCGATCACCACGACATCGAACGTTTCCATCAGCCGGCCGCCCGCCTGTCCGGACCCGCTTGCGGGTCCAGACCCGCCTGCGCATCGAGATAGGCGAGCAGCGGGGCGCGCACCACGCCGACGCTCTTGTAGGCGGCAAGCTCCTCCGGCAGCCCCCGAATCGCCGAGGCGAGGCGCGCGGCCACCGCGGGGTCGGCGGCGATCCGCCCGATCGGGTAGACATAGGTGCGGATGCCGAACACCACGGCCTCGGTTCTCGGCAGCCGGCGCAGCGTCTGGCGTTCGACGCGCAGGAACAGCGTTTCGCCGGCGTTCCCGGCGGTGACGTTCTCGTTGCGCTTGCGGCGGAAATGGCCGCCGGGGCGGTAGAGCACGGGCGAGTCGAGCGCCGACCAGTTCACCCGCTCCACCATCTTGCCGGATTTCAGCGTCGCGATCAGCCGGTCCACCGGGCGGGCGAGGCGATCGGGGTAGATCGGCACCGGGCCATGCACCGCGGCGAGCGGCAGGCCGAGCTTCTCCACCAGGCGCCAGCCGCTGGGGAAGCAGAGCACGCCGCCGGTCAGGAACGGCACGCCGTCGCGCAGCTGCAGCAGGCAGAGATCCTCCTGCACCAGCCGGCCGCAGAGCTCGAGCGCCGCCGCGCCCGACGCGCCCAATGCCCAGTCCTCGCCGGTCAGGCGGTTGTGGAGGCGGCCGCCTTCCAGCGCGAACCAGCCGGGGAAGCGGCGGGGGAGAAGCTCGGCCAGCACCTCCAGCAGTTCGGCGCAGGCGCCATCCGCCTCCGGCAGCGTGGCCAGCACTTCGCCGCGCTGCTCCGCCAGCAGCGCGCGGCGCTGGGCCATCTCGTCCGGGTAGTGCTCGTCGACGACGATCAGCTCGTCCGGCTCGCAGGCCAGCAGGCCCATCGCCATCCGGTAGCTTCCGGCCTCGAACGGCAGGTGCACCACCGCCTTCGGCAGCGTCGCGGCCAGTGCAGGAGCCGCCGGAGCCTCGCCCATCGCCATGTCCCGATCCCGCCGATGCGGGGAAATCCAAGCCGCATATTGCGGCAAGCGCAAGCCGGGACCACGATCGCCGCCGTTGCCGCGGAGCCCGCCATGCAGTTCAACCACGTCGCCAACCGCGTCAGCCCGGCGCATTTCGAGACCGTGGTGGCGATGCTGAAGACGCAGCTCGGCTTCATCGAGCTGCGCCGCACCGAGCGTGCCATCTGGCTGCGCCAGCCCGGGGCGACCGTGGACCTGCAGCTCAGCCGCAGCGACACGGCGAACCGCGACGCCGACAAGCGCCGCTCCCAGGTGTCGTTCCTGGACGGTTCGCCGCAGGCGGCGCTGGAGGCACTGGCGGCCTGGGCGGAAGCGCACGGCATGGCGGCGTCGGTGGGCGCCTATTCGGACAAGGAGTTCTTCCTCGACGCGCCGGACGCGTTCGTGGACTTCGTGATCGAGGCGATGACGCCGGAGATGGCGGAGTACGAGGTCGATCGGACGTGAAGGGATGTGGCAGGGAAGGCAAGCGAGGCTCCGCCGGCCAAGGGCCATTGGCCCTTGGAACCCGTTTCTGCTGGCGGCTGGGGCGATGGCCTTCGGTGATTGGCCGAGACGCGTGGCGGGCAGGTGCCAGCGCGCCCGCTATCTTCCTTGCGCCGCAGGCATTCGATTTGTGCCTCTGCGCCATGCCGGGTGCGGATCGATGTTGTTGCCTGCGGCGCAAGCAAGTAAGCGACGCAGTACGAAGGCCGTGCCAATCACCGAAGGCCGGCGATGCAGCCGCCAGCAGAGTCGGGTTCCAAGGGCCAATGGCCCTTGGCCGGCGGAGCCTTGCCTGCCTGCGCCTATATTGCCGAAGCCGGCACCAGCTCCCACGGCGTGCCGGGCCGGCAGAAGAACGGCATGGCGTTCGGCGTGCGCACGTTGGCTTCCAGGCCCATTTCGGCGCGCAGTGCGCGGAACAGGGCGCCGTGGGCCACCACCAGGACCGGGGCCGGCAGGGCGAGGGCGCGGTTCACCGCCGCGGCGGCGCGGGTGCGCAGCGCGGCGAAGCTTTCCGCGTCGTCGGGGGTGTAGTGGCCGTCCACCCAGTCGGTGAACCATTGCACCATCGGCTTGCCTTCCTGGACGCCGAAGGAGACTTCGCGCAGGCCTTCGTCGATGGCCACGGGCAGGCCGGTGACGGCGGCGACGGCCAGGGCGGTGTCGTGGGCGCGGGAGAGGGGGGAGGCGACGATGGTGGCGATGCCGCGGTGGCGGAGCATGTCCGCGGCGGCGACGGCCTGGGTGCGTCCGGTCTCGTTCAGGGGGATGTCGACGTTGCCCTGGGACAGGCCCTGGGCGTTCCAGTCGGTCTCGCCGTGGCGGAGGAACCAGAAGGCGGCGTGGGTGAGGGCCATGTCAGTCGAACAGCGAGCTCACCGAGCTCTCCTCGCTGATGCGGCGCATGGCCTCGGCGAGCAGGGGCGCGATGGTGACCTGGCGGATGTTGCCGGCGAGGCGGACCGCCTCGGTGGCGAGGATGCTGTCGGTGATGGTCATCATCTCGATCGGGGAGGAGGCGATGCGGGCGACGGCGCCGCCCGAGAGCACGCCGTGGGTGGTGTAGACCGAGGCGGAGCGGGCGCCCTGCTTGATCAGGGCTGCGGCGGCGTTGCACAGCGTGCCGCCGGAATCGACGATGTCGTCGATCAGGATGCAGTCGCGGCCCTCGACCTCGCCGATGACGTTCATCACCTCGGACACGCCGGCGCGCTCGCGGCGCTTGTCGATGATGGCGAGGTCGCAGTTGAGGCGGGTGGCGATGATGCGGGCGCGCAGCACGCCGCCGACGTCGGGCGAGACGATCATCAGGTCGCGGCCGGCGTAGTTGTCCTGGATGTGGCGGCTGAACAGCGGGGCGGCGGACATGTTGTCCACCGGGATGTCGAAGAAGCCCTGGATCTGGCCGGCATGGAGATCCATGGTCAGCACCCGGTTGGCGCCGGCGGTGGTGATCAGGTTGGCGACGAGCTTGGCGCTGATGGGCGTGCGGGAGCCGGACTTCCGGTCCTGCCGGGCGTAGCCGAAATAGGGGATCACCGCGGTGATGCGCCGCGCCGAGGCGCGGCGCAGCGCGTCGATCGTGATCAGCAGTTCCAGCAGGTTGTCGTTGGCCGGGTAGGAGGTGGACTGGATGACGAAGACGTCCTCGCCGCGGATGTTCTCGTGGATTTCCACGAACACCTCCATGTCGGCGAAGCGGCGGACGGAGGCGCGGGTCAGCGGCAGGTTGAGGGCCGCCGCCACCGCCTCGGCAAGGGGGCGGTTCGAGTTGCAGGCCACGATCTTCATCGGCGACGGTCCGGGAACAGGGGGCGCGCGCCTTCTACCAACCGGTCCGGGCAGTGTCCATGAGCGCAGGGCAGGGCGGCTAAGCGCGGCGCTCCGATGCGGCGCGGATCAGGGCGGCGGTGCGGAACAGGCCGTGCACCATCTTGCTGTAGGGCAGCGCGAGGAACAGGGCGAGCACGAAGCCCAGGTGGATCGCGAGCAGCATGCCCATGGCCGGCGTGCTGCGGAAGGCGAGCAGCAGCAGGCCGGTGACGGCGACGAGCAGCAGCAGGAACAGCATCGCGTAGTCGCCGCCCAGCACGGCGCGGGCCAGCGGGGCGGGGTCGGCGAGGATTTTCAGCCAGATCAGGCCGATGGTTCCGATCACCATCAGGATGCCGCCGACGGTGCCGAGGATGACCGGCGCGCTGAGCAGGGAGTACGGCGCGATCCAGCCGAAGCCATGGTGGTAGATGGTGGCGACCGCGGTGGCGGCGAAGCAGAGCATGAAGCCGTAGAACATGGCGTGGTGGTACCAGCGCCGGGCGAAGGAGAAGGTCTCGGTCGGGTAGGTGCAGCCATCGCCGCCGCCGCCCAGGTTGCGCAGCGTCATGGCATCGTGCAGGGCGCGGGCAATGGCCGCCACGCCGCCGATCGGACCGCCCGACGCGCGCCAGAAGCTGGCCGTGGCGAGGCCGAGGGCCAGCAGGGCGTAGAGGAAGGCGGCGCTCGCGACCCAGACCATGGCGCCATAGGGCACCACGGCGAAGAAGGCGCCGGGGCCGGTATGGGTGCCGAAGAGGATGTCGGGGCGCTGGAGCAGGCCGACCAGCAGCATCACCACGGCCAGGGTGAGCGCGGCGAAGACGGAGACGATGGTGCCGTTGCGCTGGAACAGCCGGCCCATGGCGGGCGGCCAGGCGTGCTGGGCGTAGGTTTCCTGGCGCAATTCCGCGAAGGCCTGCGGCACGTTGATGCCCCAGGGATGCGGCGGCGCGTACTGGCAGGCATGGAAGCAGCCCTGGCAGCCGTGGCAGAGATTGGCCAGGTAGCCGAGGTCGCCGGCGGTGAAGTCGCGGCGCAGCTGCATCGCGGGGAAGACGGCGCAATAGCCCTCGCAGTAGCGGCAGGCGTTGCAGATCTCCATGTCGCGGCGGGCGGCGGCCATCGCTTCGGAAGGGGGCGCCTCGCTCGGGATGTCAGTTCCGTGCATGGCGCGCCGCCTCCTGTCCGGCGATGCGGCCGAACACCGTGCCGATGGTCATGCCGAATCCCGCCAGGTAGCCGCGGCCGAGGATGTTGCCGGCCATGATCTCGCCGGCGGCGAACAGGTTGGCGCTGGGCCTGCCGTCCTGCATGAGCACGCGGGCGTGCTCGTCCACCTTCAGGCCGAGATAGGTGAAGGTGATGCCCGGGCGCAGCGGGTAGCCGTAGAAGGGCGGCTCGTCGATGCGCCGTGCCCAGTGGGTCTTGGGCGGGTCGAGCCCGGCGGTGCGGCATTCGTCGAGCCCGGTGTCGTCGAAGCGGCCGGGCTGGACGGCGGCGTTGTAGGCGGCGACGGTGGCCTCGACGGCGGCCGGATCGACGCCGAGCTTCGCGGCGAGCTCCGCCAGGGTGGGCGCGCTGTAGGCAGGGTAGACCGAGGGCATGAACAGCGAGAAGGCCTTGGCGTCGCAGATCGAGTAGGCGATCTGGCCGGGCTGCTGTGCGATCAGCCTTCCCCAGATGGCATAGCGCTTGGGCCACACGTCCTCGCCCTCGTCGTAGAAGCGCTTGCCGTCGCGGTTCACCACCACGCTGAACGGCACGCTGTCGAGGCGGGTGGAGATGCCGCCGTCGAACTGCGGCGAGCGGGCGTCGAGCGCCACGGCGTGGAACTGGGTGGGGTCGCCGACGGGCATGACCCCCTGGTCGAGCAGGTTGCGCAGGATGCGGCCCTTGGCGAAGGGCGTGCCGCGGATGACGAAATTGTCCACCGCCTCGCCCCAGTACTGGCGCATCCAGTCGAGATTGCCCTGGAACCCGCCGGAGGCCGCGACGATGCATCTGGCGCGCACGGTGGCGGGAAAGCCGTTGCGGGTGATGTCGGCCGTGCGGACGAAGCCGTCTTCGAGATGCAGGGCCTGCACCTCCGAATCGTAGAGTATCTGGACGCCCAGCCGGGCGGCGGTGGCGTAGTAGGCGTTGAGCAGGGCCTTGCCGCCGCCGAGGAAGAAGGCGTTGGTGCGCGAGAGGCTGAGCGTGCCGGTCAGCGCCGGCTGGAAGCGGACGCCGCAGGCCTCCATCCAGGGGGTCATCCGGGCCGAGACGCGGATGGTCATCCGGGCGAGCGGCTCGTCGGTGTTGCCGCCGGTGACGCGGCGGAGGTCGTCCCAGTACTCGTCCTCCAGGTATGATCCGGTCAGGACGTTGGTCGGCGCCTCGTGCATGCCGCGGAAATTGCGGGTGTGGCGGGAATTGCCGCCACGGAACTCCCTGGGTGCGTGCTCCAGCAGCAGGACGGAGGCGCCGGCTTCGCGTGCCGTGACGGCGGCACACAGGGCCGCGTTGCCGCCGCCGATCACAAGAACGTCATAAATCCGGGTGAGGTCCACCATACAGCCGTTTGCTCCCGTCGGCTCGGCGCGCTTCGGCTGGTGTGCACGGGCCCGGGCGGTCTGGCAAGCCGTACACGCCAAGGGCGGCCCCTTGCGGGGCCGCCCTGTAAAGTATCCCGACAGACGCCGCGGGTCAGGCCGACTTGCGGCGGCGGGCGAAACCGAGGCCGACGAGGCCGGCGCCGAGCAGGGCGAGCGAAGCGGGCTCGGGGCTCGGGATCGGCGAGGAGAGGAAATCGCCGATCTCATACTTGACGTTGGTGCCGGTGGACAGCGTGATCGAAGCGGTGCCGCCCGGATTGCTGATGCCGGTGAAGCCGATGAACTGGGCCGTGCCGTTCAGCAGCGGCTGGCCGTTGATGCTGTCGGCAAGGTTCGTCGGGATGGTGATCACGCTGGACCCGTTCGCATCCGTCAGCGTGATGGTCAGCGAGCTGGACGGGGCGAGCGTGCTTTCGAGGAAGAAGCCGAAGGCGGTGATGCTGGGCGAGAAGTTGTTCAGGACGATGGCAGCGTTGGAATTGTTCGCCGCGCTCGTGGTATAGACGGTCGAGCCGGCGTTCAGCATGCCGGTCATCGAGCCGGTCGCGGGCAGCGTCGCCAGCGTGGCGTTGAGGAACATGTTCACCGAGCTGCTGATGCCGATCGGCATCACGCGATGGTTGCCGTTCGAGCCGGTGCCCGTGCCGCCAGGGGTCGCGGTCTCGACATAGCCGCCCGCGGCAGTGATCCAGGCGCCGAGCGCGCCGCTGCCGGTGTTGTTGCCGTAGCCGGCATAGGACGTCGCCGCCTGAGCACCGACAGAGAAGGAAACGGCTGCAATCGCACTCAGCGCCGCGAGGAAGAACCTGTTACGATCGGCCATGACTATCTCCTGAACCATCGGATGGTGCTGCCACCATCATCTTTCGAACCGAGCCACCGGGTGGCGTCTGAACCCAGTGTAGCAAGCGCCGTGCCAGAGGGCGAAAGATCATCATTTCAATGGTTTGTGCGGCTGGCGCCCGGGGGGCTGTAAAGATTTCTGACAAGGCGACTACATTCCGGCGCCACGCATCCCCATGCTGCCCCCCGGACATGCGGCGGGGCGCTTGCCGGCTGCGGCGGGCCCGTTCACGACCCTGGCCGGCCTGGCCGGCGGGATCAGACCGCCTTCTTCAGCGTCGGCGACGCCTTGAAGCGCACCGTCTTGCCGGCCTTCACCTTGATCGCCTCGCCGGTGCGGGGGTTCAGCCCCTTGCGCGCCTTGGTCTTGCGCACGGTGAAGGTGCCGAAGCTGGGCAGGGTGAACTTGCCGGACTTCTTCAGCTCCTTCACGATTGCCCCGATCAGGTCGGTCGCGGCGCGATTGGCGGCGGTGCCGGTGAGCGAGGCGGATTCCTGGATGACCTGAGCGATGAACGCCTTCGACATTATTATCGATCCTTTTCTGTTGCAGTTCCCGTGAATGGCTGGCGGCGTCTTGCGGGAAATCCGCCGCGAATCGGCACGATCCGCGGCAGCCCCGAAACACGCCGCCACCTAACAGCGGCGTTGGCGGGAGGCAAAAGAAATCTGCGGCCCGGCTACGGATTCGTGAAGGCGGCACCCCGCTTGATCCCGGCCGCCGCCTTCGCTTCATTGGCGCCATGACCCAGCCAGGCCTGCCCGCCACCGAACGGATCGACCCCCGCTACGAGGCGCTCGACGCCTGGGACGGCCCGGCGGCGCTCGAGACGATGTGGGAGGCGCAGCTGGCCGCCGTTGCCGCGGTGCGCGCGGCCCTGCCGGCGCTGGCCGCGGCCGCCGAGGCCGCCGCGCGCCGCCTCGCCGCCGGTGGGCGCCTGGTCTATGCCGGCGCCGGCACCTCGGGCCGCATCGGCGTGCAGGACGGCGCCGAGCTGCCCCCCACCTTCGACTGGCCCGCCGACCGGCTGCTGCTGCTGATGGCCGGCGGCGAGGCCGCCTTCACCCGCTCCATCGAGAATGCGGAGGACGATGCCGCCGCCGCCGAGGCCGCCGTCGTCGCGCATGCGATCGGCCCGGCCGACGTGGTGCTGGGCACCGCCGCCAGCGGCTCCACACCCTACACCGTGGCGCTCATCCGCGCGGCCCGGGCGCGGGGCGCGCTCACCCTCGGCATCGCCAACAGCCCGGGCGGCAGCCTGCTGGCCGCCGCCGAGCATCCGATCCTGGCCGAGACCGGCGCCGAGGTGATCGCGGGCTCCACCCGGATGAAGGCCGGCACGGCGCAGAAAGTGGTGCTGAACCTGTTCTCGTCGCTGGTGATGGTCCGGCTCGGCCGGGTGCATCGCGGCCTGATGGTCGACATGCAGGCGCGCAACGCCAAGCTGCGCGCCCGCGCCGTGCGCATGCTGCGGACGCTGACCGGCCGGGACGACGCGGCCCTGGCGGCGGCGCTGGCCGAGGCCGGCGGGCGGGTGAAGACCGCCGTGCTGGTGCTGGAGGGGCTGGATCG
>JBGAIK010000364.1:0-3188 GCA_044225615.1 Acetobacteraceae bacterium | reverse complement strand
AACAGCCTCTGCTGCTCCGGGGCGCCGACGCCGTCCTGGGTATGGGTGATGATCGGCACCCCCGTCGCCCGCTGCGCGATGCAGGCGGCGATCTCGGCATAGGCGGCGGTGAAGGCGATCTTCTCGGCCCGCAGCGGGTCGGCGCCGATCAGGCCGACATCCCAGGTGGCGACCGCATCGGCCAGTTCGCCCGGCCTGGGGAAGGGCATGTACTCCACGCCCACCCCCAGCCGGTCCGCCAGCGCGCGCGCCATGGAGGGCGACACGCCGGCCGGCTCGCCGTTCGGGCCGCGGCTGTTGACCAGCAGGAAGTTGCTCATGTTGATGGCCGCGCGCAGCACGCCGGTGGGGGCGAGCTCGGCGATTGCCTGGGCGGACGGGGCGATCATGGCAGGGGGTCTCCGGCGAAGAAGCGGCGGGGATTGTCGTCGAGCATCGACGCGATCTGTGCCTGGTTGACGCCGCGCTCGTGCAGCATCGGGATGAAGTCGGTGAACATGTAGCTGTAGGGCGGCGGCCACTTGCCCTGCGCCTTCAGCCTGTCGATATCGGCCTGCTCGGCCGGAGTCAGCTGCCGCTGCATCTTGCCCAGCCAGCCGCAATGGCGGTCCTGGCTCATCATGATCTGCGCCGCGAATCCGTCCCTGACCAGCTTCGCCAGGTTGTCGGCGCGCAGCGTGTCGGGTTGCAGGCGCAGGATGCCGATGCGGTCGAAGCCGATATAGCTGCCGCCATCGACCACGCGGCGGTGGTAGGCGGGATCGGCATTGCCGCAGCAATGGCCGATCAGGCAGCGATGCGCGTCCACCCCGCCATCGGCGAACAGCCTCTGCTGCTCCGGGGCGCCGACGCCGTCCTGGGTATGGGTGATGATCGGCACCCCCGTCGCCCGCTGCGCGATGCAGGCGGCGGCGAGGAACTTCTTCTCCAGCTCGGTGATCTCCGGCGCCCCGGTGGCGACCTTGATGGCCCCGGCCCGGATGCCGGTCGCGCCGATGCCGTGGGTGATCTCGCGGATGTAGAGCTCGGCGATCTCCTCCGCGGTGCGCGCGCGCCAGTAGGGCGGCAGGCCGAGCGCCTCGAAATAGAAGCCGGTGGTGCAGACGATGTGCACGCCCGAGCCCTCGGAAATCTCCTTCATCATCGTCACGTCGCGGCCGAGCTCGATCGGGCAGGGATCGACGAAGCTGCGCACGCCGTGCACCTCGCGCAGCTCCTTCAGCCGCTTCACCGCTTCGGCAATGAAGGCGGCGCGGTCGAAGATCGCGGTCGGGTCGTATTCGGCGCCGGCGAAGGCGATGTAGAGATGCTCGTGCATCAGCGTCCGCCCGAGTGCGGAGACCGGGATCGGCCCCGTCACCGTCTGCACCATCGCCGCCATATTTGTTCCTCCCCCGTCCGGGAACTGTGCCAAGCTCATCGTGCCGGGTTTTCCGGCGGTGGTGAAGCGGAGGCCCCCGATGCGTCGTCGTTCTCTCCTGGGCGGGGCCATCGCCGCGGCGCTGCCGGCTGCCGTGCGCGCCTCCGGCCCGGTGGACCTGCTGCTGGTGATGGCCGTCGACGTCTCCCGCTCCGTCGACGAGGAGGAGGCACGGCTGCAACGCGAGGGCTATCGCAGCGCCATCGTCGACCCGCAGGTATTGGCCGCGATCAGGGGCGGGCCGGTCGGCGCGATCGCGGTCGCCTACATGGAATGGGCCGGCTTCACCTATCAGGAAACCGTCATTCCCTGGACGCGGATCGGCAGCGAGGCCGAGGCGCGTGACTGGTCCGACCGGCTGGGCCGCGCGCCGCGCCAGGCGATCACCTGGACCAGCATCTCGGGCGCGCTGATGTTCAGCCGCAAGCTGCTGGCCGAGGCGCCGTTCGAGGCGACGCGCAAGGTGATCGACGTCTCGGGCGACGGCCCCAACAACAACGGCCCGCCGCCGGAGCCGGAGCGCGACCGGCTGGTGGCCGAGGGCGTCACCATCAACGGCCTGCCGATCGTCAACGACCGCCCGACCTTCGGCTTCCAGGCCGGCCCGATGCTGGAGGGCTACTACCGCAACTCGGTGATCGGGGGCGTGGGGGCGTTCCTGGTGGTGGCGGAGGATTTCGAGAGCTTCGGCACCGCGATCCGGCGCAAGCTGATCCAGGAGATCGCATGAGCGTGGGCCGGCGATCGTTGCAGGCGGGTGCCGGGGCGCGCTACTGAATCCACCCGGGGAACGCCTCCAGGCAGGGGAGCAGGCGCGGGAATGGCGGAGCGGCGCGCGGCATGGCGGTTGTGGCTCGGCCTCGCGCTGGTCCTGGCGCTGGCCGGCCCGGCCGCGGCCGACAGGCGGGTGGCGCTGGTGGTGGGGGTCAGCGCCTATGCCGCCGCGCCGAAGCTGGTGAACACCATCGCCGATGCCACGGCGATCGCCGCCGCCTTGCGCCGGCTGCGCTTCGAGGTCGAGCTGGTCACCGACCCGGACCGGGCCGGGCTGGAGGCGGCGGTGCGGCGGCTGGGCGAGCGCGCGCCGGGGGCGGAGGCGGCGCTGTTCTACTTCGCCGGGCACGGGCTGGAAGTGGGCGGCCGCAACTGGCTGCTGCCGGCCTCGGCCAAGCTGCGCAGCGACCGCGACCTGCCGTTCGAGGCGCTCGACCTCGGCCTGATCTTCGACCAGCTCGACGCGGTGGCGCGGGTCTCGCTGTTCGTGCTCGATTCCTGCCGCGACAACCCGTTCCGGCTGCAGCTGGCCCGTGCCTCGCGCGCGGCGCCCGCCCAGGGGCTGCGCGCGCAGCAGGCCGCGTCGGGCTCGCTGGTGGCCTACTCGACCGCGCCCGGCACCGAGGCGGCCGACGGCAAGGGCAGGCACAGCCCGTTCACCGAGGCGCTGCTCAAGCATATCGAGCGGCCCGGGCTGACGGTGCAGCAGGTGCTGAACGCGGTGCGCGCGGACGTGAAGGCGGCGACCGGCGGGCGCCAGGTGCCGTGGGAAAGCTCGGCGCTGGACGGCGACTTCCATTTCGTGCCGCCACCGCCGCAAGGCGTCGCCGCGGCACAGCCTTCGGCGGCGCCGGCGCCGGCAGCGGCCGGGCCGTCGCGTGGCCAGGTGGCGGAAGCCGAGGACAATTTCTTCCGCGCGGTTTCGGGTGCCCGCAATCCGGAGGAGCTCACCGCCTTCCTTTCGCGTTTCCCTGACGGCACCTATGCGCCGCTG
>JBGAIK010000039.1:0-28567 GCA_044225615.1 Acetobacteraceae bacterium | reverse complement strand
AAATCGGTGTTCGACCGGAAGAACTATTTCTACGCCGATCTGCCGGCCGGCTATCAGATCAGCCAGTACGAGATGCCGATCGTGGGCAAGGGCGTCGTCGAGATCGCGCTCGCCGACGGGTCCACGCGCCGGATCGGGGTGACGCGGCTGCATCTGGAGCAGGATGCCGGCAAGTCGCTGCACGACCAGCATCCGGCCAAGTCCTATATCGACCTCAACCGCGCCGGGGTGGGGCTGATGGAAATCGTCAGCGAGCCCGACATCCGCAGCCCCGAGGAGGCCGGCGCCTATCTGCGCAAGCTGCGGGCGATCCTGCGCACGCTCGGCACCTGCGACGGCAACATGGAGGAGGGCTCCATGCGCGCCGACGTGAACGTCTCGGTGCGCAAGGCGGGCGAACCCTACCGCACGCGCTGCGAGGTGAAGAACGTGAACTCCGTCCGCTTCGTCATGCAGGCGATCGAGGCCGAGGCGCTGCGCCAGATCGGCGTGTGGGAAGACGGCGGCGAGGTCCAGCAGGAGACGCGGCTGTTCGACCCGAACAAGGGCGAGACGCGGTCGATGCGGTCCAAGGAGGACGCGCATGACTACCGCTACTTCCCCGATCCCGACCTGCTGCCGCTGGTGCTGGATCCGGCCTGGGTGGATGGGCTGAAGGCGGCGCTGCCCGAACTGCCGGATGCGCGGGAGGCGCGGTTCGTCGCCGAGTACGGGCTGTCGAAATACGATGCCGGCGTGCTGGTGGCCGAGCGCAGCACGGCCGAATATTTCGAGACCGCCGCGCGCGGCCGCGACGCCAAGCAGGCCGCCAACTGGATCACCGGCGACCTGTTCGCCCTGCTGAACCGCACCGGCCGCACCATCGAGGACAGCCCGATCAGCGCCGACGCCCTCGGCAAGCTCCTCGGCCTGATCGCCGACAGCACGATCAGCGGCAAGATCGCCAAGACCGTGTTCGACGCGATGGCCGAGACCGGCGAGGACCCGGCGGCGATCGTGGCGGCGCGCGGGCTGCGCCAGGTGACCGACACCTCGGCCATCGACGCCGCGGTCGATGCGGTGCTGGCCGCGAACCCGGACAAGGTGGCGGAGTTCAAGTCGGGCAAGGACAAGCTGTTCGGCTTCTTCGTCGGCCAGGTGATGAAGGCGATGGCCGGCAAGGGCAATCCGGGGCTGGTGAACGAGGCGCTGAAGGCGCGGCTGGGCTAGCGCCTGCCGCGCCCGCAGGGAGGCGACGATGGGCGGGGTGGTGCTGAATCTCGATGACGTGAAGCTGGAAGCGGAAGGGCGCGGTACCCGGTTCGCGGCGCGGGTCGGCGAGCTGGGCGCGCCGCTCGGGCTGCGCGGCCTGGGTGCCATGCTGTACGAGGTGCCGCCGGGCAAGACCGCCTGCCCGTTCCACCGCCACCACACGATCGACGAGATGTTCGTGATCCTCTCGGGCGAGGGCGTCTATCGCTACGGCCACCAACGGATCGCCGTGCGCGCCGGCGACTGCCTCGGCGCGCCCGCGGCCGGCGCGGCGCACCAGATCCATAACACCGGCACCGTGGCGCTGCGCTACATCGCGCTGTCCAACAACACCAACGCCGACGTGGTCGAATATCCCGACAGCGGGCGGGTGCGCATCGATGTCGGCGCCACCGGGTTCCACCACGGCGACGGCACGTTCAAGCAGGGCGGGCGGCTGCTGCCGATGGGCTACTGGGACGGCGAGCAGGTGGACGACCCGCAGTAGCGCGCCCGGCAGCGGGCTCGATGGCGCGCCTGCGGAAACGCTCTTGACAATGAATGTCAGTTATATTAACTAACTGCCCCGATGAACCGAACTCCACCCTCACCCGGGCGTGCGTCAGCCACGGCGGCCAGCGAGGCGGCCGCCCGGCTGCTCGCGTGCCTGGAGGGTCTCTTCGCCATCATCGCCAGCCACCTGCTCGGGCGCCTGCTCCTCGGCCGGTCGATGATCCGCCTGCGTGCCGAGCTCCAGCTTCTTGCCGCCTGGCCCGCGCCCGTTTCCCCCGCCCTGGCCGCGCCCGACGGGCCGCCGGTCCCCCCCAACCGCACCCTTCCTCCCGGCCTGGTCTGCGACAGCCCGTGCCCGCGCACCCGGCAGGCCATCCCGCGCCGGGCCGCGTCCACACCCGCCATCCGTCGATGCCGACCCCAGCCCTTCGCGGCACCCCGCGGCCGCGGCACCCTGTGCGCCGTCCCCCTGACGCGCGAACCCGATCCCCGCCGGCACGCGCGAATCCGGCTTCGGGTCCGCGCGCCTTCGCACGCCGTTAACGTTACGATATCAAAACAATATTGTTTCCTCGGCGTCAGTGCCCGCCCTGCACGCCCGCAAGCGCGGCGCGGGCCATCCCGCCCAGGAAGGCCTCGCCGGCATGCGGGTCGGGCGGGTTCTCGCAGAACAGCGCCAGGCAGAGCGGCCCGGCCTTGGTGTCGATGAAGCCGACATCGTTGACCACGCCGGCCAGGCTGCCGGTCTTGGACCCCCAGCGGGTCCCTTCGGGCAGATGCCGGGCGATGCGGCGGGGGTTCTGCTGCTGCTCCAGCAGCGTGACCATCTTCGCGCAGCCGGCCGGGCTGGCCGCGCGGCCGGACAGGATGGCCGCGATCACGGTGGCGTAGTCGTCGGGCGCCGCCCAGTTCTCCACAGCACCGGCCGCCACCGGGCGGCTCAGCATCTTGCGGCCAAGCACGGAGGTCTGCATGCCAAGCGCGCGCATGGTCGCGTTCACCGCATCCTGCCCCACCAGGTCGATCAGGATGTTGGTGGCCGCGTTGTCGCTGATGCTCATCATCAGATAGGCGATGTCGGCGACGGTGAGGACCAGCCCGTCATGCAGGTGCAGCAGCACGCCGCTGCCATTGGCCTTCTCGGCCGCGGTCAGGGTGTGGGGCTGGTCGAGCGTGTGGCGGCCGGCATCGATCTGGCGGAACAGCTCGATCATGATTGCGATCTTGACCGTGCTGGCGGCGCGGAAGTGCCTTGTGCCGTTATGGGAGAAGCGCGTGCCGTCGGGGGCGATGACGGCCGCGCCGACGGTGGCGCCGGCGGCTTCGGCCGCGGCGATCGCGGCGGTGAGGGGGGACCAGTCGGGCATGGCGGGCTCTCGCGATCAGTTGGGGCGGAGAATCTGGCGCAGCACGGCGCCTTCGGCCAGGCGGTCGAAGCCGGCGTTGATGTCTTCCAGCGGCAGCTCGCCGCTCTTCAGCCGGTCCACCGGCAGCTTGCCGCGGCGGTAGAGGTTGAGCAGGCGGGGAATGTCGCGCTCGGCGACGCAGCTGCCCATGTAGCTGCCGCGGATCTCGCGCTCGCTGCTGACCAGGTCGGCATGCAGGTAGCTGTGCTGCTGGCCGCTGCCGGGCAGGCCGGCGCAGACCAGGCAGCCGCCATGGCCGGTGATGGCATAGGCGAGCTCCACCGCCTTCATCGCGCCGGCGGCCTCCACCACCGTGTCGAGCCCGCCGCCGGTTGCCTGCTTCACCTGCTGGGCGCAGTCGGGATCGGTGGCGAGGAAGGTGTCGGTCGCCCCCCACTGCCGGGCGAGGGCAAGCTTCTCGGGGCTGGCATCGACCGCGACGATGCGCTCGGCGCCCGCGGCCACCGCGGCGAACAGCGCGTTCATGCCGACGCCGCCGAGGCCGACGATGGCGATGTTCTCGCCGGCCTTGAGATTGGCCGTGTTGATCACGGCGCCGGCCCCGGTCATCACCGCGCAGCCGAAGATGGCGGCGTCCGCGAGCGGGATATCCTTGTCGATCTTCACCGCGCTGCGGCGCTCGACGACGGCGAACTGGGCGAAGAGGGACAGCCCGCTGCCGTGGTTGATCGGCTTGCCGTCCTGGAACAGGCGCCGCGCACCGCTGCGCAGCGTGCCGGCGGCGCGGGCGGCGTTGCCGGCGGGGCAGAGGTTGGGTCGGCCCTTCACGCACCAGCGGCAGTGGCCGCAGCTGGCGGCGAAGACGGTGATGACGTGGTCGCCGGCGCGGAGGTCGGCGATGCCCTCGCCGACCTCGCGGACGATGCCGGCGCCCTCGTGGCCGATGATGACCGGCAGCGGGCGGGGGCGGATGCCCTCGATCGCCGAAAGGTCGCTGTGGCACAGTCCGGCGGCGGCGATCTCGATGAGGATCTCGCCCGGCCCTGGCGGGTGCAGCTCCACCTCCTCGATGGAGAGGGCGTGGGATGTCGCATAGGGCCGGGGGCGGCCCTGCTCGCGGAGGATGGCGGCCTTCATGCGCATGGCGTTCTGCTCCCGGTGCGGCGGCGTTCGGTTCGGCAAGGCGAGTTGAACAGAGAGGCGGCGAGGCGGCGAGAAGGAAGTTCCGCGCCGCTCGACCCGCCATCAATAGCCTTTCGTCAGGTCCACCTCGTGGGTCATGGGCTGGCCGGCCCGCTGCTGGTTGATGTTGGCCCACAGGATGTCGAAGCTGTCGGGGTTGTAGGTCAGCGGATCATCCACCGAGGTGTGCGGCGAGATGACGAGATTCTTCGTGGTCCACAGGCGGTGGCCCTTGGGGATCGGCTCGGCATGGAACACGTCGAGCACGGCGCCGCCGAGATGGCCCGCATCGAGCAGGTCGCAGGCAGCCTCCTCGTCCAGCACCGCGCCGCGGCCGATATTGACCAGGCCCGCGCCCTTCGGCAGCAGCCCCAGCCGGCGGCGGTCGATCAGGTTGCGGGTGGTCTCGGTCAGCGGGGCGGCGAGAAAAAGGAAGTCGGTCGCGGGCAGGATGGCGTCGAGGTCCGACACCAGCGCGATGCGGTCGAAATCGGGATGCGGCGTGGCGCGGGTGCGGATGCCGGTGACGCGGGCGCCGAAATGCCGGGCGGCGCGCGCGACCGGGGCGCCCATGTCGCCGGTGCCCACGATGGTGACGCGCTTGCCGTTCAGCGAGCTGGCGAACAGCATCCGCCATACCTGGTCGCGCTGCTGGCCGAGCATCTCCGGGATGCGGACGTTGAGCATCAGCAGCGCCATGATGCCGTACTCGCCGGCCTTGCGGCTGTGCACGCCGCTGTTGTTGAGCACGGCCACGCCCGGCGGCAGGGCGCTGAACGGCTGCAGCTTGTCCACGCCGGCGGAGAGCAGGAAGATCATCCGGAGATTGGGCGCCGCGCAGGGAAAGCGCTTGTACAGGGTGGAGGTCTGCGCCATCAGGACATCCGCCCATTCCATGCCCGATTTGAATTCCTCGTCGGTGCGGCCGAAGCGGATCTCGTGGCCGGTTTCGCCCGCGCGGGCGCAGGCTTCGTCCCACTGCCGCGGCGTGAGGTCGAACAGGTTGTCGCCGGGATCGTTCATGGCGAGGAAGCGCATGGGTGGCCTCGTATGGTTTGTGCTGGCTTCCCCTGGCAGGGCCCGGCTGTCAACCTGAAGCGATGGAAATTCCAGTGCTTTTCCGGGACCAGCGGTTCGTCGTGCTGGACAAGCCGGCGGGGCTGCCGGTGCATGCCGGGCCGCGCGGCGGGGCGAGCGTGGAGGATGCGTTCCCCGCGCTGTCGCGGCGCCGGGACGGGCCGTGGCTCGCGCACCGGCTGGACGCGGACACGGCCGGCTGCCTGGTGGTGGCGCTGCGCAAGGCGGCGCTGGTGGCGGCACAGGCGGAGTTCGCCGCCGGGCGGGCGGAGAAGGTCTACTGGGCGGTGGTGGAAGGGGGGCCGGACGGCGACGCGGGCGTGGTCGAGGCGCCGCTGCTGAAACGGTCGGCGCCGGATGGGTGGCGGATGGTGGTGGACCCGCGCGGGCAGCCGGCGGCCAGCGCGTGGCGGGTGCTCGGGCGCGGCGGCGGGCGGTCGCTGGTCGAGCTGCGGCCGCGGACGGGGCGGACCCACCAGGTCCGCGTGCATTGCGCCGCGCTGGCCTGCCCGATCGTGGGGGACGGGCTGTACGGCACGGGCGGGGCGCCGCTGCATCTGCTGGCCCGGTCGGTGCGGCTGCGTCTGGTGCCCGAGCTCGCGGCGCAGGCGCCGGTGCCGGCGCATATGCGTGCGGCGGTCGCGGCGATTAGCAACTTTAGCAAGGATTCAGCCTCCGGCTAAGGACGGCAGGCGGCGGGGCGGGGCAAAGCAAGGATCAGTCGCGGCCGGGGGGTCCGGGCCGCTTTGCATTGCGGAGACCAGCCATGATCCATCACATTTCCATCGCAGCCCAGGAGCCGGCGGCGGTGGCCGAGGCGTTCGCGGAGCTGCTGGGCGGCGTCAGCGTGCCGTTCCCGCCGCATCCCGGCAGCTTCATCGCCATTGCCGCGGACGGCAAGGGCACCGGCGTCGAGGTCTATCCGGAAGGCACGGTCCTGACGCCGAACGGCGAAGCCGGGGCCAATTTCGTGCGCGCGCAGCCGGGGCGCGGCTTCGGGCCGGTGCATTTCGCGCTGAGCGTCGGCGTCTCCGCGGTGCAGGTGGCGGCGCTGGCGCGGCGGATGGGGTGGCACTGCTTCCACTGCCGGCGTGGCGGGGATGCGTTCGGGGTGATCGAGCTGTGGGTGGAGAACACGACCATGGTGGAGATCCTGCCGGCGGAATATGCGGCCGAATACCTCGCCTTCGCGGAACGGGCGGCGCAGGCGTTCGCCGCGGCCTGATCGGCCGTTGCCCTATGCCGTCCCGCCGAACGCGTCGCGCAGGGCGGTCGGCGTGGCGGCGGCGCGCAGGGCCGCAAGGAAGGACGGGTCGCGCAGCCGGCGCGCGACGGCCGCCAGCGTCGCCAGATGTGCCGCGTCATCGGCGGCGGGCGAAAGCAGCAGGTACACCAGATCGACCGGCGCGCCGTCGATGGCACCATAGGCGATCGGGCGCGACAGCCGGGCGAGGAACCCGGCAGGGGCGTTCAGGTCCGCCAGGCGGGCATGGGGAATCGCCAGGCCGGCGCCGAATCCGGTGGTGCCGAGGGATTCGCGGGCCAGCACGGCGGCGGCGATCGCGCCCGGGTCGCGGTGCAGCGCGGCGCCGGCATGACGGCACAGCTCCGTCAGCAGCGCCAGCTTGTCGCGCGGGCGCAGCCCGGTGAAGGCGGCGAGCGGGGTCAGCACGCGGTCAGTCCTTGGGGACCAGGCGATAGCCGATCCCGGTCTCGGTGATGATGTGGGATGGGCGCTCGGGATCGGCCTCGATCTTGTGGCGCAACTGGCGGATGTAGACGCGCAGCTGCTGGACGTCGCCGGAGGCGCCCCACAGCCGGTCCATGATGAAGCGGTGGGTCAGCACCTTGCCGGCGTGCATGACCAGCAGGCGCAGTATGTCGAACTCGCGCGGGGAGAGGTGCACCTCGCCGCCCTTGGCGCTGACCAGACGACGGACCAGGTCCACCGCAAGGTCGCCGCTCTGGAACACCGGGGCCGCGCCTTGCTGTTGCAGGCGGTGCCGCAAGGCGGTGCGCAGGCGGGCGGCGAGCTCGGCCATGCCGAAGGGCTTGGTGACGTAGTCGTCGGCGCCGGCATCCAGCGCCGCGACCTTGCCGCGCTCGTCCTCGCGGGCGGAGAGGACGACGACGGGCACCGGCGAGGTGGCGCGCAGCCGGTGCAGCACCTCGGCGCCGTCCATGTCGGGCAGGCCCAGGTCCAGCAGCACCGTGTCGGCGGCGTGGCCGCGGCGGCGGCGCAGCGCCTCGGCGCCACGCGCGGCCTCGATGGTGCGGTAGCCCTCGGCGCCGAGGCTGGCGCGCAGCAGGCGACGGATGGCGGGGCCGTCGTCGACGACCAGGATCAGCGGGATTGGGTCATGCGGGGAAGCTCATGGTGAAGACGGCACCTTGGCGGTCGGTGCGGTTGCCAGCCGATATGGTGCCGCCCATGCCTCCGACGAAGCCGCGGCAGACGGCGAGGCCGAGCCCGGTGCCGGGGCGCTGGCGATCGGCGGAGCGGACACGGAAGAATTTCTCGAAGATGCGCGTCTCGTCGCCGGGCGGGATGCCTTCGCCCTCGTCCTCGACTTGCAGCGTGACCGCCGGATATGCGCGCGCGCGCAGGGCGACGGTGCCGTGCCGGGCGCGAATACTGGCGGCGTTGTCGAGCAGGTTGAACAGCACCTGCTCCAGCAGCAGCGGGTCGAGCGCCGGCATCGGCAGGTCCTCGGGGAAGTCGAGGCGCACGCGGGCCGGGTCGAGGATGCGGCCGGCGCGGGCCAGCGCGGTGGCGGCGATCTCGGCCAGGTCGGTGGGCTCGCGCTTCATCGCCACGGCGCCGCTTTCGAGGCGGGTCATGTCGAGCAGGTTGGCGACGAAGCGGCTGAGGCGTTCTCGGCTTCCGGCTCACGTACCGTGCAGCAGCGCGGCGCGGTCGGGGGCGGGCAGGGCGTCGCCGTAGGTGGCAAGGCTCGAGGCGGCGCCGAGGATGGTGGCGAGCGGGGTGCGCAGATCGTGCGACAGCGAGGTCATCAGCGCGCTGCGCAGCCGCTCGGTCTCGGCGGCGAGGCGGGCGTGGGCAAGCTCGGCGGCGAGATTGACGCGCTCGATGGAGACGGCGGCCTGGTCGGCCAGGCATCGAGCAGGCGGCGCTGGTCCGGGGACAGCAGCGGGCCGGTGCCGTCCCCGTCCAGGCCGATCACGCCGACCTTGCCGCTGGCGTGCGCAGCGGGATGAACAGGCGGCGCGCGCCGGGCAGCGTGTCGGCGCCGCGGCCGGCCTCGCGGTTGTGCTGCCAGCACCACTGCGCGGCGGCGAGGTCCGGCGGCTCCAGCCGGTCCTCCGGCGGGTAGCCGGCGCGCACGGAGAGGGTTTCGCCATCGGGAAGCAGCAGCACCACGCGCAGCTTGAGCATGGCGGCGACCTGGTGGGCGGTGGCCCAGAGCAGGTCGTCCAGGCTGACGATGCCGGCGAGCTTGCCGCTGAAGGCGTACAGCGCCTCCGTCGTGCGGGCACGCCCGGCGGCGGCCAGCGCCGCGGCGCGCACGCCACCGGCGAGGCGGCTGGCCACCACCGCGACGGCGACGAAGAAGCCGAGCGCGACCACGTTCTCCGGGTCGGCGATGGTGAAGGTGTAGAGCGGGGGGAGGAAGAAGAAATTGTAGGCGAGCGCGGCGGCGATGCTGGCGGCCAGCGCCGGGCCGAGGCCGGCGGTGGTGGCCACGAACAGCACCGCGGTCAGGAACACCAGCGAGATGCTGGACACGGCCAGCACTTCCCGCATGGCGATGCCGGCCAGCACGGCAACACTCACCGCCCCCAGCGCGCCGAGATAGGGCAGCAGGCGCGGGCGAGCGGCCGGCGCGCGCGGCGCCGGCGCGGCGTCGCGGCCGATCACGTGCACGGGAATGTCGCCGGCATCCGCCAGCAGCCGGTCCACCAGCGTCGTCCGCAGCCAGGCCGGCAGCCGCGATGGGCCGGGATGGCCGACGACGATATGGGCGAAATTGTTGTCCCGCGCATAGGCGAGGATGTCGGCGGCGACGTTGCTGCCCGGGATGGTGGCGGTTTCGGCGCCGAGGCGGGCGGCCAGGCGCATGGCGTCGGCGATGCGGTCGCGGTCCTGCGGGGCCAGGCGCAGCGTGGCCGGGGTTTCGACGTGCAGGGCGGTCCAGGGCGCCCGGAGCTGCTCGGCGAGGCGGCGGCCGTAGCGGACCAGCTCCTCGCCCGCGCCGGTGCGGGTGACGCAGACCAGCACGCGCTCGCCGGCGGCCCACGGGCCGGGGATGGCGTGGGCCTGCATGTGGTCGAGCAGCTGCGCATCCACGCGCTGGGCGGTGCGGCGCAGGGCGAGCTCGCGGAGCGCGGTGAGGTTGCCTGCGGAGAAATAGTGCGACAGCGCCCGGCTGGCGGTCCTGGGCAGGTAGACCTTGCCTTCGCGCAGGCGCTGCATGAGGTCGTCGGGGGTGAGGTCGACCAGCTCGATCGCGTCGGCACGGTCGATGATCGAATCGGGCACCGTCTCGCGCACGCGGATGCGGGTGATGCGGGCGACGACGTCGTTGAGGCTCTCCACATGCTGGATGTTGAGCGTGGTCCAGACGTCGATGCCGGCGGCCAGCAGTTCCTCCACGTCCTGGTAGCGCTTGGGGTGGCGGCTCCCGGGGGCGTTGCTGTGCGCCAGCTCGTCCACCAGGGCGAGCGCCGGCCGGCGGGCGAGCACCGCATCGAGGTCCATCTCCTCCAGCGCGTGGTCCTTGTAGGGCAGGCGGCGCCGGGGCAGGATTTCCAGCCCGTCGAGCAGGGCGGCGGTCTCCGCCCGACCATGGGTTTCGACCACGGCGGCGACGACGTCGATGCCCTCGCGGCGGCGCGCCTGGGCGGCGCCGAGCATCGCGTAGGTCTTGCCGACGCCGGGGGCGGCGCCGAGGAATATCTTGAGGCGGGCGCGCGGAGTGGCCTGCTTGAGCAGGGCCTCGGGGGAGGGGCGGCGGTCGGTCATGTGGCGGCGCCCAGGCAGGCAAGAAGGCAAGAT
Organism: Acetobacteraceae bacterium; assembly: GCA_044225615.1. Lineage (GTDB taxonomy): Bacteria > Pseudomonadota > Alphaproteobacteria > Acetobacterales > Acetobacteraceae > CAIYPH01. Next base: position 18,181 of record JBGAIK010000039.1, on the reverse strand, counting down.
TCACCGCAGAGGCGCTGAGACAATGAGAGGAAGGTTCTTGAATTCTTCCTTCTCGCTGTTTCACTGCCCCTGCGGTGAATTTTCCTTGCTTTCACTTCCTGGCCGAGTCCAATGCCATGTTCAGCGCCAGCACATTCACCCGCGGCTCGCCCAGGATGCCGAGCAGCCGGCCCTCGGTCTGGGCTGCGACCAGCGCGCGCACCTGCTCCACCGCCAGGCCGCGTGCCTTGGCCACGCGGGGCACCTGGAACTGCGCCGCCTGCGGCGAGATATGCGGATCGAGCCCGCTGGCCGAAGCGGTGACGAGGTCGGCCGGCACCGGCACGCCAGGGTTCTCGGCCTGGAGCTTCGCCACGTCCTCCTTCACCCGGTCGGCCAGCGCCTTGGACGTGGGGCCGAGATTGGAGCCGGCCGAGGCGGTGGCGTTGTAGGGGGCGGGCACGGTCTTGGAGGGGTCCTTCGGGTCGGGGGCGGAGGTGGCCGAGGGGCGGGGGTGGAAGTAGCGGTCGGAGTCGAAGTTCTGGCCGATCAGGGCGCTGCCGACCGGCTTGCCGTCCAGCAGGACGAGGCTGCCGTTGGCGGCTCCCGGAAAGATGGCCTGGGCGATGCCGGTGGTGGCCAGCGGGTAGGCGAGGCCGGTGACCAGAGTGAAGGCCGCGACCATGACCAGGGCGGGGCGGATATGGGACAGCATGGCAGGGGTCTCCTTACGCCAGCCCGAGGGCGGCGACGAGCATGTCGAGCAGCTTGATGCCGGCGAAGGGGGCGACGAGGCCGCCCAGGCCGTAGACCAGCAGGTTGCGGCGCAGCAGCGCGCCCGCGCCCACCGCGCGGTAGGACACGCCCTTCAGCGCCAGCGGGATCAGGAAGACGATGACCAGCGCGTTGAAGATGATGGCCGACAGGATGGCACTTTGCGGCGTGGCCAGGTGCATGACGTTGAGCGCCTGGAGCTGCGGATAGAAGGCGAGGAACATCGCCGGGATGATGGCGAAATACTTGGCGACGTCGTTGGCGATCGAGAAGGTGGTCAGCGCGCCGCGGGTCATCAGCAGCTGCTTGCCGATCTCCACGATCTCGATGAGCTTGGTGGGATCGCTGTCGAGATCGACCATGTTGCCGGCCTCGCGCGCGGCCATCGTGCCGGTGTTCATGGCCACGCCGACATCGGCCTGGGCGAGTGCCGGCGCGTCGTTGGTGCCGTCGCCGCACATGGCGACCAGCTTGCCCTCGGCCTGCTCGGTGCGGATCAGGGCGAGCTTGTTCTCGGGCGTCGCTTGCGCGAGGAAGTCGTCCACCCCGGCCTCGGCGGCGATGGCGGCCGCCGTCATCGGGTTGTCGCCGGTGATCATCACGGTGCGGATGCCCATGCGCCGCAGCTCGGCGAAGCGCTCCTTGATGCCGCCCTTCACCACGTCCTTCAGATGGACGATGCCGAGCAGGGTGGTGCCGTCGGCCACCGCCAGCGGGGTGCCGCCGCCACGGGCGATGCGCTCGGCGATCGTGGTCAGCGCGCGCACCGTGGCCTCGTTGCCGGGGCCGACATGGGCAAGCACCGCGTCCACCGCGCCCTTGCGGATGGAGCGGCCGTCCAGGTCGATGCCGCTCATCCGGGTCTGGGCGGTGAAGGGAATGAAGCTGGCGGCTTCCATGTCGCGGCCGCGCAGGCCGTGCCGCTCCTTGGCCAGCACCACGATCGAACGGCCTTCCGGCGTCTCGTCGCTCAGCGAGGCGAGCTGGGCGGCCTCGGCCAGGCGGGCGGCATCCACGCCGGGCACGGGCAGGAACTCGGCCGCCTGGCGGTTGCCGAGCGTGATGGTGCCGGTCTTGTCGAGCAGCAGCGTATCGACGTCGCCGGCGGCCTCCACCGCGCGGCCCGACATGGCGAGCACGTTGAAGCGCACCAGCCGGTCCATCCCCGCGATGCCGATGGCCGAGAGCAGCGCGCCGATCGTGGTCGGGATCAGGGTGACGAACAGCGCCACCAGCACCAGCACGCCCATGGTGCCGCCGGCATAGGCGGCGAAGGCCGGGATGGTGGCGACCGCGAGCACGAAGATCAGCGTCATGCCGGCGAGCAGGATGTTGAGCGCGATCTCGTTCGGCGTCTTCTGCCGCACCGCGCCTTCCACCAGCGAGATCATGCGGTCGAGGAACGTGTGGCCCGGGGCGGCGGTGATGCGCACCTTGATCACGTCGCTCATCACCATGGTCCCCCCGGTCACCGCCGAGCGGTCGCCGCCGGCCTCGCGGATCACCGGCGCGCTCTCGCCGGTGATGGCGGCCTCGTTGACCGAGGCGATGCCCTCGATCACCTCGCCATCGGAGGGGATGAGATCGCCCGCCTCGACCCGCTCGACATCGCCCTGGCGCAGGGGCGGCGGGCACGGGTTTCGTAGAGGCGCCGGCGGGGCGGCTGCCGTCGGCACCCTGCAGCAGGCGCTTGGCCTGCGTCTCGCTGCGGGCCTGGCGCAGGCTGGCGGCCTGCGCCTTGCCGCGGCCCTCGGCCACCGCCTCGGCGAAGTTCGCGAAGAGCAGGGTGAACCAGAGCCACAGATTGATCTGGAAGGCGAAGCCCTGGCCCGGCGCGCCGGTGGCGAGGTCGCGCAGGAACAGGAGGGTGGTCAGCACGGTGACGACCTCCACCGTGAACATCACGGGGTTGCGCCACATCTGGCGCGGGTCGAGCTTGGCGAAGGCCTGGAACACGGCAGGAAACAGGATCGCCGGATCGAGCAGGCTTGACTGGCTGCGGGGCATGTCGGGCCTCAGAACACGGTGCCGGCCAGCATCGCGAAATGTTCCACGATGGGGCCGAGCGCGAGGGCGGGGAAGAAGGTGAGGCCGCCGACGATCAGGATGACGCCGGTGACCAGGCCGACGAAGAGCGGCCCGTCGGTGGGGAAGGTGCCGGCCGAGGGCGGCACGGTCTTCTTGGCGGCGACCGAGCCGGCCACGGCCAAGGCGGGCACCACGAACAGGAAGCGACCGATGACCATGGCGATGCCGAGCGTGGTGTTCCAGTACGGCGCGTTGGCGGAGATGCCGGCGAAGGCGCTGCCGTTGTTGGCGGTGCCGGAGGTGTAGGCGTAGAGCACTTCCGAGAAGCCGTGCGGGCCGGCGGCCGAGACGCCGGACATCGGGCCGGGCAGCAGCACGGTGAGCGCGGTGAAGCCGAGGATCGAGGCCGGCAGGCAGAGGATGGCGAGCATGGTGAGCTTCACCTCGCGGGCCTCGATCTTCTTGCCGAGATACTCGGGCGTGCGCCCCACCATCAGCCCGGCGACGAACACCGCAATGACGGCGAACAGCAGAAAGCCGTAGAGGCCGGAACCGACGCCGCCGAAGATGATCTCGCCGAGCTGCATGTTGACCAGCGGGATCAGCCCGCCGAGCGGCATCAGGCTCTCGTGCATGGCGATGACCGCGCCGCAGGAGGCGGCCGTGGTGATGGCCGCGAACAGCGACGAGGCGGCGATGCCGAAGCGGAGCTCCTTGCCTTCCAGGTTGCCCATGGAGCCGTCCATCCCGAGCGCGGTGAGGATCGGATTGGCGCCCGATTCCGCCCAGTAGAGGACGGCGACACCGGCCACGAACATCACGCCCATGGCCGCGAACACCGCCCAGCCCTGGCGCTCGTTGCCGACCATGCGCCCGAACATGTTGGTCAGCGCCGCGCCGAAGACGAAGATGCACAGCATCTGCACGAGATTGGTCAGCGCCGTGGGGTTCTCGAACGGGTGCGCCGAGTTGGCGTTGAAGAAGCCGCCGCCATTGGTGCCGAGCATCTTGATCGCCTCCTGCGAGGCGACGGGGCCGAGCGCGATGCTCTGTTGCGCCCCCTCCAGCGTGGTGACGGTGGCGGACCCCGACAGCGTCTGCGGCACGCCCTGCCAGACGAAGAACAGCGCCACCACCAGCGCGGCCGGCAGCAGCACGTAGAGGGTGATGCGGGTGAGGTCGGCCCAGAAATTGCCGAGCGTGGTGGCGGAGCGGCGGGCGAAGCCGCGCACGAAGGCCACCGCCATGGCGATGCCGGCGGCCGCGCTGGCGAAATTCTGCACCGTGAGTCCGGCCATCTGGCTGAAATGGCTCATGGTCGTTTCGCCGCCATAGCTCTGCCAGTTGGTGTTGGTGACGAAGCTGATGGCGGTATTCCAGGCCAGGTCGGGGGTGATCGCCCCCTGCCCGTCCGGGTTCAGCGGCAGCGCCGTCTGCGCCCGCAGCAGGGCATACAGCGCCAGCACGCCGGCGAGCTTGAAGGCCAGCATGGCCCCGGCATAGCCGAGCCAGGACTGCTCGCGGGCAGGGTCGATGCCGGCCAGGCGGTAAAGGCCGCGCTCGACCGGGGCGAGGAAGGTCAGCTCGCCCTGGACGGCGCGGGTGAGGTAGCCGCCGACCGGCCGGGTGAGGGCGAGGATCGCGGCGCAATAGAGCGCGATGAGCAGCCAGCCGTTGAGCGTCATGGTCAGAACCGCTCCGGCCGGATCAGGGCGCAGACGAGATAGACGAGCAGCCCGGCGGTCACGAGACCGCCGAGCGCGATGTCGAGCGTCATTGGGGTTTTCCTACAGGCGGTCGCAGAGCGCGGCGTAGCCGATGCAGACGGCCAGGCTGCCGAGGCTCAGGAGGAGGAAGAGAAGGTCTTGCATGGCGGTTCCGGGCCCGAGATGGGCGCGCCGGAACGTCGCGGGCCGGGCGTAGGAATGCGAGCGGGGGCGGGGCGGGCGGCTATAGGAATGTCATAGGGGCAATATGGCGCTATGGTGCTACCTCGCAGCGATAGGCAACCAGGTCAGCGGATAACGGCCGCAAGGTAAGGACTGCCGCATGAATGAGCGTCCGATTCCCGATGCCGCCCGTGAAGACCCGAACGCGGTCGAGATGCTACGCGTATGGATTGCCGGCAACGGGCTGCACTGCTCGATCAAGGTGGGAATGTACCAGGAGATCGGCAAAGTCTCGGAACAGAAGGCTTGGGGTATCATCCTGGCGGACATTGCCCGTCATCTTGCACGAGCGCTGAGCCGTGACCGATCGACCGATGCAGCGGAAGAATTGCGGTTGATCCGCCAGTCGCTTCTGACGGAGCTCGCCGCGCCGACCTCGGGCGTGACCGGCGATTTCACCGGCGGAGCGTAGGCTCAGGCCAGCGCCACCAGCAGCGCCATTCCCGCAAGCCCCGCCGCCGCGCCAGCAAAACGCGCCAGCGGCCGGCTCAGCAGTGCGCCACCCGCAAGCCCGGCCCCATGCAACAGCGCCGTTGCCGCCACGAAGCCGGCGCCATAGGCGAAGCCGCCTGCCGCCTCGGGGATTTCCGCGCCGTGGGCGTGGCCGTGGAACAGCGCGAACAGGCCGACCACCGCCATGGCCAGCGCCACCGGCGCCGTTGCGTCACGAACGGTACCGCGACCCCCACCATGCCGAGCGCCGCGCCCGTCACCATCAGCGCGACGAAGCTGACTGGCAGGCACCAGCGGGCCGCGCCGCCGCGCTGCCAGGCGAAGGCGCCGACCATCACCATGGCCAGCACGTGGTCGATGCCGGTGACCGGGTGCAGGAAGCCATGCGTGAAGCCGCTGGTGTCGCCCAGGCCCGTATGGGCGAAGGCGGCAACGGGAAGGAGTGACAGGGCGGTGGCGAGCGACAAGCGGCGTGCGGGCATGGGGCCTCCTTCGGGACAGATTTTGCCCGGAGGCCATCCAAGAATCGTGCCGTTTACCGCCCGGTGAACACGGGCGGGCGCTTGGCCAGGAATGCCTCCCTCCCCTCCGCATGGTCGGCAGTCAGGAACAGGGTGGATTGGGTGTTGCACTCCCAGTCCAGCGCCTCGGCGAGGCCCTTGGCGAGGTAGGATTTTACCATGGCGATCGGGGTCGGTGCCGCCGTGGCGTATTCCGCGGCGATGGCCAGCGCGCGGTCGAGCGCCGTGCCGGCGGGCACCGTCTCGTCCGCCAGGCCGATGCGCAGGGCGTGGGCGGCGTCGAACGGCGCGCCGCGGAGGAAGATCTGACGGGCGACGCCTTCGCCCACCCGGCGCGGCAGCGTGTGCAGCAGGCCGAAATCGGGGATCAGGCCGAGCTTGTTGAACGGCGAGACAAAGCGGGAATTCTCCGCCGCCACCACGGTGTCGCAGCAGATGGCCACCCCCATGCCGGCACCGGCCGCCCAGCCCTCCACGGCGGCGACATAGGGCTTCGCACTTTCCAGCATCAGGCGGACCAGGCGGTGGGTGATGCGGAACCGGGCGCGGCCGGCGGCGAAGTCGCTGGCATCCATGCCGCTGATGTCGCCGCCGGAGCAGAACGTGCCGTCGGCGCCGGTCACCACCACGGCGCGGATGGCGGGGTCGGCCTCGATGCGCTCGAACGCGTCGATCAGCTCGTTGCGCATCTGCATGGCCAGCGCGTTCTTCCGCGCCGGCTGGTGCAGGGTGACGATGGCGGTGGGGCCTTCGCGGGATTCGCGGATCATGCTGGTCATGTGTCGGGGCCTGGGCAAAGTGAGAAAAGCAAGTTGAACAAAGAGGCGGCGAGACAGCGAGAAGAAATCATGAACCCCGTGCTTCTCGCTGCCTCGCCGCCTCTTTGTTCAACCTGCTTATTCGTCATCCTCCGGCGCCACCCGCGCGAACCGCGCCCGATGCACCGCTGCGGTTCCATACAGCGAAGACAGCACCATCGCCTTCCGCAGGAACAGCCCGACATCGTATTCGTCGGTGTAGCCGATGCCGCCATGCAACTGGATGCATTGCTTCGTCACCAGCATCGCCGCCTCGCTCGCGCGGGCCTTGGCGCGGGAGACGGCGGCCTGGCGCAAAGCGGGGTGCTGGCTGGTGTCGAGCGCCACCGCCGCCGCCTCCACCGTGGCGCGGGTGAGGGCGACCTGGATTTTCAGGTCGGCCGCGCGGTGCTGGAGCGCCTGGAAGCTGCCGATCGGGCGGCCGAACTGGTGGCGGGTCTTCAGGTAGGCGAGCGTCATGTCGAACGCCCGGTCCATTGCGCCCAGCAGATAGGCGGCCGTGGCCAGCGATGCCTCTTCCAGCGCCTCGGCGAACTCACCCTGCATCACCGTGCATGGCGCGTTGTCGAGCAGCAGCGTGCCGAAATTGCCGCCATCCTGGGTCTGGTCCAGCGTCAGCGTCACGCCGGCGGCATCGCGCGCCACCAGGGCCAGGCCGCCCTGGCCGGAGACCAGGAAGGCGTCGGCGCCGGCGGCCATCGGGATGAAGGCCTTGCGGCCATAGACGCGGCCGCCCGCAATGGTCGTGTCGCCGACCGGGTCGATGCTGGCGGCGCGTTCCTGCCAGGCGGGAAGCACGATGCGCCCGCCCGCGATCGCCTCGGACAGCGCCCCGCCGCGCAGGCAGGCGACGGCCGCCGCCGCGCCGATCAGCGGCTCCGGCACCAGGCCGGCGCCAAGCTCCTCGGCCAGGGCGCAGTATTCCTGCATGCCGAGCCCCGAGCCGCCCCGCACCTCCGGCAGGCGCAGGCCGAGCCAGCCCATGCCGGCCATCTCGCCCCACACCGCGCGGTCGAACCCGGGCTCGGTGAAGCGCAGCGCGCGGATGCGCTTGAGGTCGCCCCTGGGCACCACCGCCGCCGCGCTGTCGCGCAGCAGGCGGATGTTCTCGGTGCGGTCCTCGGCGGCGCCCATGCTAGGCGAAGTTCAGCCTGGCACCGGTGCGTGCCTGAAGGTCCTCGCGCGACAGGCCGGGCACGATGTCGCGCACCATGAAGCCGGCGGGGGTGACGTCGAACACGCCGAGGTTGGTGTAGACGCGCTTCACCGCGGCCGGCGCGGTCAGCGGGTAGCCGCATTTCTCCACCAGCTTCGGGCGGCCGTCCTTGGTGGTGTGCTCCATCAATACCCACAGCCGCTTGGCGCCGGCTGCCAGGTCCATCGCGCCGCCCACGGCCGGGGCGGTGTCGTTCTCGCTGGTGGCCCAGTTGGCGATGTCGCCGTTGGCCGCGACCTCGAAGGCGCCGAGCACGCACAGGTCGAGATGCCCGCCGCGGATCATGGCGAAGCTGTCGGCGTGGTGGACGTAGCTGCCGCCCTTGCGCAGGGTGACGTATTGCTTGCCGGCATTGATCAGCCAGGGGTTGATCTCCTCTTTAGGCGGCGCCGGGCCCATGCCCAGCACGCCGTTCTCGGAATGGAAGATCACCTCGCGGTCGAGCGGCACGTGGTTGGCCACCATCGTCGGGATGCCGATGCCGAGATTGACGTACCAGCCCTCGGGAATGTCGTCGGCGACCATGGAGGCCATCTTGTCGCGGCTCCAGGGCTTCATTTCGGTCTGTGCGTCCATGGGAGTGCTCCTCAGAAGATCGGCGGATCGCCATAGGGGATGTGCAGCACGCGGTCGACGAAGATGCCGGGGGTGACGATGTGCTCGGGATTCAGCTCGCCGAGTTCCACCACGTGCTGGGTCTGCACGATGGTGAGTTCGGCGGCCATGGCCATCACCGGATTGAAGTTGCGGCCGGACTCCCGGTAGGTCAGGTTGCCCCAGCGGTCGGCCTGCCAGGCCTCGATCAGCGCCACGTCGCCCTTCAGCGCGTGTTCCAGCACCATCTCGCGGCCGTCGAAAGTGCGGGTCTCCTTGCCGCGGCCGAGCGGGGTGCCGACCGAGGTGGCGGTGTAGAAGGCGCCCATGCCGGCGCCTGCCGCCTGCATGCGCTGCGCCAGCGTGCCCTGGGGCACGATCTCCAGCTCGATCTTTCCCGCCCGGTAGAGGCTTTCGAACACCACCGGGTCGGAGCTGCGCGGGAAGGAGCAGATGATCTTCCGCACCTGGCCGAGATCCATCAGCTTGGCGAGCCCGACCCGGCCGGAGCCGGCGTTGTTGCAGGCGATGGTGAGGTCCTTGACGCCAAGCTCCATCAGCCCGTCCAGCAGCTGGTTCGGCTGGCCGACGGCGCCGAACCCGCCGAGCAGGATGGTGGCGCCGTCCTTGATGCCGGACAGCGCCTCGGCCATGGACTGGACGAACTTGTTGACGGCCATTCAGGCTTCTCCGATTTCGAGGACCGCGTCGGCGGCGAAGGCGCCCTCGCCCTCCGGCATGGCGAAGACGGGGTTGAGGTCGATCGATTGCAGCCGCGGCCCGGCGGCGACGGCGAAGGCGGACAGGCGGGACAGCATGGTGGCGAGTGCGCCGATATCGGCCGGCTTGCGGCGCGCGCGCCGAGCAGCAGCGGCGCGCCCTTGGATGGAGCGGATCATCTGTTCCGCCACGTCCACGCCGAACGGGCAGCGGTGGAACACCACATCCTTCATGATCTCGACGAAGATGCCGCCGATGCCGAACATGGCGACCGGGCCGAAGACGGGGTCGCGCACGATGCCCATGATGCATTCGGTGCCGCCGGTGATCTGCTGGGCCACCAGCACGCCATCGACGCGGGCGCCGGGCGCATGGGCGCGGGCGCGTTCCATCAGCGTCGCGAACCCGGCGCGCACGGCATCCTCGTCGGTGAGGTTCAGCAGCACGCCGCCGATTTCCGATTTATGCACGATATCGGGGGAGAGGATTTTCATCACCACCGGGAAGCCGAACTGGCGCGCTGTCGCCACCGCCGCATGCACGTTGACGCAGGCCCGCTCACGCGTCGTCTCGATGCCGGCATGGAAGAGCAGTTCCTTGGCGGAACCCTCGTTCACCGTGGCGGTGGGCAGCGCACCGTGGTGTTTCGGGGGCGGCGCTGGCGGCGGGGCGGCGAAGGCGTCGCCGAAGCGGTGCATGGCCTCGATCGCGATCACCGCCCGCGTCGGGTCCTCGAACACCGTCTGCCCGTCGGCGTCGTAGTCGCGCACCTTGTCGGCATCGGCCAGGATCGACAGCACGTAGAGCCGGTCCGGATAGCGGTCGCGGATGTCGCGCAGGGTCTTGCGCAGCCGCTCCACCACCGAGGGCGCACCGCCGGTCTGCGAGAAGAAGTTCAGCACCGTGGTGTAGCCGCCATCGGCGCAGAGCGAGTCCAGGAACTTCTCCACCATCGGGAAATCGTTGAACGCCTGTGCGGTGCAGTCCACCGGATTGCGCGGGGCGCTGAAGCTGATCAGGTTGCGCAATTTCTCCTGCGCATGCGCCGGCATTTCCGGCATGGCCACGCCGGCGGCCTCGGCCGCGTCGCTGATCAGCACGCCGGCGCCGCCGCTGACCGTCATCACGCCCAGCGTGCCGCGCACCGGGTAGATGCGCCGCGTCGCGAGCAGCGCGATGTCCAGCATCTCCTCCGTCGTGCGCGCCCGCACCACGCCGAACTCGCGCAGCACGGCGTCGGTGATCGCGTCATCCCCGGCGATGGAGGCGGGGTGGGAGGCCGCCGCCGTGGTGCCGAGGCTGGAGCGGCCGACCTTCATCATCACCACCGGCTTGCGCGCCGCCTTCGCCGCGGCCAGCGCGGTGGTGAAGCTGTCCGCCTCGCGGATGCCCTCGGCATAGGCGGCGATCACGTCGGTGTCCGGGTCCTCGGCCAGCCAGCCGATCACGTCGCCGATGGTCACGTCGCCCTCGTTGCCGGTGGTCACGCAGATCGGCACCCCGATGCCGCGGTTGCGGGCGACGGTGAACACGTGCGTCCCGTAGGCGCCGGACTGGCTGGCGATGCCGATGCGGCCGGGCAGCGGCCAGCCGGTTTCCACCGAGGTGGTGAAGGTGGGGAAATAGCCGATGCGGGCGTTGAACAGGCCCAGGCAGTTCGGCCCCAGCAGGCGCATGCCGGCGGCGCGCGCGGTGGCGACCATGTCGCGCTGCACCGCCGCGCCTTCGTCGGACACCTCGGCGAACCCCGCGGTGAGCATGATGACGGATTTCACGCCCAGGGCGGCGAGATCGGCGATCGACTGCGGGGCCGCGGCGGCGGGGACGGCGACCACGGCGACGTCCGGCACCTCCGGCAGGGCGGCGACGCTGGGGTAGGATTTCAGTCCCTGCACCTCGGTGCGGCCAGGGTTCACCGGGTAGAGCGCGCCCTGGAATTTCTGCCGCAACATGTAGGCGATGGGCTTGCCGCCGATCCGCAGCGGGTCGGACGAGGCGCCGAGCACGGCGACGGAGCGCGGGCTGAACATCGGCGTCAGGCTGGTGAAGCGCGCCTGCGTGCCCCCCGCGTCGTTCATGCCCCGTTCGCTCCCGATGTTGCGGCGTGATGGTAGCCCGGATGGGGCCGAGCGCAATGCGTGATCCGCCGTGCCCGCAACCCCGTGAAGCCCCTGGCGTTGCCTCCGGCGCGGCAGGTGCCACGTGCCGCTGGAACGCAGGGAGGACTCCGATGCGCTATATCGACGGTTTCGTGCTCGCCGTGCCCGAAGGGAACAAGGCGCGATACCTGGAGCACGCCCGCAAGGCGCTGCCGCTCTTCAAGGAATTCGGCGCGGTCCGCATGGTGGAAGCCTGGGAAGACGACGTGCCCGACGGCAAGCTGACCGATTTCCGCCGCGCCGTGCAGGCCGGGGAGGGTGAGGTCGTCATGTTCAGCTGGATCGAATGGCCTTCGAAGGAGGTCCGCAACGCCGGCATGAAGCGGATCATGGAGGACCCGCGGATGAAGGAAATGGGCGACCTGCCGTTCGACGGCAAGCGCATGATCTTTGGCGGGTTTGTGCCGATCCTGGACGAGTAGGAAGCTTCACCACGGAGGCACGGGGACACGGAGAAGCAGGTCAACGCTTGCGCCTCTGTGTCTCCGTGGCGGATCCTTCTTGCTATTCCCCGCCGAGCTGCTGCTCCACCAGCCGCACGAAGCAGCTCGCCCCGATCGGCAGCAGGGCATCGTTGAAATCGTAGCGGCCGTTATGGACCGGTGCCGTGTTGTGCCCCGGTGCCGCCTGGCCCAGCAGCAGGAAGGCGCCGGGAGTCTTCTCCAGGTAGTAGGCGAAATCCTCGCCGGCGGTGAGCGAGGGCAGGTCGGTCTTGATCAGCGCGTCCCCGACCACGCCGCGGCACGCCGCTTCGAAGGCATGCGCCTCCTCCACCGTGTTGATCGTGGGCGGGTAGGAGCGGCGGTAGTCGAGCGCCAGTTCCACGCCGTGGGCGGCGGCGATGCCCTGCACGGTCTGGTGGAACAGCTTGTCCATCGCCTGGCGGGTGTCGCGCTTCAGGGTGCGGATGGTGCCGGCGAGCTCCACCGTCTCGGGAATGACGATCTGCGACGTGCCGGCATGGAACTGGCCGATCGAGAGCACCACCACGTCCTGCGGGTCCATCCGGCGGCTGACCAGGTTCTGCAGCGCGGTGTAGATCTGGACGGCGCAGGGCAGCGGATCGAGCCCCATATGCGGCGCCGCGGCATGGGTGCTGCGCCCGGTCAGCGTGAGGTTGAAATAGTCCACCGCCGCCAGCACCGTGCCCGGGCGAATGGCGGCGGTGCCGAGCGGCAGGTGCGAGGCATTGTGGATGCCGTAGACCTCGTCGCAGGGAAACTGCGCGAACAGCCCGTCCTGCAGCATCGCCGCCGCCCCGGTCAGCCCCTCCTCGGCAGGCTGGAAGATCAGGTGAACCGTGCCGGAGAAGTTTCGGGTCTCGGCCAGATGTCGGGCGGCGCCGAGCAGCATGGTGGTGTGGCCGTCATGGCCGCAGGCATGCATGCGATTGGGAATGGTGCTGCGATGCGCGAAGTCGTTCAGCTCCGGCATCGGCAGCGCGTCCATGTCGGCGCGCAGGCCGATCTTGCGGTTGCCGGGGCGGCCGTGGATGACGCCGACCACGCCGGTCTTGCCGAAGCCGGTATGGACCTCGATGCCCCAGGACCGCAGACGCTCCGCGACGAGGCCGCTGGTGCGCACCTCCTCGTAGCCGATTTCCGGATGGGCGTGGAAGTCGCGGCGCCATTCGGTCAGTTCGGCGTGGCGGGCGGCGATACTGTCGACGAGCTGCATTGCGGGGCTCCGTTCGCGGCAATGGCGGAAAGGCCGCCGGCTTGCCGGCCCGGCCACCGTCGCCCACAGTCGCGCGCATCACAAGGGAGAACCGCCATGGACGTCCGCCTCGACGGCCGCACCGCCATCATCACCGGCGCCAGCAAGGGGCTCGGCCTTGCGATGGCACGCGAGTTCGCCGCCTCCGGCGCCGACGTCGCCATCCTGGCCCGTGACCCGGCCGGCCTGGCCGCGGCCAGGGCGAGCGTGGCTGCCACCGCCGTCGGCCGGGTCGAGACCTTCCAGTGCGACGTGGCCAAGGCCGATTCGATCGCCGAGACCCATGCCGCGATCATGGCCGCCTTCGGCAAGGTCGATATCCTGATCAACAATGCCGGCATCTCGCGGGCCATGCCGTCGGGCCAGATCACCGACGCGATCTGGCAGGAGGATCTGGACCTGAAGCTGTTCGCTGCCATCCGCTTCGTGCGCCTGGTGTGGCCCGGCATGCAGGAGCGGCGCTGGGGGCGGATCATCAACGTGCTGAACCTCGGCGCCAAGGCACCGGCCGGCAACGGGGCGCCCACCGCGGTTTCGCGCGCCGCCGGCATGGCGTTCATGAAGGTGCTGTCGAAGGAAGGGGCGCCGCACAACATCCTGGTCAACGGGATGCTGGTGGGCCTGATCGATTCCGACCAGCATGTGCGCCGGCACCGGTCTTCCGGGTCGAACGACCCCTACGAGGCGTTTACCGCCAAGATGGCCGCCAACATCCCGCTCGGCCGCATCGGCAAGGCGGAGGAGTTCGCCGCCATGGCCTGCTTCCTGTGCTCGGAACTGGCCGGCTTCACCACCGGGACGGCCATCAACATGGATGGCGGCGCCTCGCCGGTGGTCTGAGCGTGCTCGCTGGAGGCCGAAGGCCGGCAAGCGTGAATCCCGCGATCCGACAATGGCTTGCCAGATCATGATTGGTTTGACTTGAACCAATCATGATCTGGCCGGGATGGTGATGGTGCGGGATCAGGCCCCGCGCCACTGCCCGTCCCGTCCGCGGCAGTAGCGCGTGTCCTGCACCACCTCGCGGCCCTGGATATAGGCCGTCTCGCGCACCATCCGGCACTCGCCGCCATCGGCGTTCTTCGACACCTGGGTCACCTGCGCAACGCCGCGGGTGCTGGCGTTCTTGGCCGACGTCCAGGACACCGGGCGCGGCGGCGGCGCAGTCATGGCGGCGGGGCTGGAATAGTAGACCGGCTCGTCGAGCACCCGGCGCGTCGCCGCCTCGGCCCGTGCGCGGTCCTGCTCGTCGAGCTGGCGGCCGATCATGCTGCCGGCGAACAGGCCGGCCGCGCCCCCGAGCAGCGCGCCGATCGCCGCCCCGCCGCGCCCGCCGATGGCGCCACCGATCAGGCCGCCGGCCAGCGCCCCGCCGCCCGCGCCCACCAGGGCGCCGGTCTGCTCCTGCGTCTGGCAGGCGGTCAGCAGCGGCAATACGACAAGCGCCGACAATGCGGTCGCCGCGACAGGTCTCATCCTTGTCCTCCCTGCAAACTATGCGATCGCCGAATGGACGAAATTGCTCACCAGGTCCAGACGCTGGCTGTGCCAGGGGTCGGGCACGCGGCAATTGGTCAGGTAGGCGAAGGACACGCCCGATTCCGGGTCGGCCCAGCAATACGAGCTGCCGACGCCGCCATGGCCGAAGGTGCCGGGATGGGCGAAGCTGCCGAGGCCGCGGATGGTCTCGGTGGTGCCGCGCAGATGCGGGCCGATGCCGCGATGCATCGGCATGCCCATGTAGCCGTCCACCATGTCGCCGGTCCACGGCCGGATCGCGTATTCCAGCACCCGCTTGCCCACCACGCGCCGCCCGGCAAGCTCGCCGCCGTTCAGCATCATCTGGTAGAAGGCCGCCATCGCGCGGGCCGTCGCATAGCCGCCGCCGCCCGGCACGCCCGCCTTGCGGAAGGCCGCGCTGTTGTTGTCGGCGATCGGCACCACGCCGTTGCCGCCCGGCTCGTGCATGTCCGCCGCCCGGTCGTGCTGGGCCTGGCTGGTCATGCCGACGACGATCTCGTTCTCCAGCCCCATCGCCGCCGTCACCGTCTCGCGCACCACGTCGCGGAAATCCCGCCCGGTCACCGCCTCGATCAGCACCGCGGCCGTCCAGTGGGCCGAGGCGCCGTGATAGACGAGCCGCGAGCCGGGCGACCATTCCAGCGTGTAGTCGCAGACCATGCGCTTCATCGCGTCATGGTCCTCCCACGCCTCGGCGGTCACCACCCCGTTGGGGAAGCCGCCCCGATGGGTCATCACCTGGAGGATCGAGATGTCCTTCTTGCCGTTGCGGGCAAACTCGGGGACATGCATCGAAACCGGGTCGGTGAAGCGGAACGCCCCCTGCTCGGCCAGCACCCACAGTGCCGCGGCGGTCACCACCTTGGTGTTGGAGTAGAGCAGCCACAGGTTGTCGTCCGTGGCCGGGCGCCCGAGAGCGGCCTGGCCGAACGACTTGAAGTGGGCGAGCTTGCCGTGGCGGGCGATGGCGATCTGTGCCCCGGGATAGATGCCGTCGGCGATGTGCCTGCCGATCAGCGCTTCGAGCCGGGCGATCTGCTCCGCCCGCAGCCCGGCGCCGGCGAGGTCGGTCGCGGGCAGCGGGAAGCCCGCGGCCGGGGTGGCATCGTTCATGGCCTGCTCCTCCAGATGTTGGCGTCAGCATCGGCCGGAACGCCGGATGCTTCAACCCGCGCGCCGGGGCGGCTATCCTGGCCCCAACCATAACGTCCAGGGAGACCCACGCCATGCGCCGTCGCGCAATGCTCCAGGCCAGCGCCGCCAGCCTGCTTGCCTCACCCGCCATCGCCCAGCCCAAGCCCTCAACCCTGCGCTTCATCCCGCAGGCCAATCTCTCCGTGCTCGACCCGATCTGGACCACGGCGACGGTGACCAACGAGCATGGCTACTACGTGTTCGACACGCTCTATTCCGCCAACAGCAGGCTTGAGCCGCGGCCGCAGATGGCGGAAGGGCACGAGGTCTCGGCCGACGGTCGGCGGTGGACGTTCCGGCTGCGCGAGGGGCTGAAATTTCACGATGGCACGCCGGTGCGCGGCGTGGACTGCGTGGCTTCGCTGAAGCGCTGGTCGAAGCGCGATGCGTTCGGCCAGCTGATGGCCGACCATGTCGAGGCCTGGGAGGCCCCGGACGACCGCAGCGTGGTGATCCGCCTCTCCCGCCCCTTCGCGCTGCTGCTCGATGCGATTGCCAAGCCGGAATCCTCGGTCCCCTTCATCATGCCGGAGCGGCTGGCCAATACCGATGCGATGACGCAGATCCGCGAGGTGGTCGGCTCCGGCCCCTACCGCTTCGTCGCGTCCGAGTACAATTCGGGCAGCCGCGTGGTCTATGAGCGCAACGACGCCTACGTGCCGCGCGCCGAGCCGTCGGACTGGGCGACCGGCGGCAAGGTGGCGCATTTCCAGCGCGTGGAATGGAGCATCATCCCCGATCCGGCGACGGCGGCGGCGGCGCTGATGAACGGCGAGATGGACTGGTGGGAGCGGCCGGCCCCCGACCTGCTGCCGCTGCTGGCGAAGAACGCGAAGCTCCAGGGCCAGATCGCCGATCCGTCCGGCCGGCTCGCGATCATGCGGCTGAACCACCTGCAGCCGCCCTTCAACAACGTGGCGCTGCGCCGCGCCGTCCGCCTGGCGGTGAACCAGGAGGACTACATGCGCGCCGCCCGCGGCGACGACACCACGCTGTGGACCACCTGCCGCTCGCTCTACGCCAAATCCACCCCGTACTACCGCGACGAGGCGGAGCTGATGCCCGGCAGCCAGGACGCCGCGCGCAAGGCGCTGAAGGAGGCGGGCTATGCGGGCGAGAAGGTGGTGATCATCAACCCGACCGATTTCCCCGATATCGGCCCGCTCGGCCAGGTCACCGCCGATCTGCTGAAGCGCATCGGCATGAACGTGGAGCTGCAGGAGAGCGACTGGGGCACGGTGGTGCAGCGCCGTGCCAGCCGCGAGCCGGTGGAGAAGGGCGGCTGGAGCATCTTCCACACCACCGGCTCCGCCCCCGGCTGGTCCAACCCGGCGGTCTCCGAGCTGGTGCGCGGCCGCGGCGCCAGGGGCTGGTTCGGCTGGTGGACGTCGGAGAAGGCCGAGCAGCTGGCGCTGGCCTGGGCGGCGGCGAGCGACGCGGGCGAGCAGAAGCGCCTGGCGCAGGAGGCTGCAAGGCTCGCACTCGACGAGGTGGCGACCATTCCGCTCGGCCAGTTCTACATCAAGACCTATTTCAGCAAGCGGATCACGGGCGTGCTGCAGGGGTTGGCCCCCTATCCGTGGAACGTCAGGGAAGCTTAGCCGGCGCTTGACTTGACCGGCCGGGTGCGCGAAACGGCGCCCACCGGCGCGATTGCGCCGTTTCGCGTGGACCGGGGCTGTAGCTCAGTTGGGAGAGCGCCTCGTTCGCAATGAGGAGGTCAGGGGTTCGATTCCCCTCAGCTCCACCACCGCTCCACGCAGCCCGGAAACAGCATGAGCGATCCCACCCGCGAAGCCGCCTTCGATCTGCTGACGGCGGTCCTCGATCGCCGCCGCACGCTGGAGGAGGCGCTCGCGGGATTGCCGAAGCTCGACACCCGCGACCGCGCCGCCGCCCACCGCCTCGCCGCCGCGGTGCTGCGCCGGGCCGGCTCGCTCGACGCGGTGCTGGAGCCGTTCCTGGCCAAGGCGCCGCCGCCGCCGGTGCGCCACGTGCTGCGCATCGGCGCGGCCGGGCTGCTGCTGCTCGACACGCCGGCCCATGCCGCCGTCGCGACCGCGGTGGCGCTGGCGCGCAGCAAGCGGCTTGATCCGTTCGCCAGGCTGGTGAACGCGGTGCTGCGGCGCGTGGCCGAGGCCGGCGCGGCCGCGTTGGAAGGCATCGATTCGCCGCGGCTCGACACGCCCGCCTGGCTCTGGACCGCCTGGGGCGGCGATGCCCGGGCGATCGCGACGGCGCATCAGCAAGAGGCGCCGCTCGACCTCACGCTGCGTCCCGGCGCCGCCGCGCCCGAGGGTGGGACCGAGCTGCCCGCCGGCTCCTGGCGCTACCCCGCCGGGACGCGGGTGACCGAGCTGCCCGGCTATGCCCAGGGCAATTTCTGGGTGCAGGACGCCGCCGCCGCCCTGCCGGCGCGGCTGCTGGCGCCGCAGCCGGGCGAGCGGATCGCCGATCTCTGTGCGGCGCCCGGCGGCAAGACCGCGCAGCTTGCCCTGGCCGGCGCCCAGGTCACCGCCGTCGAGCAGAGCCCCGCCCG
>JBGAIK010000038.1:0-26848 GCA_044225615.1 Acetobacteraceae bacterium | reverse complement strand
GAGCCTGGCCGCGATCGCCGGCATGGTGCGCGACATGGTGCCCGACACCCTTCGCATGCGCGAGTTCGCCGGCTCCGGCTTCGCCACCGCCACCGATCTCGCCGACTGGCTGGTCCGCGTCCTCAAGCTGCCCTTCCGCAGCGCCCACCACGTCACCGGCCGGCTGGTTGCCAGGGCCGAGGCGCGCGGGGTGGACCTCGCCGATCTCACCCTGGCCGAAATGCAGGCCGAGGAGCCCGGCATCACCGCCGAGATCTACGGCGTGCTGACGGTGGAGGCCTCGGTCGCCTCGCGCACCAGCTACGGCGGCACCGCCCCCGCCAACGTCGCCGCCCAGGCGGCACGCTGGCTGAAGGCGCTGGCATGAGGCGGCTCGCGCTCGCGCTGGTCCTCGCCGTGGCCCTCGCCGCCTGCGGCAAGAAGGGCCCCCCCTCCCCGCCCGGCCCGGCCGATCAGGTCACCTACCCGAGGACCTACCCGGCGTATTGAGGCGCCCTACGCCTTCTCCACGTTCCAGAACACCGGCACCGGGCCCTTCAGCAGCCCCTTCAGGCTCGACCGCCACGCCGCCGGCGGCAGGTACTGGCCCAGCGGGATGAACGGCACCGTCTCGAACGCGCGGGCCTGGATCTCGGCATCCAGCCGCTTCAGCGCGCCCGCATCCGTGCCGTCCATCCAGGCGGTGCGCATCGCCTCCACCTTCTCGTCGCTGGGCCAGCCGAACCAGGCCTCGCCGCCATTGCCGCGGATGTTGGTGGCGAAGATCGGGTCCCGGTACTCGGCGGCCGGGAAGCCCGAGGGAAACACCGACCAGCCGCCCTTCTCCAGCGGCTCCTTGCTGGTCCGGCGCTGCACCACCGTGCCCCAGTCCATCGACTGGTCCTCGATGTTCAGCCCCACCCGCCGGAAGGCCTGCACCGCCACCAGGCAGAAGGCGTTGTAGAAGCTCTGGTCGGTCGGGTGCATCAGCACGATCCGCTCGCCGCCATAGCCGGCCGCCTTCAGCATCGCCTTCACCGCGTCGGCGCTCGCCCGCCGCCGCACGTTCTCCATCCCCGCCTCGTTGGCCGAGGGCGTGCCGGGCAGGAAATACCCGACCGGCGCGCGATACAGCGTGCTGTCGTCGCCCATCGCCGCCGTCATCATCTCGGTCTGGTCGATCGCGGCCAGCATCGCGCGGCGGATGCCCGCATTGGCGGTCGGCCCGTGCAGGTGGTTCGGCCGCAGCGCGCCGAAGGTGCCGAAATTGTCCAGCACTCCCACCGTCACCCCCGGCGCCTTGCGCAGCATCGGCAGCAGGTCGGGCAGCGGCGAATCCACCCAGTCGACCTCGCCCGCCGCCAGCGCGTTGCTCGCGGTCGCCGGGTCGGGGATGAACTGCCACTCCACCCGGTCCACCAGCACGCGATAGCCGCCCGCCGCATAGCTCGCCGGCTCCGGCCGCGGCTGGTACTGCTCGTTGCGCGCGCACACCAGCCGCGTGCTGGCCACGTACTCGTTGGCCACGAAGCGGAACGGCCCGCTGCCCACGATGTCCGGCACCTGCTTGAACGGATCGGTGCTGGCCAGTCGCTCGGGCATGATCACCGGGCTCGGCTGCGTCTTGGCCAGCGCGTAGGGCAGGGAAGCAAACGGCTTGGACAGTCGCCACACCAGCGTCCGGTCGTCCTTCGCCTCCAGCGCGTCGAGCCGCGCGGCGATGGTCTGCCCGATCGGGTCGCGCCGCATCCACCGCCGGATGGAGGCCACGCAATCCCGCGCCAGCACCGGCGTGCCGTCATGGAAGCGCAGCCCGTCGCGCAGCGTCATCGTCCAGCGCCGGCCGCCGTCCTCCACCACATGCCCCGCGACCATCTGCGGCTGCGGGTCCAGCCGCTCGTCGCGGCCGTACAGCGTCTCGAACACCATATGCGCGAAGTTCCGCGTCACCACCGCGGTGGTCCATACCGGGTCGAGGCTGGCGATGCTCGCCTGCGGCACGTGGATCAGCGTCCTGGCCTTCCCGCCCACGGAAGGCTGGGCCAGCGCATGGCGGCCCGCGGCGAGGGCGGCGGCCCCGGCCAGCAGATGGCGACGTCTCATTCCCCGTTGCTCCTGCGTTCCAGTGCGGCTCTGCCGGCCGCGTGCGCAAAGCATGCCAGGGCCGCATCGCGCTTGCACGGAGGAAATTGCCCGGCCCCGGCGCGCGTGGCACGCTGCCCTGTCAGCCAGGAGGCAAACCCATGAACGACGTCGCCCCGCGCATCGCCAACGCGGTCACGTTCCGCACCGAGAAGGCGCCCGCCATGGGCTCGCGCGGCATGGTCGTCAGCAACCACCCGCTGGCCTCGGCCGCGGGTGCCGAGATCATCGCCGCCGGCGGCAACGCCATCGACGCCGCGGTGGCCACCCAGTTCACGCTGACCGTCGTCGAGCCGATGATGATCGGCCTGATCGGCGGCGGCACCGCCCATATCCGCACCGCGGACGGCACCCACACCATCATCGACGGCATGAGCGCGGTGCCGCTGGCCGGCCGCCCCGACATGTACAATCCCGTCCCCGGCGGCAGCCCCGAGAACTACGAGACCACCGACCGCGCCAACGTCCTCGGCCCGAGCTCCGTCGCCGCCCCCGGCTCGCTGCTCGCCTGGTGCCTGGCGCTGGAGAAGTTCGGCACCATGCCGCTCGCCGACGTGATGGAGCCGGCCATCCGCCACGCCTCCCGCGGCTTCGCCGTCACCCCCTATTTGCACGACTGCATCGTCACCGCGGCCCCCGACCTCGCGCTCGACAAGCTCATTTCCGACCGCCTGATGCCCGGCGGCACCCCCCTCAAGGCCGGCGAGAAGCTGGTCCAGGGCGACTATGCCGACGCGCTGCGCCTGATCGCGCAGGACGGCGCCAAGGCGCTGCACGGCGGCCCGCTCGGCGACGCGCTCGCCGCCCACATGGCCAGCCACGGCGGCTACGTCTCCCAGCAGGACCTCACCACCTACACGCCGCGCATCCGCGAGCCCATCCGCATGACCTATCGCGGCTGGGAAGTGGTGATGCCCCCGCCGCCCGCCGCCTCCGGCATCCACGTCGCCCAGATGCTCGCCATCCTCGAAGGGTTCGACCTCAAGGCCCTCGGCTTCGGCACCACCGACACCTGCCACCTGATCGCCGAGGCGCTGCGCATCGCCTTCGCCGACCGCGCCGCAGGCACCGGCGACCCGGACTTCCTCAACGTCCCCGTCGCCCGGATCACCTCGCGCGACTACGCGGCAAGCCGCCGCGCCGAGATCGACATGCTGCACTCGAGGAAATGGGCCGCCGGCGTCACCCCCGGCGAGGGCAAGAACACCACCCACCTCACCACCGCCGACGCAAACGGCAACGTGGTCGCCAGCACGCAAACGATCAACAACCTGTTCGGCGCCCGCTACATCGTCCCCGGCACCGGCATGATCCCCAACAACTACATGCACAATTTCGACCCCCGCCCCGGCGCGGCACTGTCGATCGCGCCCGGCAAGCGCGTCACCACCTCGATGTCGCCCACCATCGGCCTCAAGGACGGCAAGGTCCGCTTCGCCCTCGGCCTGCCCGGCGGCAAGAAGATCTTCCCCAGCGCCATGCAGGCCGTGATCAACATCATCGACCACGGCATGTCGCTCCAGGAAGCCGTCGAGGCCCCCCGCATCTGGACCGAGGGCGTCGCTCTCGAAGTCGAACGCGGCATCCCCGAGGACGTGCGCGACGGCCTCGCCGCCCGCGGCCACGACGTCGCCGTCATGCCCACCGTCGCCGGCGGCATGAACGCCATCGGCTTCAACGACGACGGCAGCATGACGGGCGCGGCCTGCTGGCGCGCCGACGGCACCCCGGTCGGCGTCTCCGGCGGCCTCGCCACGGCGGGGGTGCGGTTCGTGCTCGAAAGCGCGAAGCCGAAGGCCTGATCATACGAACGGCCATCAAGGATGACCGTTCGTATAGATCCCGCCTTGCGCGCCGCCGCCCGCCAACCCGGCGCGCGATACGGGCGGCGTGAATGGCAGGAAGAACCGGCCATTCACGCCGCCCGCATTACTTCTCCGACCGCGGGTCGAAGGCGTGCTGCAGCCCGTCGCCGAGGAAGTTCACGGCAATGACGGTCACGAAGATCAGCAGGCCGGGATAGATGGCAAGCGCGGGGGCCGAGGTGATCAGCTCCTGCGCATTGTTCAGCATGTTCCCCCAGGACGGCGTCGGCGGCACGATGCCGAAGCCCAGGAACGACAGCACGCTCTCGAACAGGATCACCCGCCCCACCGTCAGCGTGAAGGCGACGATGATCGGGGTCGCGATGTTCGGCAGGATGTGCGCCACCATCACATAGGCCGGCCCCGCGCCGGAGGCCGGCGCGGCGCGGACGTAGTCGCGGTCCTTGATGCCAGCGTCGCCGCGCGCGCACCAGCCGCGCGATCGCCGTCCAGTCCACGATCGAGATGATGATCACGATCCGCCAGAAACCCGGCCGCGCCCGACCGCGCGAAGTCGCTGGAAAGCCCAGCTTGGTCAGGTCGATCGCCCCCAGCACGATCAGCAGCAGCAGCAGCAGCGGCGCGATCATCCCGTCGGTGAAGCGCATCAGCACGGCATCGAGCCGCCCGCCGAAATACCCGGCGCAGACCCCGATCACGAGCCCGATCACCCCCCCGATCCCGGTCGCCAGCAGCCCCACCAGCAGCGAGACCTGCCCCCCCACCATCAGCCGGATCAGCTCGTCGCGCCCGGCATCGTCGGTGCCCAGCCAGTGCCTCGCCGAAGGCGCCTCGAACCGCGCGAACAGGTCGGTGGCACTGGGATCGAGCCCCAGCAACCACTGCATCGGAAACGCCGCCAGCGCGAACAGCACCAGCAGCACCAGCACCCCCAGGCTGGCCATCCCCGTCCGGTGCCGGCGGAACCGGCGCCAGCGCAGCTGCCAGGGGCTGGCGGCAAGCCCGCTCACTGCAGCGCGATCCGCGGATCGAGCCAGCCATAGGCGAGGTCGGCCGCAAGGTTGGACAGCAGCGTCACCAGCGTCGCGAACAGCAGGCCCGACAAGGCGAGGTTGAAGTCGTTGCCGAGGATGGCGTCGTAGATCATCTTGCCCATGCCGGGCTGGGCAAACATCGTCTCGGTCAGCAGCGCCCCGTTGAACAGCACCCCGAAGCTCAGCGCCATGATCGTCACCACCGGGATCAGCGCGTTGCGGAAGGCGTGCACCATCACCACCCGCCACTCGCCCGCCCCCTTGGCCCGCGCCGTGCGCACCAGGTCGAGCCGCATCACCTCGATCATGCTGGCGCGCACGTAGCGGGTGAACCCGCCGGTGGTCGCCAGCGACAGGGTCGCCACCGGCAGCACCAGGTGGCGCAGCTGGTCGCGGAACCCGCCATCGCCCACGGTCGCCATGCCGCTGGCCGGAAACCAGTGCAGCTCCACGGCAAACACCAGGATCATCATCAGCGCCAGCCAGAACACCGGCACCGAGATGCCGGCGAAGGCGAACAGGCTGACGAGCCCGTCCACCACGCCCCCGGGCTTGCGCGCCGCGGCAATGCCCAGGGCGAAGGACAGCACCACGCTGACGACGAAGCTGGCAATCATCAGCTTGCAGGTCTGCGCCAGCGCCGGCACCAGCATGTGCAGCACCGGCTGCGAATGGATGCGCGAATAGCCCAGGTCACCGCCCAGCGCCGAGACCAGCCAGTGCCAGTAGCGCAGCATCAGCGGCTGATCGAGCCCGTAGATCCGGCGCAGGTTGGCCGCGACGTCGGGCGCGATGTTGGGGTTCGACGCGATCATGATGTCGATCGGGTCGCCCGGCATCAGCCCGATCAGGCTGTAGATCACCACCGACATGGCCAGCAGCACCAGCAGCGTCTGCACCACCCGGCGCAGGATGAAGCGCGTCATGCCGCTATTCCCTGAAATGGCAGGCCGAGAGCTGATCCGGCCGCCCCGGCGCCGCCAGCATCTCCGGCGCCTCGATCCGGCAGATCGCCGCCGCCTTCGGGCAGCGCGGATGGAACACGCAGCCCGGCGGCGGCGCCAGCGGGCTCGGCATCTCGCCCTTGATCGTCTGCCCGCGCGGCCGCTTGCGCCCGATCCGCGGCACCGCGTTCAGCAGCGCCTGCGTGTAGGGGTGCGACGGCATGGCGAACAGCGCCGCGCGCGGCGCGAGCTCCACCAGCCGCCCGAGATAGAGCACCGCCACCCGGTCCACCAGATGGTTCACCACCGCCAGATCGTGGCTGATGAACAGGTAGGACAGCCCGTGCGCCTCCTGCAGCTCCTTCATCAGGTTGAGGATCTGGCTCTGGATCGACACGTCCAGCGCCGACAGCGGCTCGTCGGCCACGATCAGCGCCGGCGACGGCGCCAGCGCCCGGGCAATGGCGATCCGCTGGCGCTGCCCGCCGCTGAACTCGTGCGGATAGCGGTTCAGCGCGTCGCCCGGCAGGCCGACCTGAGCGATCAGTGCCGCGGCCCGGTTGCGGCGCTGCTCGGCCGTGGCACTCCCCTGGATGCGCAGCGGCTCGGCCACGATGGCGGAAACCGGCATGCGCGGATCGAGCGCCCCGAACGGGTCCTGGAACACGATCTGGATCGCCCGCCGCGCCGCCGGCCACAGCGCCGCGTCCAGCACCTTGCCGCGAAAGCGCAGCCGGCCGCTGGTCGGCACCTGCAGCCCCGCAACCACGTTGCCCAGCGTGCTCTTGCCGCTGCCGCTCTCCCCCACCAGGGCCAGCGTCTCGCCGGCGGCGATGGCGAAGCTCACCTTCTCGGCGGCATGCAGCATCCGCGGGCGGCCGCCGAACAGCCCGCCCCCGCCGACGCGGAAGCGGACGCTGATGTTGTCCAGCCCGATCAGCTCGCTCATGTGCCGGCCTTGAAGCAGGCCGCCCAGTGGCCGGGCGCCAGCTCCTCCGCCGGCGGCTCGGCCGCCCGGCAGCCTGCGTCGGCGCGCGGGCAGCGCGCGGCGAACGCGCAGCCCGGCACGTCGAGGCCGGACACCGATCCGGGGATCACCGGCAGGCGCGCAACCCGGTGGTTCGGGTCCGGCAGCGTCGCGATCAGCCCCTGCGTGTAGGGATGCAGCGGCCGGTCGAACAGCGCGTCGGCCGGCGCCCGCTCCACGATCCGCCCCGCATACATCACGATGATCTCATGCGCGATTTCCGAGACCACGGCCAGGTTGTGGCTGATGAACTGGATCGCCATGCCGATCCGGTCCTGCAGGTCCAGCATCAGGTCCAGGATCTGCGCCTGGATGGTCACGTCGAGCGCGGTGGTCGGCTCGTCGGCGATCAGCAGCGCCGGCTCGCAGGCCAGCGCCATGGCGATCATCGCCCGCTGCCGCATGCCCCCCGAAAGCTGGTGCGGATAGGACAGGGCGCGCTGCTGCGGCGAGTTGATGCCGACCGCCTCCAGCATCGCCACCGCGCGCTCCCCGGCCTCGCGCCAGTCGCGCCCGCCATGCAGCACCAGCACCTCGGCGATCTGCCGCCCCACCGTCATCACCGGGTTCAGCGCCGTCATCGGCTCCTGGAACACCATGGCGATGCGGTCGCCGCGCAGCGCCCGCCACGCCGCTTCCGGCTGCCCCACCAGCTCGCGCCCCTCGAAGCGGATCGAGCCCGCGACCCGCCCCGGCGGCGGCACCAGCCCCATCAGCGCCAGCGCGGTCACCGACTTGCCGCAGCCGCTTTCGCCCACCACGCCCAGCGTCCGCCCGGGCTCCACGGCATAGCCGATGCCGCCGACCACCTCGCGCGCGCCGCCTGGGCGCGGAAAGGCGACGCGCAGCCCCGAAACCTCGAGCAGCGCGGTCATTCCGACCGCCATTCCTCCGACCACAGGCTGCTGTAGTCGGTGGTCCCGGTGGGCCGCAGCCCCTTCAGCCACCTGGGCAGCACATACGCCTCGGCGCGGAAGAACAGCGGCAGCACCGGCAGCTCGGTGGCATAGATCATCTGCATCGTCCGCCATGCCGCCGCCCGCTTGGCGCCGTCCAGCTCGCTCTCCGCCACCTGGATCGCCGCATCCATCGCCGCGCTGCGGAAGCCCATGTAGTTGCTGCCCGACCAGTTGTTCTCAGCCGAGGGGATCTGGTCCGTCGCCAGCGTCTGCCGCGGCGGATAGCTCACCGAGAAGGTCCAGGCATACAGCGCCAGCCCGCCGAACTGGCGGCGCTTGAGCGTCTCGCCGAAGAAGGTGCGCGCCGGCTCGTTCTTGATCGTCACCTCGACACAGGCGGATTTCCACTGGTTCTGCAGCACCTGCTGCTGCAACTCGCGCAGCCGGTTGCCCGCCGTGGTGCCGAACGGCAGCGACAGCCGCTGGCCCTGCGCGTTGCGGCAGATCCCGTCCGGGCCGGGGGTCCACCCCGCCTGCGCCAGCAGCGCCCGCGCCCGCGCCGGGTCGTACTGGTAGCGCGGCAGGTCCTTCACCACCATCGGGTCGAGCGGATTGACGAACCCGTCCGCCACCGGCTGGAACCCCTCGAACAGCCGGTCCACCATCGTCTTGCGGTCGATCGCATGCAGCAGCGCCTGGCGCACCCGCAGGTCCTGCAGGATCGGATTCGACAGGTCCAGGTCGACATGCTCGTAGGTCAGCGCCGGCTTGAAGACGTAGCTGAATCGGTCCGGCTGCTGCCTGCGCAGCTGCAGCACCTGGTCGAGCGTCAGCGCCGGCGCGTCGCCCGGCGCCATGTCCACGTCGCCCGACAGCAGGTTGGCCTGCAGTGCGGCGGTGTTCTCGATCGACTTCACGACGATCCGGCGGAACTGCGGCGCCCTGCCCTTCCAGGCCGGGTTCGGCTCCAGCACGATCAAGGCGCCGGAACGGTAGTCGGCCAGCCGGTACGGCCCGTTCCACAGCCCGGGCGTGGTCGGCGCCCGGTTGTACGCGCTCTGCCTGCCGTAGGTGCCGGACGCGGCCGCGGCGTAGACCGGCCCCTCGACATGCTCGGGCAGTGCCGAGGGCAGCCGGTCATAGAGTGCGGTCACCTCGTCGAAATGGAACACGGCGGTCAGCGCGTCGATCACCTCGACGCGCTCGATACGCCCCCAGATGCGGGTGTTGGCGAAGCCCGAGGCCGGATCGTGTCCCACCTTCGCGGTGAAGGCGAAGTCGGACGCGGTCACCTGCGTCCCGTCGCCCCAGAACAGGTCGGGCCGCAGCTTCAGCGTCACCGCCATGCCCGGCTTGCCCCCCGGCCGCGCCTCGATCCGCACCAGCCCGTTCTCCAGCGTCGGCAGCTCGGTGCAGGTGATGCAGCTGTTCGGCCCGTCGGGCAGGAAGGCGGTCACCGGGCGCAAGGCGAAGCCCAGCACGTAGCCCTTGATCACCTCGGGGTCGATGCTGGGATGGATGCTCGAGGGGAACTGGGCGACGCCGATCACCAGCTCGTCCCTGGCCAGCGCCGGCCCGGCCAGCAGCAGCCCCACCGCCAGGGCCGCACGCCGCAGGAGCGCCGCCACGCCCATCGTCCCGTCCTAGCCCGGGTGCCAGGACTCGACGTACAGCGGCGACAGGTCGCCATGGCCGGTGGGCGTGAAGCCCTTCAGCCATTTCGGGATCACATGGGCGTCGGCGCGGAAGAACAGCGGCAGCACGCGCACCTGCTCGACGTAGATCTTCTGCATCTCCGCCCAGATCGTCTTCTGCTTCGCCGGGTCGAGCTCGGTCTCCGACAGGCCGATCAGCCGGTCCATCTCCGGGTCGTTGAAGGCGATGGCGTTGTTGCCGCCCCAGTTGTTGGCCGCCGTCGGGATGCGGTCGCTGCCCAGCGTGCCGCGCGGCGATTCGCCCACGCCCGACGACCACGCATACATGATCATCGCGGCGTATTTGCGCTGCTTCAGCGTCTCGCCGAACAGCGTGCGGGCGGGCTCGTTGCGGATCGTCACCTCCACGCACGCCGCCTTCCACATGTTCTGCAGCACCTGCTGGGTCAGCTCGCGCAGCCGGTTGCCGGCGGTGGTGTTGATCTCCAGCGACAGCTTGTCGCCGCCGGCGTTGCGGCAGATGCCGTCGGAGCCCGGCCGCCATCCCGCCTCGGCCAGCATGGCGCGGGCCAGGTTCGGATCGTACGGGTAGCGCGAGATGCCGGTCGAGAAGTTGGGATCCAGCCGGTTCACCCAGGAATCGGCCACCGGCTGCATGCCCTCGAACAGCCGGTCGACCAGCGTCTGCCGGTCGATCGCGATCAGCAGCGCGCGGCGGACGCGGATATCGGCCAGGAACGGGTTCTCGATCTTCAGGTCGATATGCTCGTAGGTCAGGCTCGGCTTGAAGATGTATTCGAACTTGTCGGGGTTCGCCTTGCGCAGCGCGATCACCTGGTCGATGGTCAGCCCGATCCCCTCGCCCGGCACCATGTCCACGTCGCCCGACAGCAGGTTGGCCTGCAGTGCGGCGGTGTTCTCGATCAGCTTCAGCACGATGCGCCTGAACGCGGGCTTGGGCCCGGCCCAGGCCGGATTCGGCTCCATGACCACCTGCACGCCCGACTGGTAGGCGGCGATCATGTAGGGCCCGTTGAACAGGCCGGGCGTGGCCGGCGCGCGGCTGAACGTGGTCTGCTTCTGGTATTCCGCGTAGTTGCCCGCCTTCTCGAACACCGGCGCCTCGATATGGGCCGGCAGCAGGCTGTCCCACTGGTTGTAGTCCACGCGCACGCTGTCCAGGTGCATCACCACCGTCTTGTCGTCGACGGCGTCGATCGCGGTCGCGCGGCTCCACGGATGCGCGTTCGAGACGCCGGCGGCCGGGTCGCGCGCCAGGTTCCAGGTGAACAGCACGTCCTTCGCCGTCACCGGCGTGCCGTCGCCCCATTTGAGCTCCGGCCTGAGCTTGAACGTCACCGCCATGCCCTTGCCGCCGCCCGGCCGGTCCTCGAACTTCGCCAGCCCGTTCTCCAGCGTCGGCAGCTCGGTGCACAGCAGGCAGCCGAGCTTCCAGTCCTTGTCGAAGGCGGTCATCGGCCGGATCCCGAAGCCCAGCGTGTAGGACTTCACGGTCAGCGCGTCGTAGTACGGGTTCAGGCTGGCCGGAAACTGGGCCATGCCGATGGTCAGCGTGTCCTTGCCCTGCGCCTGGGCCGGCGGCGCGAGCGGGACGGCGAGCAGCGCCAGTGCCGCCAGGATGGTGCGCAGGGTCATCTCACAGGTCTCCGATCGCCGGACCGAACTGCCGGTTTCGCGGCCTTGCCGAGTGTAAGCGGCGCGCCGCGCGCGATGTCAATGCGCGCGCGCCGCCCGGCGCCAAGGTTTCACGCTATGCCAGCGACATTCTCCGGCCGCGCCGCCAGCTCCCCGCGCGAGACACGTTTGACGATCTCGGTCAGCGCCGCGTGGGCGCCCGCCGGACGGCCGATCTCCGCCGCCTTGGCCGCGATGAAGCCATTCATGAAGTCGATCTCGGTGCGCCGCCCCTTCAGCATGTCCTGCCCCATCGAGGGGCGCTGCAGCTCGCTGCGGGCGCCGGAGTTGGAGCCGGCGATCATGATCCCCTCGCAGGCGTCCAGCGCCGCCGCATCGCCCTCGCCGGCCCGCGCGAGCAGCTCGGGGTCGAGCTTGCCGATCGGCTCCAGGTTGTAGCCCAGCGCCTGGCCCACCCGTACCGCCTCGCCGCCCAGGCGGATGCAGAAGCGGCGCACCGTCTCGTCGCGGTCCAGCGCGTTGCCCGGCAGCCCGGTCGCGGCCGAGACGCCGTTGCGCATGCCGTTGACGCACAGCTTCGACCAGCGCTCGCCCCACAGGTTGGTGGTCACCTTCACGCTGTCGATCTCCGCGATCATCGCCGCGAGCTGCTCGGCGCGCTGCGTCACCCGTCCGTGCACCTCGCCCACCCGGAACACCGTGTGGCTGGCCCCGCCGCGCGGCACGGTGCGGCGGATCCTCCCCGCCTCGTAGAGATCGACCGAGATCGTCGCGGCGATGGCGCCGACCACGCGGCCCCAGCCGACGATGGCGGCGATGCGCTCCTCGTTGATGCAGTTCTGCAGCGAGACCACGTAGCCGCCCGGCGCGAGATACTGGGCGATCATGGTGGTGGCCCATTCGGTGTCGTAGGACTTCACCGAGACGATGGCGATGTCGATCGGGCGCTGCTTCGAGAAATCCTGCACCTCGGTCAGGTGCATCGTGGGCACGTTCACAACCACGCATTCCTCGGCCGTCATGCCGGTCAGGTCCAGGCCCCGGGCGCGAATTGCCTCGACATGCTCGGGCCAGGGGTCGATCAGGGTCACGTCGTGCCCCAGCCGGCTCAGATGCCCGCCGACATAGCCGCCGACGGCGCCGGCTCCCATTACCGCGATGCGTGGCTTCATGATCGTTCCCCTCCCCTGCGCCGCACGCCGCGATGGCGGCGCAGGCCGGTCAGGCATTCAGCACGAAGCCCGCGGGCCCGCCAAGCCTGGCCGCAGCAGTCCGGAAAGCGCCCCCGCCAGCGCCCCGGCCAGCCGGCGCAGCGCCGTGCCGCCGCGCGGCCGGCCGGGCTGCGCGGGTGCGGCGGCGCGGCGCGAAGAGGCCTGGCCGGTCAGCCCGTCCAGCGCCGCGCGCACCCGGGCGCGGGCGCGGTGCAGCAGCACGCGCTGATTCTCCGACGATATCTCCAGCAGCGTGCAGGCTTCCTCGGCGGTCCGGTCCTCGATGTCGCGCAGGATGATCACCGCCTTCTGGCCGGCCGGCAGGGTCTGGATGATCTCCTGCACGTGGTCCCACAGCTGCCGCCCGCCGATCTGCCGCTCCGGGTCCAGCTCGTCCCACAGCCGCGGCGGGTCCACCCAGTGCCCGTCGGCCCTGAACTGGGATGCCGGCACCGCACGCTCCTCGCCCTGGATGCCGTCGAGCACCGCCGGCAGCGCCACCATGCGCCGCTCGCGCACGATGCGGGTGCGGGCACGGTTCAGCACGATGGTGAACAGCCAGCTCGCCAGGCTCGAGCGCCCCTCGAAGCGGCCGATGCCGGAATAGACCGCGAGCCAGGCATCCTGCACCACCTCCTCGGCCTGGGCACGGCTGCCGATGATGGAACCGGCGACGCCGACCAGCGAGCCATGGAAGCGGCGGATCAGCTTGCGATAGGCGCGCTCGTCCCCGCCGCGCAGGGCAGCGAGGAACTCGGGGGAGTCGAACTCCGACGCGGGGCCAGGATTACGGGTCATTGCGTATGCCGGGAGTGAACCCTAACGCGCCCGCTGGCGTAACGCCATGGTTCATGAAAGAGTCGTCATGTGATGCGACCCAGTCGAATCATACCGCCAGTTTTGGGGGCCCAGGTGCTGTCCTGCCGTGACGTCAGCGAACTCGCGACCGACTTCGAGGAAGGCGTCCTGACCCCGCGGGAGCAGCTCGCGGTGCGCGTCCACCTGTTCCTCTGCCGGATGTGCCGCAACTACCTCGACCAGCTGCGCAAGACCCGGCGCATGCTGGCCGGCCGCGTCATGGACGGGCCGACTCCGGAGCTGGAGGACCAGATCCTCGCCGCGCTGCGCAAGCCGCCTGCGGAGTAGCCGGCGATCTGCTAGGCTTGCCCGGCTCAAGGCGGGAGGCGGACATGAAGATCACGGCGGTGCGGCTGCGGCGCGTGCGGGGCACGATGCGGACCGAGGGCGCGTTCTGGGAAGAGCGGCTGGTGCAGCCGATCGACATCTACGCCGAGTATCGCGGACGGCCGAACAATTCGGGCGGCGCCCAGGTCGCGCCCGACGCCTTCCGCATCGAGACCTGCTTCGTCCAGATCGAGACCGACGACGGCGTGACCGGCCTCGCCGGCCCGGTGCCGGAGGCGGTGGCCTATATCGTCGCCCATGCGCTGCGGCCGATCCTGCTGGGCATGGACCCGATCGCGCACGAGAAGGCCTGGGACCAGATGCACCGCATCATGGTGCATGGCCGCCAGGGCGACGCGATGCTGGCGATCTCGGCGGTCGATTGCGCGCTGTGGGACCTCAAGGGGCGCTGGCTGGGCCAGCCGGTCCACCGGCTGCTCGGCGGCCCGGTGCGCGACAGCATGCCCGCCTATGCCAGCATGCTCGGCTTCGACGTGCTCGACCCCGGCCGGGTGCGGGCGCGCAGCCAGGAATACCAGGCGAAAGGGTTCCGGGCGCAGAAATGGTTCTTCCGCCACGGCCCGGCCAGCGGCGCCGAGGGAATGCGCAGGAACGTCGAGCTGGTGCGCACCCTGCGCGACGCGCTCGGCCCGGACTATTCGATCATGCTCGACTGCTGGCAGAGCTTCGACGTGCCGTACGTGATCGAGCTGGCGTCGCGGATCGCCGAGTACCGCCCGGCCTGGCTCGAGGAATGCGTCATGCCCGACCGCATCGACAGCTACCGGCGGATCAAGGACAAGGTCTCGATCCCGCTCTCGGGCGCCGAGCACGAATACACCCGCTGGGGCTTCCGCCGCTTCGTGGACGCGCAGGCGCTCGATATCCTGCAGCCCGACATCTACTGGTGCGGCGGCATTTCCGAGACCATGAAGATCACCGCGCTCGCCACCGCGCACGACCTCATCGTCATCCCGCACGGCCATTCCAGCAACGCCGGCATCGCCTTCTCGCTGGCGCAGTCGCCGATCCACACGCCGTGGCAGGAATACCTGGTCAAGTGGAACGCCATCCACCAGCACTTCCTGGCCACCCCGGCGCAGCCGGTGAACGGCGAGATCTTCGCGATCGACCGGCCGGGCCTGGGCATGGAGCTCGACCCGGCGAAGATCGAAGGGGAGACGGAAATTTTCGCGAGCTGACCCAAGCTGGAAAACGCCCCCCGATGACCGCCCCTCCCCTTGTGGGCGGGGATGGCGGAGGGGTGGCAACAGCCGCGATTCGGCGACACGACGCACGGATCAGGTCCTTCCGCGACTGGCCTCATCAGTTCACAGCGCCTGCCCCGCGCACCACCCGCTCGACCAGGCCCACTGGAAATTGTAGCCGCCGAGCCAGCCGGTGACATCCACCGCCTCGCCGATCGCGAACAGCCCGGGCACCTGCCGCGCCGCCATCGTGCGCTGCGACAGGCCGGCGGTGTCGATCCCGCCGGCGGTCACCTCGGCCTTGGCATAGCCCTCGCTGCCCGACGGCACCGGCTGCCAGCGCTTCAGCTCCGCCCCGATCTCCGACAGGGCCTGGTCGCGCATTTGCCCCACCGGCCCGTCGCCGTGGCGGGCCGCCAGCGCCTGGGCCAGCCGCTGCGGCAGCAATTCCGCCAGCACGCCGCGCAGCCCGGCATTGGGGCGGGCCTGCTTGCCGGCGATCAGCAGCCCGCCCGCATCCTTCCCGGGCAGCAGGTCGATCGCAACCGGCGCGCCCGCGCGCCAGAAGGTCGAGGCCTGGAGGATGGCGGGGCCGGACAGCCCGCGATGGGTGAACAGCATCGCCTCGGCAAACGCCTTGCCCCCGGCCGCGGCCACCACGTCGAGCGCGACGCCGGCCAGCGGCTGCATCAGCGCAAGCGCCTCGCCGGCGAAGGTCAGCGGCACCAGCCCCGGCCGCACGCCGGTCAGCGCCAGGCCGAACCGCCCGGCGATGTCGTGGGCGAGCCCGGTCGCGCCCAGCTTGGGGATCGACAGCCCGCCGGTCGCCAGCACCAGCGCGGGCGCGGTGAACCCGCCATGGTCGGTCTCGACGCGGAAATCCGTCGCGCGGGACACGCCGGTCACGCGATGCGACAGGCGCAGATCGACGCCGCCGGCCGCGCATTCGTCGAGCAGCATGCGCAGGATCGCCCGCGCGGAGCCGTCGCAGAACAGCTGTCCCAGCGTCTTCTCGTGCCAGGCGATGCCGTGCTTCGCCACCAGGGCCAGGAAGTCGTGCTGGGTGTAGCGGGCCAGCGCGGCGCGGCAGAAATGCGGATTGGCCGAATCGAAGCGGTCGGCGCCGGCCTCCAGGTTGGTGAAGTTGCAGCGCCCGCCGCCGGAGATCAGGATCTTCCGGCCCGGCTCGGCCGCGTGGTCCAGCAGCAGCACGCGCCGCCCGCGCTGCCCGGCGGTCAGCGCGCACATCAGGCCGGCGGCGCCGGCGCCGAGGATGATGGCATCGAAGTGCAAGCAGGCTCCGTGGCTGGGGCGGGAGGGATCGAACCTCCGAATGGCGGAATCAAAATCCGCTGCCTTACCGCTTGGCTACGCCCCAAGCGGCCTCTGATTAGGGGGCGGCCGGCGCGGCTGCAACCCCTCCGCCCCAGCACCACCAGCCGGGCCGCGCCAGCGCCGCCGCCGCCGCGGCGGCCGACGGCGCGTCGGCGAACAGCGCGAAGCAGGTGGCGCCAGACCCGCTCATGCGGGCCAGCAGCGCGCCGGGGGTGGCCCGCAGCGCGGCGAGCACCGCGCCGATCACCGGCGCCAGGCCGATCGCGGCGGGCTCCAGGTCGTTGGCCAGCTGCCCCAGCGTCGCCGCCATCGCCGCCGCATCCGCCCACGCGGCGGGAAGCACGGCGGGCGGGCTGAAGCCACCGGTGCGGGCCCTGAACACGGCCGGGGTCGCGACCGCGACGCCGGGATTGACCAGCACCATGCCGCAGGCGGGCAGCGCCGGGCCGGGCAGCAGGATCTCGCCCACGCCCTGCATCCGGCACACCCGCCCGGCCAGGCACACCGGAACGTCGGCCCCGAGGCCGAGCGCAAGCCCGGCGTCGGCCGGCGGCACGGACCAGGCGCGCGCCAGCAGCCGCAGCGCCGCGGCCGCATCGGCCGAGCCGCCGCCGATGCCGGAGGCAACCGGCAGGTTCTTGGTCAGCCGCAGCGCGCCCGCCGGCGCGATGCCGGCCCGGGCAGCCAGCGCAAGGGCGGCGCGCAGAACCAGATTGTCAGACCCGGCCGCGAGGCCGGCGGCGAAGGGGCCATCGAGCGACAGCGACAGCCCGTCGGCGGGCGCAAGGCCGACCACGTCGCCCACCGCCGGAAACACGGCCAGGCTGTCCAGCAGATGGTAGCCGTCCGCCCGCCTGCCCGTCACATGCAGGTACAGGTTGACCTTGGCCGGCGCGAACTCGCTCAGCACGCGTCAGGGCTCGGCGGTGTCGCCCGACTCGCGCAGCTTGGCCTGCAGCTTCGTCGCCTCGTCGGCCTCGGGCTTCAGGTTCAGCGCCCGCCGCCACTGGAACTGCGCCTCGATCTTGCGCCCGGCGGCAAGATAGGCGTCGCCCAGATGGCCGTTGATCGTCGGGTCCTCCGGCTCCAGCTCCACCGCCCGCTCCAGATACTTGATCGCGCCCCTCACATCCCCCTGGCGCAGCAGCACCCAGCCCAGGCTGTCGGTGATCGCCCCGTCGTTCGGCCGCTGCTGCACCGCCCGCTCCACCATGTCGCGCGCGCGCGGCAGGTTGCGGCCCTGCTCGGTCCACGAATAGCCCAGGTAGTTGAGCACCATCGGCTGGTCGGGCTGGAGCTCGAGCGCGGTCATGAAATCGGCCTCGGCCCGCGCCCAGACATGCGCGCGGTCCAGCGAGATGCCGCGGCTGTAGAACAGCGGCCAGGACGCGCGCGGCGGCGGCTTCGGCAGCATGGCGATGGCCCGGTCATAGGCGGCGACCGAATCGCTGAACCGCTTCTGCGACCGCAGGATGTCGCCCTGCATGGTCGGCGCCTCGGGCTGGCCGGGCGTGTCGCGCGCGAGGTCGTCGAGCATCGCCAGCGCATCCGCGGTCTTGCCCAGCCTTTCGGTGCTCGCCGCGCGGCGCAGGCGCACCACCGGGGAAAGCGGGTCGTCGGCGGCAATCGGCGCCAGCGCGGCCAGCGCCAGCGCCGGGCGGCCGCGCCCATCCTGGATCTCGGCCAGCAGCAGCCGCCCCGTCGCGCTGTCGGGGCGCAGGTCGAGCGCGAGCTGCACCAGCACCTGCGTGAAGGCCGCCCGCTCCTGCCCGCGCAGCGCGCCGGCAAGGGTCAGATACGCCTCCGCCATGCCGTCGGTCGCGCTGCGCACCGGCCGCTCGCCGACGGCGGCCAGCAGGCTGGGGCCGGCAATGGCAAGGTCGGGGCTGGCCTGCAGCAGCGTGGCGAGCGTGCTGCGCGCCTCCGCCGCCTCGCCCTGCCGCTGCAGCCAGCTCGCCAGCTGGCGGGCCAGCTGCAGGTTGGTCCCGCCGAACTCGGCCGCGGCGGTGCGGTACAGCCGGGCCGCGTCGGCGGGCCGGTTGGCAAGATCGGCGATCATCCCGCCATGCAGCGCGAACAGCGCGCGAAAGCGCTGCGCGTCCGGGGTCGTGGCCAGCGTCCCCAGCGCCACCTCCGGGCGCCCCTGGCCGGCCTGCGCCCAGGCGGTCAGCAGCGGCTGCAACAGCAGGGTGATGCCCTGCCGCGCCATGGAGGCGAAGCGCGTCTCCGCCTGCTCCCATCGCCCGGCGCGGGCATCCAGCCCGCCCAGCAGCAGCTGGGCGGCAGGATCGTCGGGCATCAGGCGCGCCAGCCGCTCGGCCTCCGGCAGGCCGGCGAGCAGGGCGGTCAGGAACGCCTGCTGGCGGATCGGCGCACTGCCGGGGTCCGCCCCCAGCACGCGCAGGAACTGCCGGGCGGCGTAGTCGTTGTCGGCCTGCGCGGCGGCGAAGCGTCCGGTCAGGAAGGCCGCCGCGACGCCCGGCGCGCTGGTCCCGCCACGCGGCGTACCGACGATGCCGTTGGTGGCCGCCTGACCCGTCGGGTCGGACGCGGCGCAGGCGGAGAGCAGCGTGAGGGCCAGAAGGACCGACCGCCGGAGGGAAGGACCATGTTGCATTGCGCCACACTACCAGCGCCCCGGCGATCGCGCCACGGGATGTGCGTGCCACGCAAACGCCAGGATCGCGACGCGGTAACGGCCAGATTCATCCTGAGTCTGTGACCTGCGACGCATCCACCGCGGTTCATCGGGCGTAAACCCCGTGACCGCAGGCTCAGCCGACCGCTCCAGGAGATCCCGCCCATGATCGCCGTCCAGACCGCGCTGCCGTCCCTTCCCTTCCCCGTCTTCCTCGACGTGGACGCCGCCGTGCTCGCCGCCGAGGACACCCCGTGCCGCAGCCCGCGCGACGTGCTCGCCAGCGCCTGGACCGACTACCTACGCCGCGTGCTGCCGCCGCAGGAGAACGACCGCCCGGGCTATTCCGCCGCCTGCGCGTAGGCCTCCAGCGGCGCGCAGGTGCACACCAGGTTGCGGTCGCCGTAGACGTTGTCCACCCGCTTCACCGGCGGCCAGTACTTGGCCGCCGCCACGAACGGCAGCGGGAAGGCGGCCCGCTCGCGCGAATAGGCGTGCGTCCATTCATCCGCCATCACCTCGCGCGCCGGATGCGGCGCGTTCTTCAGCGGATTGTCGGCCCGGTCCAGCCGCCCCGCCGCGATGTCGTCGATCTCGCCGCGGATGGCGACCATGGCGTCGCAGAACCGGTCGAGCTCCGCCTTCGACTCGCTCTCCGTCGGCTCGATCATCAGCGTCCCCGCCACCGGCCACGACATCGTGGGCGCGTGGTAGCCATAGTCCTGCAGCCGCTTGGCGATATCCTCCACCTGGATGCCCGACTCCGCCTGGAAGCCCCGGCAGTCGATGATGCACTCATGCGCCACCATCCCCGACTTCGCGGTGTAGAGGATCGGGTAGTACGGCGCGAGCCGGCGGGCGACGTAGTTGGCGTTCAGGATCGCAACCTCGGTCGCCCGCGTCAGCCCGGCCGCGCCCATCATGCGGATATAGGCGTAGCTGATCGGCAGGATCAGCGCGCTGCCATAGGGTGCCGCGGACACCGGGCCATAGCTGGTGGCCGGCCCGGCATCGGCGCGCAGCGGATGGCTGGGCAGGAACGGCAGCAGGTGGGAAGCCACGCAGACCGGCCCCACCCCGGGGCCGCCGCCGCCATGCGGGATGCAGAACGTCTTGTGCAGGTTCAGGTGGCACACGTCGGCGCCGATCGCCCCCGGGCTGGTCAGCCCCACCTGCGCGTTCATGTTGGCGCCGTCCATGTAGACCTGCCCGCCATGGTCATGGACGATGCGGCAGATGTCGCGGATCTCCTCCTCGAACACGCCATGCGTGCTCGGATAGGTGATCATCAGCGCCGCCAGCTTCTCGCGGTGCTGCGCCGCCTTGGCGCGCAGGTCGCCGACGTCGACATTGCCGTCCTTGTCGCAGGCGGTGACCACCACGCGATAGCCGGCCATCGCCGCGCTGGCCGGGTTGGTGCCGTGGGCGCTGGACGGAATCAGGCAGATGTCGCGCCCGCCCTCGCCCCGGCTCTCGTGCCAGGCGCGGATCGCCAGCAGGCCGGCATACTCGCCCTGGCTGCCGGCATTGGGCTGGATCGAGACGCCGGCGAAGCCGGTGGCCTCGGTCAGCCAGCCGGTCAGCCGGTCGATCATGGTCTTGTAGCCGGTGGTCTGGTCGGACGGCGCGAACGGGTGCATCTCGGCGAAGCCCGGCAGCGTCACCGGGATCATCTCGGCCGTCGCGTTCAGCTTCATCGTGCAGGAACCGAGCGGGATCATGCTGCGGTTCAGCGCGACGTCCTTGTCCTCCAGCCGCCGCAGGTAGCGCAGCATCTCGTGCTCGGCATGATAGCTGTTGAACACCCCTTGCCGCAGGAACGGCGAGGTCCGCGCGCACCCGTCCGGAATTCCCCCGGCCACGCCCTTCAGGCCGCCGCCCAGCACCAGCGCGAGCCGCGACAGATCCTCGCGCGTCACGGTCTCGTCGAGCGCGATGGCGATCCCGCTCGCGTCGATCCGGCGCAGGTTGAATCCGGCCTTCAGCGCCGCCTGCATGATGGCGTCGGCCCGCGACTTCGCCTCGATCGCGATCGTGTCGAAACGCGTCATGCCGCAGCGCCAGCCCGCCGGCCCGTGCCGCATCGGCCAGCAGCCGCGCCTGCAGGTTCACCCGCCTGGCGATCCGCACCAGCCCGGCCGGCCCGTGCCACACCGCATACATCGCCGCCATCACCGCCAGCAGCACCTGCGCCGTGCAGATGTTCGACGTCGCCTTCTCGCGCCGGATATGCTGCTCGCGCGTCTGCAAAGCGAGCCGCATCGCCGGCTGCCCCGCGGCATCCAGCGAAACCCCCACCAGCCGGCCGGGCATCGACCGCTTGTAGGCGTCCTTGGTCGCGAAGAACCCGGCATGCGGCCCGCCGAAGCCCATCGGCACGCCGAAGCGCTGGGACGAGCCGACCACGATATCCGCCCCCATCTCGCCCGGCGGCGTCAGCAGCGCCAGGCTCAGCGGGTCGGCCGCGACGATGGCGAAGGCGCCCAGCCGGTGCGCCGCGTCGATCTCGCCCCGCAGGTCGCGCACCTGCCCGGTCGAGCCGGGATACTGCAGCACGATCGCGAAGCAGCCGGTGGCGGCCACGGCCGCGCTGCTGCCCGCCTCGAAATCCACCACCTTGATCCCCAGCGGCCAGGCCCGGGTGGCGATCACCGCGCGCGTCTGCGGATGCACGTCGGAGGCCACCGCGATCACGTCGCTCTTCGCCTTGGCCGTCGCGTGCGCCATGTGCATCGCCTCGGCCGCCGCCGTCGCCTCGTCGAGCAGCGAGGCGTTGGCGATCTCCATGCCGGTCAGCTCGCAGACCATGGTCTGGAAGTTCACCAGCGCCTCCAGCCGGCCCTGCGCGATCTCGGCCTGGTACGGCGTGTAGGCGGTGTACCAGCCCGGATTCTCCAGCACGTTGCGCAGCACCACCGGCGGCGTGTGGGTGCCGTGGTAGCCAAGCCCGATCAGCGACTTCTTCAGCACGTTGCGCGCGGCCAGCTCGCGCAGCTCGGCGATCGTCGCCGCCTCGTCGATCGCCGGCGGCAGCTTCATCGCCTGCTGCGAGCGGATCGAGCCCGGCACCGTCCGCGCGGCGAGATCGTCCAGCGTGGCGGCGCCGACGGCCTCCAGCATGGCGCCGATCTCGGCGTCGGACGGGGCGATGTGGCGGCTGACGAAGCTGTCGGAGGCTTCGAGTTCCGCGAGTTCGGCTAGCGCGTCCATGGCCCCGTTCCTCCCGCCTACAGCGTGTCCAGGAAGGCCTTGTAGGCGGCCTCGTCCATCAGCGACGCGACCACCTTCTCGTCGGCCAGCGCGAGCTTGAAGAACCACGCGCCCGTCGTCGCCTCGCGGTTGACCAGCGCCGGATCGTCCACGATCGCCTGGTTGATCTCGGCCACGCGGCCGGTCAGCGGCGAATAGACGTCGGAGGCGGCCTTCACGCTCTCCACCACCGCGCAGGCCTCGCCCTCCTCGACCTCGCGGCCCGGCTCGGGCAGCTCGACGAACACCACGTCGCCCAGCGCCTCCTGGGCGTGCTCGGTGATGCCGACGACGGCGAGGCCGCCATCGAGGCGGACCCATTCATGGTCCTTGGTGTAGCGGGTCTCGGGCATGCGGGGGGTTCCTTCAGCGCACGTAGCGGTGGGGGACGAACGGCAGCGGAGCGACGCGTGCCGGCAGCGGCTTGCCGCGCACCATCAGCGACAGCGCGGTGCCATCGGCGGCCATCGCCGCGGGCACGTAGCCCATGGCGACCGGCGCATTGGCGCTGGGGCCGAACCCGCCGGAGGTGATCTCGCCCTGCTTCGCGCCGGCGGCATCCACGATCTCGGTATGGCCGCGCGCCGGCGCCCGGCCCTCGGGCTGGATGCCGACGCGCAGGCGCTGCGGCCCGCTCTCCAGCATGTCGCGGATCGGCCCGGCGCCGATGAAGTTCCACTCCATCTTGCGGCGCTTGGAGATCGTCCAGGTCAGCGCCGCCTCCACCGGGTTGGTGGTCTCGTCGATGTCGTTGCCGTACAGGCACAGCCCCGCCTCCAGCCGCAGGCTGTCGCGGGCGCCCAGGCCGGCCGGCATCACCTCGGGCTCGGCCAGCAGCAGCCGCGCGATGCGCTCGGCCGCGTCGGCGGGAATCGAGACCTCGTATCCGTCCTCGCCGGTATAGCCGGAGCGGGAGGCGAAGCACGGCACGCCGGCGATGGTCACCGCGGCAAAGCCCATGAACGGCATGGCCGCGACCTCGGGCGCGTGGCGCGCGAGCACCGCAACCGCGGCCGGCCCCTGCAGCGCCACCAGCGCCCGGTCCTCGTGCCGCTCCAGCCGCACGCCCGCCGGCAGATGCGCGGCGATATGCGGGTAGTCCACGTCCTTGCGGCTGGCATTGACCACCAGGAACAGCCGGTCGCCGCCGGCATTGGCCACCATCAGGTCGTCCAGGATGCCGCCATGCGCCATGGTCAGCAGCGTGTAGCGCTGGCGGCCCGGCTTCAGTCCCTGCATGTCGCCGGGCACCAGCGCCTCCAGCGCCGCCGCCGCCCCGGCGCCGATCAGGCTGCCCTGGCCCATGTGCGAGACGTCGAACAGCGCCGCCTTGGCCCGGCAATGCAGGTGCTCGGTCAGGATGCCGGCCGGATACTGCACCGGCATCGCATAGCCGGCGAAGGGCACCATCCTGCCGCCGAGCTCGCGGTGCAGCGCATCGAGCGGCGTGGTCTTGAGCGCATCCTCGGACATCGGCAGCCTCCGCACGCAGGTCGCCCGCCGACGGATGCCGGCAGGAACGACCCCCCTCTGTCGCGGAACCTGAGAGATTCAGGGGCCCGGCACGCGCGCCTGGCCGCCCTTACTCCGTCGGTGCGGCGCAACCGCGCGCCGGCTTTCCAGAGGCCCTAGCTCCCGAAGCGGTCCTTCTGCCTGAGCGTTTCCGGGGGCCGGTTGCGCCTTCGGCGGCGGCATGTGCCGCTCTCTCCCGCACGGGTTATCCCGAGCCCCTCCGTTATGGCCGCTCGCACCGCCGCGGGCAAGGGCGATCGCGCACCGTTCACCCCGCCAGGCGCCGGCGGGCCAGCGCGACCAGATAGGCGATGGTCGCCGGCAGGGCCGCATCGGCGTAGTCGTAGCCGGGATTGTGCAATGGCGCGCAGTCGGCGCCGTTGCCGATGAAGGCGAAATTGCCCGGCACGCGGGTCAGCAGGTGGGCGAAATCCTCCGAGCCCATCAGCGGCGGACAATCCGCATCGACGCTGTCGAACAGGCCCGTGGCGGCGGCCAGCGCGTCCGCCGTCGGCCCGGCATGGTTCACGGTCGGGATGAACTCGCGGCTGTAGGCCACCGCCGCCGTGGCCCCGTGCGCAAGCGCCGTCGCCTCGGCGACGCGCCGCAGTGCGTCCTCGATCGCGGCGCTGATCTCCGGCCGGTAGCTGCGGGTATCGCCCCTGATGCGCACCGTGGTCGGGATCACGTTGCGGGTGCCGTCGGTGATGAACTCGGTCACCGAGACCACCGCCGGGTCCACCGGGTCGAGCCGGCGCGCCACGATCTGCTGCAGGGCGAGCACGATCGCGCTGCCGGCCAGGATCGGGTCCACGCCCATATGCGGCCGCGCCGCATGCACGCCGCGGCCGGTCACGACGATCTCGAAATTGTCCTCTGCCGCCATCAGCGGGCCCGTCCGGGTGGCGAAGGCGCCGACCGGCATGCCCGGCATGTTGTGGATGCCGTAGGCCTCGTCCATCGGGAAGCGCTCCAGCAGCCCGTCGGCCAGCATGGCCTGCATGCCGCGGCCATGCTCCTCGGCCGGCTGGAAGATGAAATGCACCGTGCCGCCCACGTCGCCCGCCGCCGCCAGCGCCTGCGCGGCGCCGAGCAGTGCCGCCATGTGGCCGTCATGGCCGCAGGCATGCATGCGGCCCGGATTGCGGCTCCGGTACGGCAATCCGGTCGCCTCGGCGATCAGCAGCGCGTCCATGTCGGCACGCAGGCCGATCGCCCGGTTGCCGCCGCCAGGCAGCGTGGCCACCACGCCGGTGCCGCCCACGCCCGCCGTCACCGCCAGCCCGAAGCCGCGCAGCCGCTCAGCGACGAAGGCGGCGGTAGCGTGCTCCTCGAACCCGGTCTCGGGATTGGCGTGCAGGTGGCGGCGCCAGGCGACGGGGTCGTCCACGGCCTATTCCGCGGCCTCAGCCAGCGCCGGCGCGATGTGGAATCCGGCATAGCCCCCGGCCACCACCTGCTCGCATTTCTCGCGATAGATGCCGACGCCGCCGATATAGGGCATGAACACCTGCGGCTTGCCCGGCACGTTGACCCCCATGTACCAGGAATTCGCCCGCGGGTACAGCGTGCGGTGCGCCACCTCGTTGACGTGCAGCACCCAGGCCTCCTCGGCCGCCTCCGTCGCCTCGATCGTGGCCAGCTGCCGGTCGCGCAGGAACGCCAGGCAATCGGCGATCCAGTCCACGTGCTGCTCGATCGAGACCATCATGTTCGACAGCACCGACGGGCTGCCCGGCCCCGTCACCATGAACAGGTTCGGCAGGCCCGCGGTCATCAGCCCCAGATAGGTGCGCGGCCCGGCGGCCCATTTGTCGGCCAGCGTGGCGCCGTCGCGGCCCTCGATGTCGATCTTCAGCAGCGTGCCGGTCATGGCGTCGAAGCCGGTGGCGAAGACGATGTCGTCGAGCGCGTAGCCCTGCCCCTCGGTATCGATGCCGGTCGGCGTGATCGCCCTGATCGGCGTCGCGTGCAGGTCCACCAGGGTCACGTTCGGGCGGTTGAAGGTCTCGTAGTACTCGGTGTCCACGCAGATCCGCTTGGTGCCGATCGGGTGGTTGTGCGGCACCAGCCGCGCGGCGACGGCCGGGTCCTTCACGATGCCGCGGATCTTGTCGTGCACGAAGGCGACCGCCTTGTCGTTGGCCGCCTTGTCCAGGATCAGGTCGTTGTAGGACGCCATGAAGGCGGCCCCCCCGGTCTGCCAGCGCGTCTCGAACTC
The DNA here is from genome assembly GCA_044225615.1 of Acetobacteraceae bacterium. Lineage (GTDB taxonomy): Bacteria > Pseudomonadota > Alphaproteobacteria > Acetobacterales > Acetobacteraceae > CAIYPH01. Next base: position 1,127 of record JBGAIK010000038.1, on the reverse strand, counting down.
GTGCTGGCGTTCCGCGTCGGACACGGCCAGCGCCGAGACGTCGTTGAGCTGGTAGTCGATGCCGGTGCGCAGCCGCCGCGCCCGCTCGCGCCGCTCGGCGTAGACCGACTTCCAGCTCGCCTCGTACTCGTCGGTCATGGCGCCGTTGCGCGACGGGATGGAGAAGTTCGGCGTGCGCTGGAACACGTAGACATGCTTCGCCTGGGCCGCGATCACCGGAATCGACTGGATCGCAGAAGAGCCGGTGCCGATCACGCCGACGACACGACCGGTGAAATCGACCGGCGTGTGCGGCCACTGGCCGGTATGGAAGCTGCGCCCGGCGAAGCTGTCGCGGCCAGCGATGTCGGGCATCCGCGCCGCCGACAGGCAGCCGGTCGCCATCACCACGTGCCGCGCGGTCACCGTCTCGCCGCCGTCGGTCGTCACCGTCCAGGTGGCGGCGGCGGCATCGAACCGGCAGGCGGTGACGCTTGTGTCGAAGGTGATGTCGCGCCGCAGGTCGAACCGGTCGCAGACATGGTTGGCGTAGCGCAGGATGTCCGGCTGGGCCGAGAACAGCTCCGGCCAGCGCCAGTCCTGCTGCAGCTCCTCCGAGAAGGAGTAGGAATACTGCATCGACTCCACGTCGCAGCGGGCGCCCGGGTAGCGGTTCCAGTACCACGTCCCGCCCACCCCGCTGCCGGCCTCGAACGCCCGCGCGGTCATCCCCAGCCCGCGCAGGCGATGCAGCATGTAGAGCCCGGCAAACCCGGCCCCCACGACGACGACATCGAGCGGATCGCTGCTGCCCATGGTTCGCTTCTCCCGTTTGCCGGGATTGAACCTTTGGCAGACGGCGGCTGCAAGCGGAACCTACCAGATCGTGCGCACGCCGTAGGCAGAAAAGATGTGATCGGCGGTGATCACGGTCATGTCGTTCCGCAATGCCTGCGCGATGAGCATCCGGTCCATCGGGTCCTTGTGCAGGGGGGGCAGGAGATTGGCACGTTCAGCATCCTGCCAGGAGAGGGGGAAGGGCGAGAAGCCCTCGTTGTCCAGCAGATTGGCAAAGCCGCCACCACGCCAGGCAGGCAACAGGAAACCCTGCCCTGCCTTGCGCGTGATTTCCCACACCGTCACAGGAG
>JBGAIK010000363.1:0-3229 GCA_044225615.1 Acetobacteraceae bacterium | reverse complement strand
TCTGCCGGGCGACGGGCGGCGTGACGCCCACGGTGGCGGTGGTGGGGCGGGCGAGCGGGCCGCGCACCGGCTGGATCTGGCCGAGCGCCGCCTGCGGCACCTGCTGCACCTGCGGGCGGATCGGCCGCGAGCCGGTCATGGCGGTGGCGGGCACCATCGTGGTCGCGCCGCGGTTGATGAAGTTGTTGTTCACGACCCGGGTATGGATGTTGGTCACGTTGGTGACGTTGGTCACGTTGACGTTGCGGATATAGACCGGGCTGTGGCGGTAGGGCGGACGGTAGACCTCGCGCGGGCCGAGCGGCACCCAGCCGACCGAGCGCGAGAAGGCCGCGCCGATGGCGACGCCCGCGGCGACGCCCACGAACGCCACCAGCGCCGGCGCGTAGACCGGCCGCCGCCAGGCCACCGGATAGCCGCGTTCCACCGGGATCCAGCCCCAGCGCGGGCCGATGCGCGCCCAGCGGCCGTAGTGGAAGGGCGCGAAGCCCCAGGGCGCCTCGTCGATCCAGGTCCAGCCCCAGGGCGCGACATAGGCCCAGCGGCCGTTGCGGTACGGCACGTAGTCCACTTCCACGGGCGGGTACCAGACCTGGCCGTACTCGGCGTTGGTCTCCCACTCGCCGCTGGTCAGCAGCGCGTCGCCGCCGGTCATCTGCTGGACGATGGCAGGCGCGGACGGCGGCAGCGGCGGCGGCGGCGCCTGCCGTGCGACCAAAGGCGGCGGGGCGGCGAGCGCGGTGACGCTGCCCTCGAACGGGCCGGGGCCGGCGATGCTGGCGATCTGCCCGGCGCCGACGGCGAGCTGCACGCCGTCGCCGGTGATCTGCGCCTGGCCGGCGACGACGCTGAGCGTGGTCGGCCGCTCGGCATCGCCGGCCGCCAGCTGGTACTGGCCGGGCGCGGTGATCGCGACCGTGCCGCGCGGCGTGCGCAGCTCCACGCTGTCGCCCGGCTCCAGCGCGGCGACGACAAGCGAGACGGCGCCCTGGGCCAGGGTGGCCGCCACGCGCTGGTCGTCGATCTGCTCGATGTCGAGCTGGGTCTGCTGGTCCATGGTGAGGCGCAGGCCGTTGGCCTCGATCTCGGCGCCGGCATCGGGCTCGGTCCACAGGCCGCTGCCGTTGGTCAGCGGGAAGTTGAGCGTCGCCGCCTCCCACTGGGTCTGGCCCGGGCCGTGGAAGCTGACCGTGCCGGCGAGGCGGGCGATGCGGCCGACGCTCGCCGGCGGGTCCTCGGCCGGCGAGACGTTCTCGTTGCTGACATCGGTGGTGAGCGCCGGCGGCGGGGCGGCCTGGGGGGGGACCGCCATCGGCGCGGTCTGGACGAGCCCGCCCTGGCCGAGGGCGGGGCCGGGCGCGCCGCGCGGGGCCGGCGCGATGCCTTGCGGCGTGAACGGCTGGGTCGGCGCCTGCGCCTGCGCAGCGGTGCCGGCGACCAGCGCCCAGGCGGTGGCGGCGGCGGTCAGGCGGAAGAAGGCGGTGTCTGTGCGCACGTCACGCTCCTGCTGCGGCGGTGCGGTCCGGCCGCCAACCCGGGACGCAGACTCGCCCGACAACGTGGCGAAAGCGCGACCGGCGGCCTGTCACGCGGATTAAATATTCTTGAGCGCGTGGCATGAGCGCGGCGCCGCCATGGTGGCGCCGCAATGCGGGGCCACATGCGACACGTCCAGCCCATGGAGGCTTCCATGCCGCGCCCGATCGCTTGCCGCCTGCCGAAGCTGCTGGCCCTGGCCGGCATTGCGGCGGGCCTTTCCGGCTGCGTCGCCTATCCCTACGGCGATCCGGCCTACGGCTATGCCGGGCCGGTGGTGGCGCCGGCGCCGTATGTCGCGCCGACGGTGGTGGTGGCACCGCGGCCGTATTACCACTATCGCCCGCGCCCGGGCTGGCGCCGGTGGTAGGCGGACCGGCTCAGCCCGGCTCGGGAATGCGCAGCACGTAGCCGGCGGCACGGACGGTCTGGATCACCTGGTCGTCGGCCCCCGCCTCGGCGAGCTTGCGGCGGATGCTGAAGACGAGCTGGGAGATGCTGCGGTCCTCGGCGCGGAGCGGCCGGCGCAGGGCGAGTTCCGACAGGCGCTCCTGGGAGACGATCTCGCCGCGGGCGGTGGCGAGCGCGTCGATGATGGCGAACTCGGCGGCGGTGAACAGCACGCGCCGGCCGCGGCCGTCCAGCGCGCGGCGCTGCTGGAGGTCGATGCGCACCGGATCGATGGCGATCACGCCCGGCCGCGGCTCGGGCCGCGGCGGCTCGACGGCGTGCGGGCTGGCGAGCACGCGGCGATGGACGGCGCGGATGCGGGCGATCAGCTCGCGGTTGGAGGGCGGCTTGGCGATATAATCGTCGGCGCCGATCTCGAGCCCGACCACGCGGTCGGTCTCGTCGGGATTGCCGGTCAGCACGATGATGCCGCAATCGCCGGCCTGGGCGAGCCATCGCACCAGCTCCATGCCGTTGCCGTCGGGCAGGGTGAGGTCGACCAGCACGACGGTGGGGATGAAGCCGGGCTTCAGCTCCTTAGCGGCCGCGATGGTGCCGGCCAGCACGCTGCGGATGCCGTAGCGGGCGAAGACCTGCTCGAGCGAGGCGACGACGGCGGGATCGTCCTCGACCAGGAGCACGCGCGGCTCCGGCTCGATGACGGGCAGGTCGTGAGGCTGGCTCATGCCGCGATGCGCCGTCGGCGCCGGGCGCTGTAGAGGAGGGTGGTGGATGGCGGAGCTCCGCTTTGCGTGGGGGGGAAGGCCATTTCCTAAACGTCTCGGAAGCCATCCGGTTCCAGCCGGGACCGCGCGAACATCATCAATTGAAGTTATTTACGCGATCATTGGACGTCAACCGCAATTCACAATATGTCATGAATTACTGGCGGAACGGATTCAGTTGACTGGAGCGAATACATATCATGAAGCTGCCATTATTGGATCGTGAACGAGGCGTGCGGACCTCGCTTGCGCCGGCGCCCAGCCGGCCCGACGGGCGTGCCGTGCCATGACGCCCGTGCTGCATGGCTATCGCTACAGCGTCTATCTGCGCGCCGCACGCTTCGCGCTGGCCGCCAAGGGCGTGCCCTGCCGGCGGGAGGAGCTGAATCCGTTCGAGCGGCCGATTCCGCCGGCCTATCTTGCGCTGCACCCGTTCGGGCGGGTGCCATGCCTGGTGCATGACGGCTTCACGCTCTACGAGACCGCGGCCATCACCCGCTACGTGGACGAGGCCTTCG
>JBGAIK010000362.1:0-3082 GCA_044225615.1 Acetobacteraceae bacterium | reverse complement strand
GACGCCGCCGCCTGGTTCCGTGGCGACGAGGGCGGGGCGGCGATCGAGGCCGCGATCGCCGAGCGGCTAGCCGCCCGCAAGGCGCGCGACTTCGCCCGCGCCGACGCGATCCGCGCCGGGCTGCTGGCGCAGGGCGTGCTGCTGGAGGACGGCCCCGGCGGCACCACCTGGCGCCGGGCGTGACCGGCCGCGACGGCGGGGCCGATATCGGCCCCGTCGGCAACGCCCCGGTTGTGGTGCTGGTGCGCCCTCAGCTGGCCGACAATATCGGCGCCGTCGCCCGCGCCATGGCCAATGGCGGGCTGTTCGAGCTGCGGCTGGTGGCCCCGCGCGACGGCTGGCCGCAGGAGCGGGCCTGGCGCAACGCCTCCGGCGCCGACCGGATCCTGGATGCGCTGACGGTTCATCCGACGGTGGCGGACGCGGTGGCCGACCTGCACCACGTGATGGCGACCTGTCCGCGGCCGCGCCATATCGTGAAGCCGGTAATGACCGCCCGCGGCGCCGCCGCCGAACTGCGCGCCATCGCCGCGCCGACCCGTGCGCCGGGCTGCTGTTCGACCCCGAGCGCGCAGACCTCGACAATGACGACATGGCCTGCGCCGACGCGCTGATCCGCTATCCGCTGAACCCGGCCTTCATGTCGCTGAACCTGGCCCAGGCGGTGATGATCATGGCCTATGAATGGTGGACGGCGGCCGAGGAGACGGTGCCGCGCCGGCTGATGACCAACGAGACGCGGGTGGCGACCAAGGGCGAGCTGGAGAACTTCCTCGGCCACCTGACGCGGGAGCTCGACGCATGCGGCTTCCTGCGCAACCTGCCGAAGCGGCCGGGCATGGTGCGGAACATCCGGCACTTCTTCCAGCGCGGCGAGGCGACGGAGCAGGAGTTAGGACGCTGCACGATGGTGACGGGCTGGCGCTGGGGCGGAGGGAGCGGGGAAGGGAAGAGAAGTAAAGGGACTCTTCTTTTTCTGAAGAAGAAGAAGCAAAAAGACTTTTGTCCGTTGTTCAGCCGGCGGCACCGGCGAAGCCCGCACCAAACGGACCGAAGTTTTTTGGTTCTTTTTTCAAAAAAGAACCGCTTCCTTCCCCTTCGGTTTCCCTTGACGCCGACCCCGCCCTGTCGTGCATCCTGCCCCCAACGAGAACACGGGGAGAGGCAGATGCGTCGCAGGACATTGCTGCAAACCGGCCTGGCTGCCGGGCTTGCCGCGCCGGCGCTGGCGCAGGGCAGCAGCCGGGTGCTGCGCTGCGCGCCGGAGGCGAACCTCGCCAGCATCGATCCGGTGTGGACCACCGCGACGGTGGCGATCAACTACGGCTTCATGGTCTACGACACGCTGTTCGGCGCCGATCTGGACCTCAATCCGCGGCCGCAGATGGCCGCCGGCCACACGCTGTCGCAGGACCGCAAGACCTACACGATCACGCTGCGCGACGGGCTGTTCTTCCATGACGGGGAGAAGGTGCGCTCGCAGGACTGCATCGCCTCGATCGCGCGCTGGTCGAAGCGCTCTTCCTGGGGCCAGGCGCTGGGCTCGGTGACCGACGAGATGAAGGCGATCGACGACAGGACCTTCACCATCCGGCTGAAGAAGCCCTTCGCGCTGGCGCTCAACGCGCTGGCCCAGGGCTACAGCTTCATCATGCCCGAGCGCGTGGCGATGACCGACCCGTTCAAGCAGATCACCGAGACGGTCGGGTCGGGTCCGTTCAAGTTTGTCCGCAACGAATGGGTCTCGGGCGCGCGGGCGGTATGGGAGCGCAACGACAAATACGTCCCCCGCGACGAGCCGGCCAACATGTTCGCGGGCGGCAAGCGGGTGTTCGTGGACCGCGTCGAGCACGTGGTGATGCCCGACGGCGCGACCGCGGCGGCGGCGTTGCAGACCGGCGAGGTCGACTGGGTGCAGGTGCCGACCATCGACCTGGTGCCGATGCTGAAGAAGAGCCGCGGCGTGCGCGCCATCGTCAACGACCCGTTCGGCTGGATCGGGGTGATCCGGCCCAATTTCCTGCATCCGCCGTTCAACAACCGCAAGCTGCTGCGGGCCATCCTGCCGGCGGTGGACCAGCGCGAGTTCCTGGCCGCGGTGATCGGCGACCAGGCCGAGCTCGGACGCCAGCCGGTGGGCATCTTCACGCTGGGCGGGCCGATGGCCAACACGGCGGGGATGGAGGCGCTGACCGGTCCGCGCGACGTGAACCTGGCCAAGCGGCTGGTGCAGGAAAGCGGCTACAAGGGCGAGAAGGTGATCCTGATGTCGCCCTCCGACCAGCCGGCGCTGACCCAGACCACGCAGGTCACCCGCGTGCTGTTCGAGAAGGTGGGCATCAACGTGGAATACGCGTCGATGGACTGGTCCACCCTGGTGTCGCGCCGGGCGAGCCGGGAGCCGCCGGAGAAGGGCGGCTGGAACGCCTTCTGCACGTCCTGGGGCGGGCTGTCGGTGATCGACCCGGGCGGGCATTTCCCGATCCGCGGCAACGGCGCCGGCGCCTGGTTCGGCTGGCCCGACGATCCCGAGATGGAGCGGCTGCGCGACAGCTGGATGGACGCGCCGGACCGCCCGGCGCAGAAAAAAATCGCCGAGGACATACAGCGCTATGCCTTCCAGCAGGTGCCGGTGATCCCGACCGGGCAGTGGTACTACCCCACCGCGTTTCGCGAGAACATTACCGACATCGTACGCAGCGCATTGATGTTCCATTGGAACCTCAAGAAATCGTAACACCGCCGCGGCGCCCCTGCCCCCTGGGCAGGGCGCCGGCGGCCACCCATGTACCTTGGTTTGACACCGCTAACCGGGCATGGTGACGTTGCCATGCTATTTCATGCGAGCTGCGTTGCCCTTGATGGCATCGGAGTGGTCTTTCTGGGGCCTTCCGGGTCCGGGAAATCTGACCTGGCGTTGCGGATGATCGATCGTGGATTCGTGCTGGTGGCGGATGACCGGGTTGAGATCTTGAACGGGATGGCGCGTCCGCCGGCTTCGCTGGCCGGGCTTCTGGAGGTGCGCGGCCTTGGCATCGTGCGCCTGCCGCATGCGCAGCAGGCGCGGCTCGCCCTGGCGGTG
>JBGAIK010000037.1:0-28238 GCA_044225615.1 Acetobacteraceae bacterium | reverse complement strand
CCACCCGGAATCCCGGCTCGCCCGGCTCCGCCCCCGGCGCCAGCAGGTAGGTGCCGGCGTAGAACCGCCCCTTGGTCACGATCACGCCGCCGGTTTCCACCGCCGCGCCGTCGATGCGCAGCCGGATCGGCGGGAAGCCGTAGCGGACCGCCTCGCGCAGCCCCTGCAGCACGTAGGCGGTCCGCCCCAGCGCCCGCTTCAGCCCCAGCGGCAGGGCGTGCACCACGCCGGCGTCGAACCCCACGCCCACCATCTGCACGAACAGCCGCGTGCCTGCGGGGGAGCGCGCCACGCCCGGCCAGATCCGCCGCGACCGGCCGCCGGCCAGCGCGTTGGCGATGTCGCGCGGCGCGAAGGGCAGCCCGAGCTCATGGGCCAGCACGTTGGCGGTGCCGATCGGGATGATCCCGAGCCGCGCCCGGTGCCCCGCCAGGCCCGCAGCAACTTCGGCGATTGTGCCGTCGCCGCCGGCGCTCACCACCAGCCGCGCCCCCGCCTCGGCCGCCTCCCGCGCCAGCCGCGTGGCGTCGCCCGGCCCGGCGGTCACCGCCACCTGCACCCGCACGCCGTTCTCGCTCAGCACGTCCAGCACCCGCCACAATTCGGCGGCGCGCCTGCGTCCGGCGGTGGGGTTGAACACGACGATCATCGACTCCGCGGTTCCCGGCTGGTGCAAATTCCCACCCCTTAGCCTCGGCCGGCGACGCGGCCATGTCAGTCGCGTGACAATTCCGCGACGCCTGCCGGGCGGCGGAATTCGTGAAAGATCAAGGCCGCGTCATCCAATCTTCACTGTGCAGCGGGCCGTGCCGCGATGTTCCTCTGCCTCGCGCCCGCTCAACCCGACTCGCCAGGCCGCATGCATGAACACGCTCGCCACCCCTCCCGGCCGGCTCCATTTCCGCGCCGTCTTCATTTCGGACACGCATCTCGGCACCCGCGGCTGCCGCGGCGAGTTCCTGGCCGACTTCCTGCGCCGCATCTCCTGCGAGCATCTGTTCCTGGTCGGCGACATCATCGACGGCTGGCGCCTGCGCAAGTCCTGGTACTGGGACGCCAACCATGACGAGGTGCTGCGGCTGATCCTCAAGCATGCCCGCGCCGGCACCCAGGTCACCTACATCCCCGGCAACCATGACGAGATGTTCCGCCCGTGGCTCGCCACCGGGCTCGAAGTCGCCGGCATCCGCCTGCGCGACGAGGCCACCCACCGCACCGCCGACGGCCGCCGCCTGCTGATCCTGCACGGCGACCAGTTCGACAGCGTGGTCCGCTACGCCCCCTTCCTGGCCCTGCTGGGCGACTGGGCCTACACCGCGGCCCTGGTCTTCAACCGCTGGTTCAACGCCGTCCGCCGCCGCCTCGGCTACCCCTACTGGTCGCTCTCCGCCTGGCTCAAGCGCCAGGTGAAGGAGGCGGTGAAGGCGATCGACCGCTTCGAGGTGGCGCTCGCCGGCGAGGCCCGCCGCCGCGGCTTCGACGGCGTGGTCTGCGGCCACATCCACCATGCCGAGATGCGCGAGGTGAACGGCGTGCTCTACCTCAACGACGGCGACTGGGTGGAAAGCTGCACCGCCCTGGTCGAGCACGCCGACGGCCGCCTGGAGCTGATCGACTGGGCGGCGCGCAACAACTTCTCCTTCTTCGCGCCGGCCGAGACCCAGCCCGCATGAACGCCCCGCACCGGAGAAGTCCGGCCCGGCCCGCGGCGGAACGCGTCCTCATCGTCAGCGATGCCTGGACGCCGCAGGTCAACGGCGTCGTCCGCACCCTGTCGATGACGGTGCAGGAGCTGCAGCGCCTCGGCCACACGGTGGAGGTGATCGGCCCCGACCGCTTCCGCACCATCCCGTGCCCCACCTATCCCGAGATCCGCCTGTCGCTGCTGCCCGCCCGCCGGCTTGCGCGCATGATCGAGGCGTTCATGCCCTGTGCGCTGCACATCGCCACCGAAGGCCCGCTCGGCCTCGCCGCCCGGCGCTGGGCGATCCGCACCGGCCATGACTTCACCACCGCCTTCCACACCCGCTTCCCCGACTATCTGCGCGCGCGCACGATGCTGCCCACGCGCATCACCTATGCCTGGCTGCGCCGCTTCCACAACCGCGCCAGCGGCCTGATGGTGGCCACGCCGAGCCTGCGCGCCGAGCTCGCCCAGCGCGGCTTCCGCAACGTCAAGCCGTGGTCGCGCGGCGTCGACCTGTCCGCCTTCAGCCCGGAGCCGCGCGAGGCCTGGCCCGGCCTGCCGCGGCCGATCTTCCTCTATGTCGGCCGCGTCGCGGTGGAGAAGAACATCCGCGCCTTCCTCGACCTCGACCTGCCCGGCTCCAAGGTCGTGGTCGGCGGCGGCCCGCAGCTTGCCGCCCTGCAGCGCGACTATCCGGGCGTCACCTTCACCGGCCCGCGCTTCGGCGCCGACCTTGCCCGCGCCTATGCCGGCGGCGACGTCTTCGTCTTCCCCAGCCGCACCGACACGTTCGGCCTGGTGCTGCTGGAGGCGCTGGCCTGCGGCACCCCCGTCGCCGCCTACAAGGTCACCGGCCCGATCGACATCATCACCGATCCCGCCATCGGCGCCACCGACGACGACCTGCGCGCCGCCGCCCTGCGCGCCCTCGGCGCCGATCGCGCCGCCTGCCGCGCCCATGCCGAAAGCTATTCGTGGGAGGCCGCCGCGCAGTCCTTCCTTGCCAATCTCGTGCCGTTCGAGGACCGCCATGTCGCTGCACGTTCCTGACACCCATTCTTCTCAAGCGGGGGCCCCGCCCTCCGGCTTCGCGCTGTTCCTGCGCCGCTGGCTTGCCAACCCGATGCAGATGGGCTCGATCGTCCCCTCGTCGCCCGCCCTCTGCCGCCGCATCGCCCGCCATGCGGACTGGTCGGGTGAAGGCGCCGTGGTCGAGCTCGGCGCCGGGACCGGGGTCGTCTCCCGCGCCCTGCTGCAGGCCGGCCTGCTGCCGCGCCGCCTCTACGTGGTCGAGATCGTGCCCAGCATGGCCGACCACCTGCGCGAGACCCTGCCCGGCGCCCGCGTCATCGAAGGGGATGCGTTGGACCTGCCGCAGCTGATCCGCCCCGGCCGGGTCGGCACCGTCATCTGCGGCATCCCGATGGTGCTGCTGCCGCTCGCCACCCAGCGCCGGCTGGTGGCGGCGATGGACGCGGTGGCACCCGGCCGCGGCTTCCTGCATTTCAGCTATTGGGGATCCTCGCCCCTGTCCCTCGCCGCCTCGGCCTCCGGGCCGAGCGCCTGGCCTGGACCCCGCTCAACTTCCCCCCGGCCAGCGTCTGGCGCTACACGCCCGCGTGACGCTTCCCGCCTCCGAAAGAACCGGGTACGCTGCCGGCCACGGAGGACGCGCATGGCCAAGGACCTGCTCATCGGCATCAGCGGCGGCGGCGTGCTGCACACCGACACCCATGTGCCCGATATCGATACGATCTTCCGCATGGTGAAGGAGGCCGGCGTATTCGACTATGTCGAACGCTCGCCCCCGCCGCTCCAGCTCAACGAGTTCCGCGCCGCCGTGGAGAAGCACGGCGTCCCCCTGCTGTCCGGCGGCTATTTCTACATGATCGGCCGCGACGAGCCGCTGCTCGAATGGCACCTGCGCGTCGGCAAGACCTTCGGCGGCCGCGCCCAGAACGTGCAGATCCTGGTCCGCGACGCCGACGGCAACCGCGTCACCGACGAGAAGCTCGCCGAGACCTGCCTGCATTTCGCCGAGCTTGGCGACAGGCTCGGCGTCACCCCCTGCTTCGAGGTCCACGTGAACATGTGGTCCGAGCGCTTCACCCGCGTCGCCAAGGTGGCCGAGCTGGTGGAGAAGCAGGGCGCGAAGTTCAACATGACGCTCGACCACTCCCACGTCATCTTCAAGATCGGCAACCTCCACGAGCGCCATGTCGAGGACAACGGCGCCGACATCGATGCCGGGCTGCTGGAGCTCGACCCGGCGAAGCCCGGCAACGTGTGCGACCTGTGGATCAGCCGGAACTGGGTCCGCCACGCCCACGCCCGCCCCGCCGTGCCCGACAACCCGGTCAACCTCTGGGCGAAGCACCCCGACGGCAGCTTCGGCCGCGGCATCCAGTACCCGTTCTTCCAGCCGAAGCCCGGCGAATACCTCGCCCCCTGGGACGAGGCCCGCCTGGAGCCGTGGAAGGAGGTCCTCCGCCGCCTGATGCGCCACCACGCCCGCGATCCCGGCAGCCGCCTGGAACAAATTACCGTGGAAATGATCCCCGGCATCGACTACGGCGCCGGGCATCGGTATTCGATCTTCGAGCATAGCGTTGAAGTGGCGAAATGGCTCAGGCAGACTTGGAATGAAATCAGGAAGGAGTAAGGAAGCGGTTCTTTTTTGAAAAAAAGAACCAAAAAGCCTCCTACACGGGTGTGGTGCCGCGCCGGCGCCGCGAACCAACGAGCTGAAGTCTTTTTGCTTCTTTTTCTTCAGAAAAGAAGATACTTCCTTCCTTAAAACTTAGGGAGCAACAAGATGTCCGCCTCCACCCTCCACGGCGCGTCATCCCGATGATCACCCTCTTCGACGCGCAGGAAACATCGTCCCCGCCGCCATGGCCGAGGCGGCGGAATTCCTCGTCCAGGCCGGCGTCCGGACGATCGTCGCCGGCGGCAGCACCGGCGAGGGACATACGTTCGAGCGTGACGACTACGCGCGCATGATCGAGGCTGCGTCCAAGGCCATTCGCGGCCGCGTCCCCTTCGTCGCCGGCCTGATCGTCAACTCCACGGCGGAGGCCATCGCGCGGGCCAGCCTGATCAAGCCGATGGGCGTGGTCGCCCTCCAGGTCACCCCGGTCCACTACCTGTTCAAGCCCAACGAGGACGCCACGATCGCGCATTTCCGCGAGGTGACCGAGGCAACCGGCCTGCCGATCATCATCTACAACGTCATCCCCTGGAACTATCTGTCCCCGGCGCTGCTGCTGCGCATCATGCGCGAGGTGCCGGGCGTGATCGGCGTCAAGCAGTCGGCCGGCGACCTCAAGCTGCTGTCGGACCTGCTGATCGGCGCGCGGCCCCAGGACCAGATCTACTCGGCCGTCGATGCGCTGCTGTATCCGTCCTACGCGCTCGGCGCCCGCGGCTCCATCGCCGCCCTTCCGGCCGCCGCCCCGCACGCCAACGTCGCGCTGTGGAACGCGGTCCAGGCCGGCGACCACGCCACCGCCAAGGCCCTGCACGAGCGGCTGCTGGTGCTGTGGAACGCGCTGATCGACGAGAACCTGCCCGCCAACGTGAAATACGCCCTATCGCTCCAGGGCGTGCCGTCCATGCACACCCGCCGGCCGATGCCGGAGACCAGCGAGGCGCGCAAGCCGCTGATCCGCGCCGCGCTGGAAGCCCTCAACGCCCCCATGCGAAAGGCCGCCTGACCATGAGCGAACCCGCCCGTCCCGGCGCCCAGGGACCCTATCCGCTCACCGGCCGCGTCGCGGTCGTCTGCGGCGGCTCCAGCGGCATCGGGGCGGCGACGGTCCGCCGCATGGCCGCTGCCGGTGCCTCGGTCTGGATCGGCTACAATGCCGGTGCGGACCGCGCCGCCTCGCTCGCCGCCGACCTGCCCGGCAAGGGCCACCGCAAGCTGCGCATGCCGCTGCTCGACAGCGAGGGCCTGGCCAATGCCGCCTCCGAGGTCGCCAGCATGCACGGCGCGGTGGACGTGCTGGTCAACTCGGCCGCCTACACCCGCGCCGTGCCGCACTGGAACCTCGACGAGCTGTCCGACGCGCTGTTCGACCGGGTGATGACCACCAATGTCCGCGGCATCTTCGCCACCATCCGCGCCTTCCGCCGCCTGCTGACGCCAGCGGCGACGCGGTGATCGTCAACATATCCTCGCTCTCGGCGCAGACGGGGCAGGGCAGCTCGGTTGCCTATTGCGCCAGCAAGGCCGCGCTCGACACCATGGGCATGTCGCTGGCCCGCGCCCTCGCGCCCGCGATCCGCGTCGTCACCATCGCCCGCCGGCGTGGCCACCGACTTTGTCCCCGGCCGTTCCCGCGAGCAGGTGGCCCAGCAGGCGGCGAGCTCGCCGCTCCGCATCGTCACCGAACCCGACGACGTCGCGCTGGCCGCCATGGCCGCCATCGTCAACCTCCGCCAGACCACCGGCGCCATCATCACCGTCGACGCCGGCCGCCACCTGTAGCCTTCCTTCTCCCCCTCCCGCGTTTGCGGGAGGGGGTGGGGGGAGGGTGGTGCCCCACCAAGAAAGCCAGCCGCATGGAACTCCGCGACCTCGGCCGCTCCGGCCTGAAAACCTCCGTCCTCGGCTTCGGCTGCGGCGCCGTCGGCGGGCTGATGACCCGCGGGGAGCCCGCCGAGCAGGAGCGCGCCGTCGCCCGCGCGCTCGAGCTCGGCGTCACCTATTTCGACACCGCCGCCGATTACGGCCGCGGCGAATCGGAAAGGAACATCGGCCGCATCCTGCGCAAGCTGAACGCCAACCCCCTGCTCGGCACCAAGATCCGCGTCCCCGATGCCGAGCGCGGCGCCATCGGCGCCTGCATCACCAAGGGGCTGGAGGACAGCCTGCGCCGTCTCGGCCGCGACAGCGTGGACCTGTTCCAGCTCCACAACCCGTCACCGACGCCGGCGCCGCCCCCAACCTCTCGCCCGCCCAGGTGCTGGAGGAGGTCGTGCCCGCCCTGCAAGCCCTGCAGAAGGCGGGCAAGACGCGCTGCATCGGCATCACCGGCATCGGCGACGCCAGGGCCCTGCGCACGGTGGTCGAGAGCGGCACCATCCACAGCGCCCAGGTCCCGTTCAACCTGCTGAACCCCAGCGCCGACGCGCCCCTGCCGTCGGGCAGCACGGCCCATGATTTCGGCCAGGTCATGCGCCATGCCGGGCCGCCGGCGTCGGCGTCATCGGCATCCGCGTGCTTGCCGCCGGCGCGCCCTCTCCGCAGCCCGAACGCCACCCCAACGCGGCGCCGGACGTCGCCCCCGATCGCCAGCGGCGCCACCCCAGCCGCCGACGTCGCCACCGCCCAGCGCTTCCTGCCCCTCGTCGCCGAGGGCCATGTCGCCAGCCTGGTGGAGGCCGCGCTCCGCTTCGTCATCGCCAGCGACGCGCTCAGCACCGTGCTGATCGGCATCGCCACGCTCGATCAGTTCGAAACCGCCGCCCAGGCGGTGCTCAAGGGCCCGCTCGACCCCACGGCACTCGCCCGCGTCGCCGAACTCCAGCGCGCCTGATGCGCTTCGCGGACCAGACGGCCATCGTCACGGGCGGCGCCCGCGGCATCGGCCTCGGCATCGCCCGGCGCCTGGCGGAGGAAGGCTGCAAGGTCGGTATGGACATTGTCCCCGCGCCGGACGGCCTGTCCTGCTTCCACGCCGACGTGACCAGCAGCGCCAGCGTCGCCGAGGCCCTGTCCGCCACCCTTGCGGCACTCGGCCCGATCGACATCCTGGTCAACAACGCCGGCATCAACGGCCCCGTCGCCCCCTCCTGGGAATATCCCGAGGATGACTGGCACCGTGTCCTGGCCGTCGATCACCGGCGTCCACCAGTGCTGCCGCGCGCGTCATCCCGCACATGCCGCGCGGCTACGGCCGCATCGTCAATATCGCCTCGATCGCCGGCAAGGAGGGGATGCCGGGCATCGCCCCCTACAGCGCCGCCAAGGCCGGCGTCATCGGCTACACCAAGGCCGTCGCGAAGGAGCTGGCGCAGACCGGCATCACCATCAACGCCGTCGCCCCGTCATCACCGAGACCGAGCTGTTCCGCGAAATGACGCAGGCGCATATCGACGGTGCCAAGGCGCGGATCCCGATGGGCCGCTTCCTGACCATTCCCGAGATCGCCGCCGAGGTCGCCTTCATCGCCAGCCGCGAGTGCAGCTTCACCACCGGCGCCGTCTTCGACATCAGCGGCGGCCGCGCGCGACCTCGACGGCATGACCAGCTGGCCTGGGCTGCGAAGAGCAGACCAAGGCAGGTCGCCAGCCCATGAACGTCATCGGCGCCGGCCCGGTCGGCCTCACCGCCGCCATGGACCTCGCCTGGCGCGGCATCCAGGTCACCGTGGTGGAAATCCGCCACCGCGGCGAGCCGCCCAACGTGAAGTGCAATCACGTCGCCGCCCGCTCGATGGAAATCTTCCGCCGCCTCGGCGTCGCCACCGCCCTGCGCAACACCGGCCTGCCGGAAGACTACGCCAACGACATCTCCTACCGCACCACCACGCTGGGCATGGAGCTCACCCGCATCCCCATCCCCTGCCGCCGCGACCGCTTCACCGACACATCCGGCCCCGACGGATGGTGGCCCACCCCCGAGCCGCCGCACCGCATCAACCAGATCTTCCTCGAACCGGTGCTCTTCGCCCATGCCGAGGCAATGCCCGGCATCACCATCCTCAACCGCACCGAGCTCACCGGCTTCACCCAGGACGAAACCGGCGTCACCGCCACGCTGCGCAACCTCGACACCGGCGCCGAAACCACCCTCCGCGCCCAGTACCTGATCGGCGCCGACGGCGCCCGCAGCACCGTCCGCCGCAGCATCGGCGCCAGCTTCCAGGGCGACCCGGTGGTGCAGCGCGTGCAGTCCACCTACATCCACGCCCCCGACCTGCTCCGCCGGATTCCCGACCGCCCGGCCTGGGTCATGTTCTCTCGCCAACCCCCGCCGCAGCGGCAACGTGATGGCCATCGACGGGCGCGCGCGCTGGCTGATCCACAACTACCTGCGCGACGACGAGCCCGATTTCGACAGCGTCGATCGCGACTGGGCCATCCGCACCATCATCGGCGCGCCGCCGGATTTCCGCTACGACATCATCACGAAAGAGGACTGGTTCGGCCGCCGCCTCGTCGCCGACCGCTTCCGCGACCGCCGCGCCTTCATCGCCGGCGACGCCGCCCATATCTGGGTCCCCTATGCCGGCTACGGCATGAATGCCGGCATCGCCGATGCCACCAACCTCACCTGGCAGCTCGCCGCCGTGCTCAAGGGCTGGGCCGACCCGGCGCTGCTCGACGCCTACGAGGCCGAGCGCCACCCGATCACCGAGCAGGTCTCGGTCTTCGCCATGAACCACTCCGCCGCCATGGCCCGCACCCGCCGCGAGGCCCCCGGCCCCGAGGGCGACGCGTCCGCGCCCGCGTGCCGACATCAACGTCACCCAGTATTGCTGCGCCGGCCTCAGGCGCCCGGCCCCGGGGGCCCCTGATGCGGTCCGCGCCCCGCGTGGGCCAGGCCACGACTACGACCTCCAACGTCACCCAGTATTGCTGGTCATCGCCGGCCTCAATTTCGGCAGCTACCCCGCCATGGCCGCCATTCCACGCTACCGGACGGAGGCGGGCCTGGCCCTGCTCGGCCGGCTTCCGCCCCTTCTTCCTCCTCGCCGGGCTCGTCGCTGCGCTATGATCGCTCCCCCATCATCGTCCCCGACGGCGAGGCGCCGCCGCCCTACAGCATGGGCAGCGCCGCTTGTCACCCCTCGACCGTTCCAGGCTGCCGCCTGCCGCATCTCTGGCTCGCGGACGGCGCGAACCTGACTCTCTACGACGCGCTCGGCCCCGACTACACGCTGCTCCGCTTCGACCCCGCGGCCGATGCCGCCCCGGGGTCTGATGCCGGCGCCGTTCGCAGCGGCGCGCAGGGCAGGCGCTCTGCCGCCGCTGACCCCTGCTCGACGTCACGGCGGAGGACACCGCACCTGGCCCTATCGCCACGCTTTGGTCATCGCCCGCCCCGACCAGCATGTCGCCTGGCGCGGCGACGTGGCGCCGGCCGACCCCGCCGCCTACCCCTTGCCGCCCTGATCTCCCGCCTCCGCGGTGTGCTGGAGCCTCGGCTTCGGCCTGTTCGTGCTGCTCTACGCCCCGGCCCTCCCATAACCCGAGGAGACGCCGCCATGCCCGACCTCGACGTGAACACCCTCACCGACGCCGTCCTCGCCCAGATGGCCGACACGCCCGATCCCCGCCTGAAGGAGATCGCCGCCGCCGCCGTCCGCCACCTGCATGCCTTCGCCCAGGAGGTGAACCTCACCCCCGCCGAATGGCTCAAGGGCATCGAGTTCCTCACCGCCGTCGGCCATATGTGCACCCCGATCCGCTCGGAGTTCATCCTGCTCTCCGACGTGCTCGGCCTCAGCGCCATGGTCAACGCGCTGCACAGCAAGGATGCCCACGACAGCACCGACACCAGCCTGCTCGGCCCGTTCTTCCGCGAGAACGCGCCCAAGCTGCCGCTCGGCGCCCAGATCGTCGCCAATCCCACCACGCAAGAGATCGTCCTCTGGGGCCAGGTCACCGACGGCGCCGGCACGCCCATCCCCAACGCCGAGATCCAGGTCTGGCAGACCAACGAGCACGGCGCCTACGACCTCCAGGCCAACGATCCGTCGGTGATGGACATGCGCGCCGCCTTCAACGCGGATGCCGATGGCAACTACCACTTCCGCACGGTCCGCCCGCTCGGCTACTCCATCCCGATGGACGGCCCGGTCGGCGCCCTGGTCCACGCCCAGGCCCGGCACGGCTTCCGCCCCTCGCATGTCCACATCATGGTCACCGCCCCCGGCCACCGCGAGCTCGTCACCGCGCTGTATTTCGGCGACGACGACCACATCGATAGCGACACGGTGTTCGGCGTCTCCCAGTCCCTGGTCGTCCAGGCCGCGCCCGACCCGGCCGCGCCGCTCCCCCTGCCGGCGGTGCGCTTCGATTTCCGCCTCTCCGCCGCCGAAGCCGGCACCACCCGCGTCGGCGCGGACCCATCAACGATTTCCCGGGCTGCAGAATAGCAAGAGAAGACCCACCACAGAGACACGGAGACACAGGGGAGCATTTCTCTTCTCTATGTCTTCGTGCCTCAGTGGTAAACCTTTCTTCTACCAATCCGCTCAAACACTGACCTGTGCCCAGTGGCGGTTGGCGATGGAGCGGATACGGTGTGGTTCGTTGGCCAGGAAGCGCCAGGCTGAGGCGCAGGCCTGAACGATGTCTTCGATGTCTGCCAGATATTGTGGCTGAGCTTGTTGCCGCGCATGTAGTCGAAGGCGTTTTCCATCGGTTTAGCTCGGTGAATAGGGCGGTATAGGCAGCAACAGGATGTTGGGCGGCAGCGTCAGCCCGACCGAACACGAAATTCCCGACAGTCCCATGGTGCTCTCATGCACGCTCACGTCGTAGCGCGCGCCACTTCACGTGCAGGTCGGCGCAGCGCCAACGCGTCACCTTGTGCACCGCCGGATCGGGACCTTGCAGGACAAGATCGCGCAACTCCGCCATCAGCAAAGGCGCGCCGGGGCTGCAACGACTTCAGCCCCTGGATTCCGCTGTCGTTGTAGCGGCACCCACCCGCGCAATGTCTGCCGGTCCATGCCATTCAGCACGGCAGCCTCGTGCGTCTGGAACCTTCCATTGCCCAAGCCAGAAGCCGCGCACTTGCGCACCGTCACGACACCTGCTCGCTATCGCGCGAAGCTCTGTCGCCGCGTGGTCCGTCCGAGTATTCGCCACCACCGCATTCTTCCCGCCGCCTCCGCCGCATCCAGCAAGGCAGAACGAACCACATCCCACGAGCAGGGAGAATCCTTCCAGAGTCGGCCTCCACACGTGCTGGTATTAGGCCGTTTCTGTCGCTGAAACCATGCCGGCGTTCCTCAAGAGCGGGCGCGGCGGATCGACGAACGGACGCCCGCGCCAATCACGATCATGCCAAGATATATCATGCCTGGCTCCGGAATGTCGGAGGTGATGACGAGACTCGAGACCAGGCAGATTTAACGCTTCGGCACCATTGGGGGGCGACTGTTGCCGCCGGTCTCATACATGAAGTTGCCGCCATTGCTCTGGATAGCACGGGGACCGAAGGAGAAATCGAAGGTCGCCAGCGAGGTCGGATTGGTCAGCATCCCGGTTACCGACCCATCGAGCGCGATCGAGACGCTGAAATCGACTTCCGACCGCATGAAATTGTCGGGAAAGTCGGCTGTATCGATAACGACCCCGTTGTCAAACAGTCGGACATAGGAGTTCACACCGTCGGAGCCGTTCTGGAACACGCCGATACCGTAGCCGCTTTGCAGGCTTTCGCCCACCGCCGTCGGATCGCCGTTGTTTGCGATCGCAATCAGATGAAAGAATGCTCCGCCGGGCGCCACCGAAGGATTGCCGTCGGAATCGGACAGTCGACCTGAGATCGTCAGGGTCCCGGCAAAGCCGAGCGGACGAAACACTGCCGCGCGGGGCACGCTCAGGTTCCCTATCTGGCCGGCAGACAGCGCATTGTTTCGAATTTCAAGAAAGCCGCCGCCCGGTTCCGCTGCCGAAGTCCAGCCATTGCCGATCACGATCGAATCCGGCCGATTGAAGTCGTCGCTGAACAGGATCGTGTCGGCGCGTGTCTCGGCTGACGCGCATGCAAGCGCGCTGGCGAAGGCAGCGGCACCGGCAAGGCGCCAAGCCTTGCCTCCACTCATGATGAACATGAATCCTCCTGGTATCGAGGGGCAAATCGTCCCACGACGAAGCCTTGAATCTCGTTAACATCCGGGCGTGATTGTTTCGGGATGACCGGAGGGCCTCAAGCGGCTAAAGGCCTGGAATTCTTGGAAAGCGCACCGCTACTTGCGACTAGACTAATACTAATGCCGCTCTACAAAATCCATGTAATACTAATGCGCTCATACACTGACCTGTGCCCGTTCGCGGCTGGCGATGGAGTGGATGCGGTCTCGATCGTTGTCCAGGAAGCGCCAGGCTGAGGCACAGGTCTGAACGATGTCATCGTATGTTTCCCAGATCTTGTGGCTGAGCTGGTTGCCGCGCAGGTAGTCCCACGCGTGTTCCATCGGGAACCTTCCATCACCATCGCCAAAGCCAGAAGCCGCAGCACTTGCGCACCGTCACGACACCTGTTCGCTATCGCGGGAAGCTCTGCCGCCGTGTGATCCGTCCTGGTAACCGCCACCGCCGCACTCATCCGCCGCCTCCGCTGAATCCAGCAAGGCAGACCGAATCACATGCCACGAGCAGGGTGAATTCCCCCAGAGTCAGCCTCCACACGGGCTGGTATTACTTCACTGCGTCACGATCTCCGGTTGCACAGCCACCGAAAAGTTCACCGACCTCGCAATGAAGCAAAGCGCATGCGCCCGCTCGTGCAGCGCGTGCGCCTTCGCCGCATCTGCTCCCGCCGCCAGCGTCACGCGTGGCCGCAGCGTCACCGAGGTGAACTGGCCGCCGCCGCCGGCGCCTTCCTCCACCATCACCCCCTCGGCCGCATCTGTGTAGCGCACGACCACGATCCCGGCGGCCGCACACAGCCCGATGTACCGCCGCGTTCAGCGACGGAGAGCCTCGACGCTGCGGCACGCGCGACGAGCGACGCCACGAGCAGGTCCTCCGGGTTCCACTTCGCCCCATCCCCCCGGAACCCCGCATCCGACGACCCCTGGATCGCCGGCTTTCCCTCGGCCGTCAGCACATACCCCCGGTCATGCCGCCCGCAGCGCATCCGCCGCAGCCCCCGTCCAGTCCAGCCGCACCCGATAGCGATGCTCCCGCCCAGCCATCCCAACTTCCTTGCCGCGAGGGGGCCGGGGGCCGCCCCTCCCAGCCAGCCTACAGCGTCACCACCCCTCGATCAGCATGCAGGTCTTCCCGCCCACCCACACCGTGCCGCCCGCATCCCGCCGGAGAACACCTGCCGCCCGATCACCGTCCCCTGCGCCACCACCACCGGCGCCGTCCACACCCCACCCTCATACATCCACCGCGCGATCGCCGCGTTCAGCGACCCGGTGATCGGGTCCTCGCTCAACCCGCTCGACGGCCGTCCGCGAAACTGCACTCGCCGCCCGGCGGATTCAGCCCCCGCGGAACGCCGGAGACCCAGCTTCGCCGAATCCGCCGCCAGCACATCGGCCGCCGACTCCAGCTCCAGCACCTGCCATTCCGGCCCGTTGGTCAGCCGCGCCGTCCGCCGCACCTTCTCCCGCTTCAGCCCCAGAGCGCCAAGGATACGTCCCAGCATCTCCTCGGGCAGCGGCTCGACCTTGGTCGGCGGCGCCGCGCACGCCGGCGCCGGCCCGGTGATGTCCACCGCCACCAGCCCCACCCCGCATTCCTGCACCACCACGCCCGCCTGCCGCGGCACACCGCCGCTGGCAAGCCACACCGCGCAACTCCCCAGCGTCGGATGCCCGGCGAACAGCATCTCCCGCGTCGGCGTGAAGATGCGCACCTTGTAGTCCGCCCCCGGGTCCTCCGGCGGCAGCAGGAAGCTGGTCTCCGCCAGGCACGTCCACGCCGCGAAATCCTGCATCGTGCCGGCGTCCAGCCCCTCGGCCTCCACCACCACCGCCAGCCCGTTGCCCTTGGTCGGCACCGAGGTGAACACATCGCACTGCATGAACCGCCGCTGCCGCATCGAACTCACTCCTGCTCAGGGCCCGCGCCGTATCATCAAGTGCGGGCGCCCCACAGGATCAATCCGGCGACAACCGGGCATACCATCGCGCCGGCATCGGCCGCTCCGACCGCGCGACAGGCGGCGGCCTACCGCGCGCCGGCCGCACCGCCACCCGGTACTCCGTGCCCTTCACCAGGAACCGCCGCGCCGCCTCCATCACCTCGCCCGCCGTCACCGCGGCCGTTCCCGAGACCAGTTTCCGGATCCCGTCGAACTGCCGCGCATCGCCGGCCGCCGCCGACAGCGCCGCGGTCCAGTAGCTGTTCTCCCGCAGCCACTTGATCCGCTGGTCCAGCATCGGCCGCTTCGCCCGCTCCATCTCGTCGGCGCTCGGCGCGGCTGCCGCCAGCGCCGCCGCCATGCGGTCGAGCTCGGCATAGAAGCTCTCCACCCGGTCGGCCGGCGTCTCCACCAGTGCCCGCACGTAGCCATAGCCGGCGAAGGTGCGCGACGAGTCGGTTGCCACCGACGGCGAATAGGTCACCCCCTCCGCCGCGCGCAACCGCTCCGTCAGCCGCGACTGCAGGATGTTCGCCATCACGCCGAGCACCCGCTGCAACTGCGGATCGGCGAAGAAATCGGTGGTCGGCCATGCCGCCATCGCCATCGCCTGGTCGGGCCGCCCGGCATGGGTCAGGACCGGCGCCTCCGCCGGTGCGGGGAAGCGCAGCGCCGCGGCCGAGGGCGCGCGCGGCAGCCGCTCCGGCAGCGCCCCGAAGCTCGCCGCCACCGCCGCCAGCGCCCGATCGGCCGCCACGTCGCCCACCACGGTAACCTCCAGCGGCCCGGCGGCGAAATCCGCCTCCAGCAGCGCTGCCAGCCCTTCCGGCGTCGCTGCCTCGAGTGCCTCCCGTCCCGGCACTGCGCGCCAGCGCGCATCGCCGCCCCGCAGCAGCGCCGGCACGTCGCGCCCGAACACGCCGGCGGCCGTGGTGTCGAGCTGCCCCAGATAGCTCCCCATCGCCGCCTTCAGCCGCGCGAACGGCGCCGCCCGCAGCGCCGGGCCGGTCAGGTAGGCCTGCAGCAGCTGCAACTGCATGTCGAGGTCCGCCGGCCGCGTCGTGCCGGACAGCACGAACGCATCGTCCTCCAGCGAGAAATTCATCCCGACGCGATTGCCCGCAGTCAGCGCCTCGATCTGCTCGTAGGTCAGCGCCTCGGTGCCGCCCTGCCGCAGCAGCGGCAGCCCCGCCACCATCCACGTGCCCTGCGCCGCCTCCGGCGCGATCCCCAGCCGCCCCCGGCCAACCCGCACCCGCACCTGGATCTCGTCGCGTGCGAAATCGGTCGGCTTCACCAGCACGCGCACCCGGTTGGCGAAGGTCGCCTGGGTCACCCCGAGGTCGGCGATCTCCTCGCGCACCGCAACGGCACCCGGCACCGCGGCCGGCGCATAGGGCCAGGTCGCCGTCGCCTCCCGCGCCGCCTCCGCCACCGGCTGCGCCATCGCCAGCGCCAGCGTCGAGGCCAGCGCCGCGTCCCCGCCCGGCACCGCCTCCGCTCCGGCGGCGAACACCAGCGGCCCCGAACCCGAGAACATCCGCCGCGCCGACGCCGTCACATCCGCCGGCGTCAGCCGCGCCAGGATCGCCTCGACCTCCGCCTGCTCCTGCACCGGATCGGCATAGACCTCGTCCTCGCGCGCCGCCTGCACGATTCCGTTGGCAATCCGCTCCGACCGCCGGGTCGCCGCCCCCTCCGCCGCCGTCCGCATCGCCAGCCGCGTCTCGGTCACCGCGCGGGCGATCTCGTCCTCATGCGCGCCGAGCTCGGCCAGCTGCCGCACCGCCGCGACCGCTGCGGTCAGCGCCGCCGTCCAGCCGCCCGGCTTCGGCTGCACACTGATCCGCGCCAGCGCCGCGGAGCGCAGGTAGTTGCCGTATCCGGCCCGGGCCGAGATGAACGGCGCATCCGTCGCCTGCTCCAGCCGGTCCAGCCGCCGGTTCAGCACCGAGACCGCCAGCACGTCGGCAATGTCCCGCCGCCCGCGCGCCACCGTGTCGGCCGCCGGGTCGTAGGCGTTCACCCAGCTCAGCGACAGCGAGGGCGGCAATCCCGCCTCCACCATGCTGCGCACCGTCGCGCCGCGCCGCGCCACATCGCCCAGGGCCGCCGACAGCAGCGCGCGCCGCCGGGCCGCCCAGTCCCCGAAGCGGGCCCGCACCGCGGCTTCCATCGCCGCGGGGTCGATCTCGCCCACCGCCACCAGCACCGCGTTGTCGGGCCGGTATTCGGTCTCGTAGAAGTCGCGCAGCAAGGCCGCCGGCGCGGTGCGGATCGTCTCCACCAGCCCGATCGGCATCCGCCGCGCCGCAAGCTGCCCCTCCAGCTGGAACTGGATCTCGGCCACGCCCTCGCGATAGCCCGGCCCGTCGCGCACCCGCTGCTCCGACAGCACCACCCCACGCTCCGCGTCCACCTCGGCGGGCGCGATCGTCAGTTCGCTGGCGATTTCCCGCAGCAGCATCAGCCCGGTATCCAGCGTCGCTGCGTCCGATTGCGGCAGGTCGAGCTGGTATACGGTCCGGTCCAGCCCGGTATGCGCGTTGGTGGCGAACGCGGCCCAGCCGCTGCAATATCCGCACCGCTGTCGCCCGATGGCACGTGGGTCGAGCCGCGGAACGCCATGTGCTCAAGGAAATGCGCCAGCCCCTGCTGGTCGTCGCGCTCCTGCAGCGACCCCGACCCGATCAGCAGCCTGAGCGAGGTATGCCCGGCCGGCGTCGCGTTGCGCCGGATCGCATACCGCATCCCGTTCTCCAGCCGCCCGAAGGTGATCGCCGGGTCCGCCTTGCGGTCCGAATACTCCTGCGCCCAGACCCCCGGCCGCTTGACCATGTCCTGCGCCCAGGCCCCGGACAGCCCGAGCACCAGGCACAGCCCCACCCAAAACCCACGCCGCCCCAGCCAGGCCGCCATGTCGGTACCGCCGTTCTGTTCCTGAAACCTGCTCAAGCTATATGCCGCGCAGCGTTCGCCAAAGTGAAAGAAGAGTCACAACGAGGCAGCGCGGCAGCGAGCAGATTGAAGCGCACAGCCTTCCTTCTCGCCGTCTCGTTGTGAAACTGCCTTCACTGCGCCGCCAGCCGGCACAGTTTCTCCGTCAGCCGATACGTCGTCACGAACGCCGGCACCGGCAGGAACTCGAATCGCGAGTGGAAGTTCAGCCCGCCCGTGAAATAGTTCGGCGTCGGCACCCCGCGCATCGACAGCGCCGCACCGTCCGTGCCGCCGCGCAGCGCGATCTCCCGCTTCTCGATGCCCAGCGCGCTGAACCCTCGCTCCAGCAGGTCCAGGCAGCGGCGGTCGTTGCCCATGCTGTCGGCGATGTTGCGGTAGTTGTCCTCGATGACGCATTCGACCTGCGCCCGCGGATACGTCGCCTGCGTGGCGGCCGCCGCCTCGCGCACCCGCGCCTTGCGCGCCTCCAGGCCCTTGGGGTCGAAGTCGCGCAGCGACATCTTGATCGTTGCCGTCGCGGCGTTCGCCGCCATCGAGGTCACGTAGGTGTCCTTCGCCCTTCAAGGCGCCTTCCGGCGATCGACGGATCGAACCGCTGACGAGGTCGGACGCCACCAGCACCGGATTGACCATGATCCCCTTGGCCGAGATCGGATGCGCCGTCACGCCCGTGATCCTGATCTCCACCTGCGCC
The DNA here is from genome assembly GCA_044225615.1 of Acetobacteraceae bacterium. GTDB lineage: Bacteria > Pseudomonadota > Alphaproteobacteria > Acetobacterales > Acetobacteraceae > CAIYPH01. The sequence continues at coordinate 10,112 of JBGAIK010000037.1, read as the reverse complement.
GCGTTGAACGTCTCGAAGATGAACTCGCCGAGTTCGGTGCTGTCGATGGTGTAGGCGAAATCCACCGGGAACCGCGCCAGGTCCAGCACCTTCGCCCCGCGCAGCCCGATCTCCTCGTCCGGCACGAAGGCCACCACGATGTCGCCATGCGGCGGCTTGTCCCGGTGCAGCACCTCCAGCAGGTCCATGAGGATGGTCACGGCCGACTTGTCGTCCGCGCCGAGCACGCTGGTCCCGTCGCTCACGATCAGCTCCTGCCCCACATAGGGCGCCAGTTCCGGATGCTCGGCCACCCGGAACCAGATGTCGCGCTCCCGGTTCAGGCAGAAATCCGCGCCCGTGAACCGCACGCGCTGCGGATGGATGTGCGGCGACAGGCCCACATCCACGGTATCCACATGCGCGCAGAAGCCGATCCGCGGCGCGCCCGCCACGGTCCCCGGCAGCCGGACGGTCAGGCAGGCATGGGCGTCGAGATGCACCTCGGTCAGCCCCATGGCACGCAGCTCGGCCTCCAGCAGCCGCGCCATGTCCCACTGGCCCTGCGTGCTCGGCACCACCGCAGCACTCGCGTCCGACTGGCTGGTGACCGCAAGATAGCGGAAGAAGCGCGCGATCAGCCGTTCGGCAAGCTGGCGGTCCTGGGCGGCGCTATCCATCGGCGGTCTCCGTTCGCGGTTGGCCCGGCAGTCTGGCATTGCCGGCGCGCGCAGGCGAGACCGCCGCGACGCTGCCTGGAGCTTGGGATGAACCCCCTCGCTGGCCGAGAACTGGCTGCTCACTGGTCGCCACCGCCGCCGCGGCGTCCGGTGGCGCCCAGGCCCGCCCGGGCGCCGAGGCCGGCATCGCCATCCTCGAGGCCGGCGGCAACGCCGTCGATGCCGCGGTCGCCGCCGCCATGGCGCTGGCCAGCCAGGAGCCGTGGAGCTCCGGCCTCGGCGGCTATGGCGGCTTCGCCGTCGTCCATCGCGCCGGCCAGGCCCGCGCCGAAGTGGTCGATTTCGGCCCGGTCTCGCCGCGCCGCCTCACCACCGCCGATTTCCGCCTTACCGGCCGCATGTCCGAGCGCGGCTTCCGCTGGCCGGAGGTGGAGGGCGACACCAACATCCACGGGCCCGCTCGCCGCAGCCGTGCCCAGCGCCGTCGCCGGCTGCGAGCGCCTGCACACCGCCTGGGGCCGCCTGCCGCTGCCGGAGGTGATGGCCCCCGCCGTCGCGCTGGCGAAGCGGGGCCTGCTGCTCGACTGGTTCGCCACCCTCCGCCTCGCCTCCGCCGCCGAGGATCTCCGCCGCTACCCCGAAAGCGCGCGCATCTACCTCCGCGACGGATTGCCGCCCGTGCCCCCCGCGGCCGGCAATCCGGGCCATATCCCGCTCGGCAATCTCGCCGCCACGATGGAGCAGATCGCCCGCGCCGGCTGGCGCGATTTCTACGAGGGCGAGATCGCCGCGGCCTTCCTGCGCGACCAGGCGGCGGTGGGCGGCGTGATCGACGCCGAGGACCTGCGCGGCTGCACCGCCCGCATCGTCCCGGCCATGGAGGTCCCGTGGCGCGAGGGCACCGTGCTCCAGCTTGCCGCCGGCATGACCGCCTCGCCGGCCATGGCGGCCGTCTTCCGGGCGATGGCCGGCGCGGACCATCCCCAAGCGCCGGATGCCGCGTGGTATCGCCGCCTCGCCGCGGAACTTCGCGCCGCCTATGCCGCCCGGCTGGAACCGAAGGACGGCGCGGGCGAGACCTGCACGACGCACCTGACCGTGTGCGACGAGGAGGGCACGATGGTCAGCATGACCACCACGCTGATGGCGCCCATGGGCAGCCGCGTGGTGCTGCCGGAGACCGGCCTGCTGATGAACAACGGGATCATGCTGTTCGACCCGCGCCCCGGCCGGCCCAACTCGATCGCGCCCGGCAAGCGCCTGCTGACCAACATGCTGCCCCTGGTGCTGCGCCGCGGCGACCGCCCGATCCTCGCGGCCGGCGCCTCCGGCGGGCGCCACATCATGGCCGCCACCTTCCAGCTCATGACCTATGCCGCCGATTTCGCCATGGACGCGCAGCAGGCCGCGCACCACCCCCGCATCAGCGTCTCCGGCCCCGACCGCGTCGCGGCCGATATCGGGCTCGGCCCCGCGATCATCGCCGCCCTGCAGGCCGACGGCCCGGTCGACGTCGTGCGCCGGAGCTTCATGCCGTCCAGCTTCGCCGCGCCCAACCTGATCGTCCGCCATCCCGACGGCAGCGCCACCGGTGCCAGCGACACCCAGTCTCCCTGGTCGACGGCCCTGGCGCGGTAGGTCCGTCCATCATTCATGCGCCGCCCACATTTCGGCGACCGGGAAAGCAGTTGCAATGCGCCTCAGCACCGCCATCGACGCCGCGCTTGTGCTCCTGGTCGTGGCCGCCGCGGTCGCCATCCATGCGCAGCACCTGCTGCCGAACCACGACAACGAATACCTGCTGATCGCGGCCGAGCGGATGATGGCGGGCGGCGACTACCTGCGGGAGATCAACGATCCGAACCCGCCGTTGATCATGATCCTCTACATGCCGGCGGTGCTCCTCGCCCGGCTGCTGCAGGTCGAGCCCTATACCGCGTTCAGCATCCATGTCGGCCTGCTCATCCTCGCCTCCCTGTGGCTGATGGCGGGCCCGCTCGATCGCTGCCTGCGCGCGGAAGGCGGCATCCGGACCGCCGCGCTGGTCGGCAGCGCCGTCGTCCTCGCCATCGTGCCCGGCTACGAGTTCGGCCAGCGCGAGCACCTGCTTGCCGTCCTGTTCATGCCCTATGTGTTCTGGTCCGCCGCGCGCGCCATCGACGGGCCCGCGCGCGCGGGCGTCGCCGACTTCCTCGTCCTCGCCGCGGGCGCGACCGGGGCGATGGTCAAGCCGTTCTTCCTGGTCGTGCCGGCGGCGATGCTCGGGCTCCGGCTCGCCGGTTCCGAGCGATGGCGCGTGCTGCGCGATCCCGCGGTGCCGTTCTTCGCCGCCGCCGCGCTCCTCTATGCGGCGTTCGTCGTGGGAGTCTACCCGCACTTCCTCGACTTGGCCGCCCTGCACGGCCAGGTCTATTTCGCCTGGAACCGCGCCTGGGCGAGCGTGCTCGATGCCATGCGCGACGCGGTGGCGATGACGGCGCTGCTGTCCGTGCTGGCGCTGCTCGCTCCGGTCGGTCCGGCGGCGCGCCATGTCCTGCGCACCTGCCTGTCCGCTGCCGTGGCCGGCCTGCTGGTGGCGCTGGTGCAGCACAAGGGATGGACCTACCACGTCCTGCCCGGGCTGCAGTTCGCGCTGTGCGGCCTGGCCGTCGCAGCCGCCGTCCTGCTGCCGCGGCTGCGCATGATCGGCCCGGCCGCGGCGACGGCGGCCGGCCTGCTGGTCGCGGTCGGCGCGGCGTCCGCGCTCCAGCTGCTGCGGCCCTACCAGGAGCTGGTGGGCTTCGCGCGCGCCCGCTTTGCCGCCCAGCCGCTGGCGGCCACGCTGCGGGAGCTGGCGGAAGGGCGCTCGGTGCTGCTGGTGACCAGCGGCTCCCAGATGGGATTCCCGAGCATGGCGCGGGTGCGCCTCGGCGCCAGCCAGACCGGGCAGCTCATGCTGCCGGGCGCGGCCAGGCTGGCGATGGGCGACGCGGCACAGCAGGCGCTTGCCGCGCGGCTTCGCCCCTTCGTCATCCAGGCGCTCGTCGACGACCTCGTGCGCTTCCGGCCCGACTTCGTGGCGGTTGACCGGCGGCGGGAGAAGCAGGCGCTGCCGGACGATTTCGACGTCCTGGCCTATTACGCCGATGACGCGACGTTCCAGCGCCAGTGGTCGGCGTATCGCCTGGTCCGGTCGGTCCCAGGCTGGGACTTCTACCAGCGGGCTGCCGGCACGTAGTCTCGCGCGCCGCGGGACCGGGTATCAGTCGAACAGCGTCGCGCTCGCCAGCCGCTGCTTGATGCTGTCCGCCACGTACAGCGCCAGCGCCTGGATCGTCGAGGTCGGGTTCACGCCCCCCGAGGTCACGAACAGGCTGCCATCCACCACGAACAGGTTCTTCACGTCGTGGGCGCGCCCCCAGCCGTTCACCACGGATGTTTCGGGGTTGTCGCCCATCCGCGCCGTGCCCAGCAGGTGCCAGCCGCCGTACAGGATCGGCTTGTCCACGCCGATATCGGTGCATCCCGCCGCCGTCAGGATCTCCTTCCCGCGCGCGATCGCATGGTCCAGCATCCGGTCGCTGTTCTCGCTGATCGTGTAGTCCACCTTCGGCGACGGAATGCCGTTGCCGTCCTTCAGCACCGGATCGAGCGTCACCCGGTTGTGCGCCTCCGGCAGGTCCTCGCAGATCGCCGCCATGCCGATGCGCCGGTGCAGCAGCCTTCGGTACACGTCGTGATGCCCCGCGCCCCAGGGCAGCCGGCCATAGGCGGTGCTGGTGATCGCCTCGGTGATCTGTCCCACCCCCCGCCCGAGCTGGTACGAATACCCGCGCACGAAGCCGCGCGACATGTCCGTCTCGTAGAACTCGTGGCTCCACAGGCACAGCGGCGGCGCCCGGTTGCCGTCCAGCGCCTCGTCGGCATAGCCGTAGATGTTCGCATAGGGGTGGAACATCAGGTTCCGCCCCACCTGGTCCGACGAATTGGCCAGCCCGGTCGGGAACCTGCCCGAGGCCGAGTTGAGCAGCAGCCGCGGCGTGCCCACCCCGTTGCACGCCACGATCACCATCTCCGCCGGCTGGAACACTTCCTTCCCGTCGGCATCGAAATACACCGCCCCGGTCGCCATCCCGTCCGGACCGTGCTCGATCCGGCTCACCCGGCAGCGCGTGCGCAGCTCCACGCCCGCCCGGATCGCCGAGGGCCAGTACGTGATGTCGGTACTCGCCTTCGCCCCCTGCGCGCAGCCGAACGAGCAATGCGCCAGGTTGATGCACGGCGCGCGGCCCTCGTACTCGGTGGTGGCCAGCGTCGTGTCCGACGGCCACCAGTGCCAGCCCAGCCGGTTGAGCGCGTTCGCGAACCGCGTGCCCGACTTGCCCAGCGCCAGCGGCGGCATCGGCGGCTGGTGCGCCGGATAGGCGGGGTCGCCGGCCAGGCCGGAGACGCCCATCATGCGGTCGTTCTCGGCAAAGAAGGGCTCCAGCGTCGCGTAGTCCACCGGCCAGTCATCGGCCACGCCGTCCAGCGACTTCACCTTGAAATCCGACGGATGCAGCCGCGGATAATGCGCCGCATACAGGATCGTCGACCCACCCACCCCGTTGAAATTCAGCACCTTGATCGGCGAGTTGTCGTCGTTCACCGGATAATCGGTCGGCCGCGCCCGGCGGTTGGGGCTCGGGTGGAAATCGCTGAACTGCCGCGCCTCCCAGTCCCGCCCGTTGGTCGGGAAGTCGCCCTGCTTCTGCCAGTCCCCCTGCTCCAGGCAGACGATCCGCATCCGCGTCTCGGCCAGGCTCCAGGCCACCGCCGCCCCCGAAGCCCCGGAGCCGATGATCAGAACATCAACCTTGTCCATCGTGGAGTTTCCCAACGCCAAATTCCAAACCCTTGCCCCAAACACCCCGATGCCGCTTGGCCGCTGCTCCCTCGCCCCCCACTTGGGGGGAGAGGGTCGGGGTGAGGGGGGAAGCCGCTGGACTATCCAGCCAAGATCAAATCAACTCAAGAAAGAATGTTCTTTTTTGAAAAAAAGAACCAAAAAACTTCCATCCATTTGGAGCGGAGCCAAGCAGTGAGCCCACGCAGAACAATGGACAAAAGTCTTTTTGCTTCTTTTTCTTCAGAAAAAGAAGACCCTTCCTTCCCAAGAGCCTGTTTGAGAATTCGCTCTGACGAGTCAGAGGCGGCCCCTTGGCCGCCGCCCGGCGGTGATTTGCGAGCACCGGAGCACAGCAAATCGCCGTCGGATGGCCGTCAGAGTAGAATTATCAAACAGGCTCTAAGCCTTCCGCCAGAACGGCGCCCGCGCCTTGACCGGATCGAGCAGCGACCAGTCCCCCTGCTCCAGCACATGCCCCTTCGGGAACGGCGGCCGCGGCTCCAGCCCCAGCGAGATCATCACCCGGTCGTCCCGGTAGTAGCAGAGCAGCACCAGGCGGGTGAGCACCGCGATCGGGTTCCCCCCCTCGGCCCGCAGCTTCGCCCCCAGCGCCTCGCGCGCCGCGGGGTCGAGGCCGGTCACCCCCTTGGCCAGCGCGAGGCCCGCGCGGATATCGGCGAAGTCCCGCCCGATGCTCTTGACGATGTCGGCGAAGATCGCCGGGTCGTCGGCGCCCGGCACCTTGTACTTCTCGCTCGCGGGAACGATCATGCCGGCGAGGGTGCGATAGTCCTCGATCTCGGTGGCACTCAGGCTCTGGTCGGTCATGTCTGCCTCAATCGAACAATGTGGCCAGGCGCTGCTTGATCTGGTCGGCGATGTACAGCGCCAGCGCCTGGATGGTGGAAGTCGGGTTCACGCCGCCGGAGGTGACGAAGATGCTGCCGTCGACGATGAACAGGTTCTTCACGTCATGGCTGCGCCCCCAGCCGTTGACCACCGAGCGGTCCGGGTCGTCGCCCATCCGCGCGGTGCCCAGCAGGTGCCAGCCGCCGTATTTGACCGGCCGCAGCACGTCGATATTCCGCGCCCCGCCCGCTTCCAGGATTTCGGTGGCGCGCGCGATCGCGAAATCCAGCATCCGGTTGGTGTTGTCGCTGATCGTGTAGTCGATGCGCGGTGCCGGAATGCCGTGCGCGTCCTTCAGCACCGGGTCGAGCGTCACCCGGTTGTGCGCCTCGGGCAGGTCCTCGGTGCAGGCCCCCACCGACATCCGCCGCCCGGTCAGCCCGCGGAACGCCTCGTGATGGCCCGCCCCCCACGGCAGCCGCCCGGTCGATTCCAGCGACACCGCCTCCAGCCCCACCCCGATGCCGCGGTTGAACTGGAAATTGAAGCCGCGCACGAAGCCGCGGCTCAGGTCGGTCTCGTAGAATTCCTGGCTCCAGATGCACAGCGGCGGCCCGCGATGCCCGTCCAGCGCCTCGTCCACATAGCCGTAGACCGTGGTCCACGGATGGAACATCAGGTTCCTGCCCACCAGCCCGCTGGAATTGGCCAGGCCGTTGGGAAACCGGCCCGACACCGAGTTCAGCAGCAGCCGCGGCGTGCCCACCCCGTTGCAGGCCATGATGACCATCTCGGCCGGCTGGAACACCTCGCGCCCGTCGGCGTCGTAGTAGACCACCCCGGTCGCCATGCCATCCGGCCCGACCGTGATCTCCCGCACCCGGCAATGGGTGCGCAGTTCCACCCCCGCCCGGATCGCCTGCGGCCAGTAGGTGATGTCGGTGCTCGCCTTCGCCCCCTGCGCACAGGCCGGCGTGCAGTGGCCCAGGTTGATGCAGGGCGCCCGGCCCTCGTATTCGGTGGTCGCGATCGTCGTGTCCGACGGCCACCAGTGCCAGCCGAGCCTGTTCATCGCCCGGCCGATCTTCTCGCCCGACCGCCCCAGCGGCAGCGGCGGCATCGGCGGCGAATGCGCGGGATAGGCCGGATCGCCGGCCAGGCCGGAGACGCCCATCATGCGGTCGTTCTCGGCAAAAAACGGCTCCAGCGTCGCGTAGTCCACCGGCCAGTCGTCGGCCACCCCGTCCTGCGACTTCACCCGGAAGTCGGACGGGTGCAGCCGCGGATAATGCGCCGTGTACATCACGGTCGATCCGCCGACCGCGTTGAAGTTCACCACCTTGATCGGCGAATTGTCGTCGTTGATCGGATAGTCCGACGGCCGCTGCCGGATGTTGGGGCTGGTCGCGTAGTCGCCGTGGATTCGCGCCTCCCAGTCGCGCCCGTTGGTCGGATAGTCGGCCTGCTTCATCCACCCGCCCTGCTCCAGGCAGACGATGCGCATCCGCGTCTCGGCCAGGCTCCAGGCGACGGCCGCGCCCGAGGCGCCGGAGCCGATGATCAGGACATCGACCTTCTCCATCACGCCCCCTTCAGGAACTGCCGGTTCACGCAGTTCTCCAGCCGCCCGTCGCGCAGGTAGCGCGCCGCCGTCCGCGCCGACAGGAAGCGGATGTCGCGCATGCTCTCCGGCGTGTAGAAGGCCGAATGCGGCGTGAGCACCAGCCGGTGCCGCAGCCATTCATCCTCGCGCTGCCAGGCCGCCACCAGCCGCGATTGCGGGTTGGCCGGCTCCTCCGGCAGCACGTCGAGCCCCGCGGCCAGCACCGTCCCGTCCTGCAGCGCGTCATGCAGCGCATCCACGTCCACGATCGCGCCGCGCGCGGTGTTGACCAGGATCATCCCCTTCTTCGCCGCCGCGAACGCCTCCTTGCCGATAAGCCCCCTGGTTTCGGCATTCAGCGGCGTGTGGACTGAGACGAAATCGCACTGCCCCATCAGCTCTTCCAGCGAATCGGCGCGGCGCATCCCCAGCGCCAGCTCGTAGCCGCTCGGCTGGTAGGGGTCGTAGAACACCACGTCCATGTCGAACGCGGCCGCCCGGCGCGCCGCCGCGGTGCCGATCCGCCCGATCCCCACCACGCCGAAGGTGCAGGCCGACAGCCGCCGCCCGAACGGGTTGTGCGCCGGCCGCCAGTTGGCCTTCAGATCCTGCCGCAGCTTCTCGTCGTGATAGGCGATCGACTTGGCCAGCGTCATCATCAGCGCGATCGCGTGGTCGGCCACCTCGCGCGTGCCGTAGTCGGGCGTGTTGCAGACCGGGATGCCCATCGCGCCGAGCCGCGCGATGTCCACCTCGTCGAATCCCACGGCCGGCTTCACGTAGATCCGGCAATTGCGGATCCGGTCCGGCATCTCCGGCACCCAGCCGCCCACCACCGCCTCGGCCTCGGCCCATTCGCGGTCGGAAATGCCGGCCGGGTCGGCATGGAACACCGCCGCCACCCCCGGGCCGGCCCCCTCACGCGCAACCGTCTCGAAGCCTTCGGGAATGTTTGGCCACAGGATGCGCATGCCGTTCCTCACCGTCTCGTTGCGCGCATCCTGACACCCCATCGCCCGGTCTGGAACTCCCCCCGGCGCGGTGTCGGGTAGCAAAACAAACTGTGTCTCGCGCGCGCGGCGCGATCGGGGCAAACTCCGCCGCCGAGGGAGACCGACCGCACATGAGCTGCTTCTGCCTGGCCAACCTGGACCTGCTGCCCAACCTCAACCTCGACCTGTCGCTGAACCTTTCGGCCAGCGCCCAGGCGGCGCTGGCGCTGCATGCCCAGCTCGCCCTCGGCATCCCCGACCTGCCGCTCCCGGCCTTCCCGCTGCCGACGCTGCCCAATCTCAACCTCAGCGCCATCGCCTCGATCACCGCGCTGCTGTCGCTGAGCGCCTCGGCCACCGCCGGGCTCGGCCTGAACCTCAACCTGCCGATCGGCGCCACCGCGCTCGCCCGCCTCACCGCCACGCTGGACGCACGGCTCAGCGCGATCGCCGCGCTCAACATCAACTTCCAGCCCTGGATCCAGCTCGCCCAGCTCAACGCCGTCACCCTCAGCCTGACGGCGATGTTCAACGCCATGCTCAGCATGTCGGCCAGTGCGGCCTTCAACTTCATGATGCCGCCGCTGTCCTGGAACATCCCCGGGCTGCCCTCGATCACCGCCCTGCTCAGCCTGCTCGCCCAGCTCAACCTCACGCTCACCGCCTCGCTGATCGCCAATCTCCAGCTGATCGCCAGCGCCATGCCGACGGTCACGATGGACCTCTCGGCCGCCGCCTCGCTGACCGCCGGCATCTCCGCCATCGCCAGCCTGGGCGCCAGCCTGAACCTCAGCCCGCTGGTCGTCGGCTTCCCCACCGTGCGCGCCGCGGTGGCCGCCAACTTCTCCGCCATGGCCTCGCTCGCCGCCCAGCTCGGGATCAACCTCTCCCTCGGCCCGCTCGGCCTGCCCGCGCTGCCCGCCATCCCCGGCCTGTCCGTCGCACTCACCGCAAGCCTGGTCGCCCAGCTCAATGCCGCGGCCGCCCTCACCCTGCCGGCCCTGCCCACGCTGAACTTCTCGCTCTCGGCCATGTTCGCCGCCTCGCTCGCCATCAGCCTGTCGTTGGTGCTCGGCATCAACGTGGCGCTTCCCGCGCCCTGCTTCCGTTGCGACCTCCCCTCGATCATGAGCGAGGTCGCC
>JBGAIK010000036.1:0-27991 GCA_044225615.1 Acetobacteraceae bacterium | reverse complement strand
GACGGTGCCGCCGGCGAGCCCGGCAGCTGCGCCGGGGCGTCGCATGCCGTGGCTGGCCGGGGGCGCGGCGGCACTGGTGCTGCTCGGGCTCGGCGGTGGCCTGCTGATCTGGCGGGGCCGGCCGGGGCCGACGCCGGTTCCGGTCCAGCCCGCCCCGCCCGTGCCGATACCCGTCCCCGTACCGATACCCGTCCCCGTGCCGGCACCGCCCGCCCCGGTGGCGAGCCAGCTCCCCGTGCGCAGCGAGGCGGAGATCATGGCCGGCCGGTCGGATGCGCTTGCGGCGATGTGGTTCGCCGGCAACCGGCGGATCCTGGTGCTCGACTTCCCCTCCCTGACCGCGCAGGGACGCGCCTTCAACCGCATGGCGGCCTTCATCGAAAAGCTCGGCCAGCCGCGCGACCGGGTGCTGGGCGACGCCGAGATGGAGGCCGCGATCAAGGCCGACAACGCGACGGTCGAAACCTACTACTACGGCCACGACTACCGGGCCCCCGACATGCTCCGCTTCTACCAGGCGGTGGATGCGCAGAAGCTGCCGCTCTGGCCGGAGGAAATCGAGCTGCGCGCGCTGCTGGACCGCGAGGGGCTGCTGAAGCCCGGGACCAACGCGGCGGTGATCTCGATCCCGCGCGAGGGCAGCGATCCGTTCGTCGATGCCTCGGGCCGGTTCAGCCTGCTGCGCCACGAGCTGTCGCACGGCGAGTATTTCACCGTCCCCGAATATGCCGCCTTCGCGCGCAGCTTCTGGGAACAGGACATGGACAGCGCCGACCGCCAGGCGTTCCGCGCCTTCCTCCAGCGGCAGGACTACGATCCGACCAACGAGGACTTGATCATCAACGAGATGCAGGCCCATCTGATGCACACCACCGACGTGCGCTACTTCAATGCCCGGGACTGCGGCATCCCGCTGGAGCGGATCGCGGCCTTGCGCGCGGTGTTCCTTGCCAAGATGCCGCGCGGCTGGCTGCACGACGCGGCGGCGACGCTGAAGCGCTGACCCGATGACCGCCTGGCAGATGGTGGCCGCCGAGGGCTGGGCGGTGCAGCTCCATCTGCTCACCGTGGTGCCGGCCTTCGTCATCGGCACCTGGCTGATCTTCGCCTCCCGCAAGGGATCGCCGCTGCACCGGCGGCTCGGCGCGATCTACATGGCGCTCATGGTGGTGACCGCATGCGCCGCGATCTTCATCACCGGCGTCAATGGCCCGCACTGGTCGTGGATCCATCTTTTCGTGCCGCTGACACTGGTCTCGGTCGCGTTGGCGCTGCGCGCCGCGCGCCGGCATGATGTGAACGCCCATCGCGGCGCGATGATCGCACTCTATGTCGGGGCCCTGCTGATCACCGGCGGCTTCACCTTCGCGCCGGGGCGGCTGATGCACCGGCTGTTCTTCGGATAGGAGCGGACGCGATGGCCAGGACGGTGCTGATCACCGGCGCGGGCGGCAATATCGGGCGCAAGCTGTCGGCACATTTCGCCGGCCTCGGCTGGACGTTGCGCAAGCTTGACGTCGCCGCCGGGGGCGACCCGGAGGTGATGCAATGCGACCTCGCCGCCTGGGACGCGGGCTGGGTGGCGCAGTTCGCCGGCGTGGACGCGGTCATCCATCTCGCCGGCGATCCGCGGCCCGGCGCGCCGTGGGCAAGCATCCAGCCGCTCAACATCGACCTGCTGCTGAATGTCTACGAGGCGGCGGCGCGGCAGGGGGCGAAGCGGCTGATCTTCGCCAGCTCGAACTGGACCATGGCCGGGCGGCGCTTCGGGAACGAAACGCTGACCACCGGGCTGGAGCCTTATCCGGTGAACCCCTACGGCGTCTCCAAGCTGATCGGCGAGCGGCTCGGCCGGTCGTACTGGGAACGCTGGGGCCTGTCCGTGATCTGCTTCCGCATCGGCTACAACCAGCGCGGCGAGAACCGGCCGGGGCCGCACATGGGCTGGGGCGCCTGGGGCCAGGAGATGTGGCTCTCCGACCGCGACATGTGCGACGCCTTCGAGAAGGCGGTGCTGGCGGGGCCGGAAGTCGGTTTCGCGGTGCTGAACCTGATGAGCGACAATCCCGGCATGCGCTGGGACATCGAGACCACGAAGCGCACGATCGGCTATGCCCCGCGCGACGGCGCCGCAGCGGTGCGCACCGCCGCGATTGCCGCCCATGAGCAGGAGGCGCAAGCGGCGCGGCAGATGATCGAGAGCACCGAGGCGACGATCCTGCAGAACCGCTGGTAGCAGCCCCGCCATCACGTCGGCGTAAGCGACGGAACCCGGGCGGGAAACGCGCCGTTTAGGCCGGGCCAAGCGGGGATGTTGCGGGTCATTATCGTCTCCGCGCCCCGCGGCGCGCGCCAACGCCAAGCAAGCGGGGAATCATCGATGAATGTCACCAAGGTCGGCAGCAACGGGGCCGACGGCGCGAACGGGGTGGCCGATGGCGACCCCGGCCAGGACGGCCTGATCGGCGAGGCCGCCGGCGCGGTCGCCACCGGATCGCCCGACACCAGCAACACGGCGGTCGCGGCCGGCGGCGACGGCGGCGATGGCGGCATGGGCGGGATGGTCGATCCCGCCTATGTCGGCCCCGCCGGGGCCGGCGGGCTCGGCGCGCGCGGCGGCAAGGCCTATGCCGCCGCCGCGACCACCGCAGCGACCGCATCCGGCAGCAGCGCGATCGCCCAGGCCAGCGGTGGCGATGGCGGCGATGGCGGCCTGCCGGGCTTCGGCGTGCTGCCGCCCTTCGCCGGGCACAGCGGCGCCGCGGGCGGCGAGGCCGAGGCGCATGCCTACGATGCCAACACGGCAGGCAGCGCCACCGCCACCGCGACGGCGTCCGGCGGCGCGGGCGGCGCGGGGGCGTTTCCCGGCAAGTCCGGCGGCGCCGGCGGCATCGCCCACGACACCACGGCGACCGTCGAGGGCACCGTGAGCGCGCAGGCCAGCGTGGTGCAGACCGGCGGCGCGGGCGGGGCGGGCATCGCCGGCGCCGATGGCGGCGCGGGCGGGGCCAGCATGCTGGCCGATGCGGTGCGCGGCACCACGCAGGATCGGGCCCTGCTGCTCGGCCAGCGCGCCATAGGCGGGGCCGGCGGCAACGTCACCGGCAGCGACGGCGCGGCCGGACGGGCCGGCGCCGGCGGCGCCGCCAGTTCCTCGCTCAGCGTCTATGATTCGCTCAAGCCCACCCACAGCGTCACCATCAGTGCCACCGTCGCCGCGCTCGGCGGCAACGCCGGCGCGGCCTCCGCCGCGGGCGACGGCGATCCGGTCCCGCGGACGGCGGCCGGCGGCGCGGCCGACGCGTATGGCAAGATCGCCGGCATCGGGATGGTCGGCCTGCAGGTGCAGGCGCGTGGCGGCACGGGGAGTTCGGTGATCGCCGGCGGCATCGCCGATGGCGGCACCGGCGGCGCGGCATCGGCGCGCTCGGAGGTGCTGCTGACGACCGACGCCGGTGCGCCCGGCTCACCAGCAGCGCGGCGGCCACCGGCGGCGCCGGCGGGCGACGCGGCCGGCGCCGGCCGCCATGCCGGCGACGGCGGCATGGTGACGGTGAGTGCCCAGGGCGCGGCGCTGGTGCAGGGCGGCCAGGGCATCGGCTCCAGCGCGGTCGGCACCGGCGGCGGCGGCAGCGGCAGCGACGGGGCCAGCGGCGGCGGCAGGGCATCGGTCGCCCTGGACGACGTTGTCGGCGGCTATGCGCCGCAAATGGCTCGCCCTCCAGCAGGCGGCGATCGCGGGCGACGGCGGCAGCGGCGACGGCGGCCACGCCGAGCGTGCCGACAACCCAGCTCCGGTGCTGGACGTCGATGACAGTGCCGGGACGAACCAGCTGGTGGGTGCCGGCGTGTTCGCGATCGGCGGCGACGGCGGCGGCGGCAGTTCGGGCGTGTCCGGCACGCGCGGCGGAACCGCCGACGGCGCGGCCACGGTGGTGGCCGGCGCGCACGCCTCGGCCGAAATCTCGGCCAGCGCCACCGGCGGTGCCGGCGGCGGCAGCGACAGCGGGCAGGCGGCGGGCGGCGGAACGGCCACCATGAGCCTCGGCGACGGCGGGCATGGCGGCGATTGCCGAGGCCGGCGCCGAGGGCGGCGATGGCGGCGATGCAGGCATCGACGGCAATGGCGGCGCCGGCGGCGCCGTCGGGGCCACGGCCGCCGCGGCGCAATCGGGCAGCGACGCCACCGCCACCGCCACCGGCACCGGCGGCGCCGGCGGCGCGGCGGCGGGCATCGGCAACACCAGCGGCAAGGGCGGTTCGGCCACCGGGGTGACGGCCTCGGCGACCGGCGCGGCCGGTGCGACGGCCGAAGCCACCCAGACCGGCGGCGCGGGAGGCGCGGGCACCATGGGTGCCGATGGCGGGGCCGGCGCGGCCAGCCGCCTGATCGACGCGGTTGCCGCCACCAGCGCCGCGGGCCAGGTCACGCTCGGCCAGCACGCCATCGGCGGCGCGGGCGGCGAGCGATGCACGGGCACCGGCGGTGCGGGCGGCGGTGCCACGGCCAGGCTCACGGCCGATGCGGGCATGACGACCTCCGTCGCGACCGTGACCGCCGCGGGCGGCGATGGCGGCGACAGCCAGACCGGCGCCATGGGCGGCGCCGGCGGCGGCGCCACGGCGCGGCTGGTCCTGGCCGGCGGTGACGGCAGCACGGCCAGCGCGACCGCCACCGGCGGTGCGGGCGGCACGAGCACTGGCGCCATGGGGGCCGGCGGCGACGCCAGCGCCTTCGTGAACCTCCAGGGCCGGCACATGGCGGCCAGCGCCGTCGCCCATGGCGGCGCCAGCGACACCGCGCCCGGTGCCGCCGACGCGATCGCCCGCGGCACCGGCCTCGGCAGCGCGGAAGCCGCCGCCGACGCGACCATGACCGGCGGCCTGGTCGGCATGGTCAGCGCCAACGCCCTCCAGGCGGTGATCGGCTCGGGCCAGGCGCATGCCGCCGCGGCGATGGGCATTCCGGTCGTGGACGGCGGCGACCCGGTCGGCACCATGGCGGCGATCGTCGGCGCGCCGCTGCAGGCCGACGTCGACACGGTGCTGGCGGCCAACCCGAACCTGGCGGCATCGTTCTCGGTCGACCCGTCCTACTTCGCGCTCGGCGAGATCGATCTGGCCCACACGCCGGGCCAGGACGGCGTGCAGCAGGTGGCGACCGCCAGCGTCTCCATCCATGTCGATCTGACCCAGCTGGCGGATCCGCAGGAATTGCTGCTGGGCTTCTACGCGCCCGACGCCGCGGACGATCCGGACATCGCCTCGATCTCGCTGAGCGTGGTGGTGAACAGCCTGCCGGGCTTCCAGATGGACTTCACCGATCTGGGCGCGGCGACCAGCTTCTTCAACGACCACCCGCTCGACCTGGGGTCGTTGCAGCTGGCGGGCGACAGCCTTGACGTGGACATCTCGCTTTCGATGGTCTCGTCCGGCGCCGGCGACTGGTTCGAGACCCACTTCCTGCTCGGCGATCCGCCCGGCGCGATGGTGGCCGCCAACGACCCGACCGACCCGATGCTCGGGCTCGCGCTCGGGCACGGGTGACGGGAAGGCGGGGGAGGCCGGGAACCCCGTTCCCGGACTTCCCCGCCGCCGTCAGGCCCGCCCGAGCACCTCGGGGTTGACCACCCGGATCGGGGCGCCGGCCTGCCAGGCGGCGATGTTCTCGGCGGTCTGGACGTAGAAATTGTTCATGTTGTCGCGCGTGACGTAGCCCATGTGCGGGGCGAGCACGGTGTTGGGCGCGGTGCGGAGCGGGTGGCCCGGCGGCAGCGGCTCCTGGTCGAACGTGTCGAGGGCGGCGAAGATGCGGCCCTCGCGCAGGGCGGCGATCAGGGCGGGCTCGTCGATGATGGGCCCGCGCGAGGTGTTCACCAGGATGGCGCCAGGCTTCATCAGCGCCAGATCGGCGGCGCCGAGCAGGCCGCGGGTGCGCTGGGACAGCACGAGGTGGATGGTCACGGCGTCTGCTTCCCGCAGCAGGGTGGCCTTGTCCACCCGGGTGGCGCCGATCTCGGCGGCGCGCTCGTCGGTGAGGTTCTGGCTCCAGGCCAGCACCTTCATGCCGAGCGCCTGGGCGTAGCCGGCGACGCGGCCGCCGATGCGGCCGAGGCCGATGATGCCGATTGTGCGGCCGAACAGGCCGAGGCCGGGCGGCACGTTCTCCTGGAAGCGGCCGGCGCGGATCTCGGCATCGCCGAGCGGGATGCGGCGGGCGGCGGCGAGCAGCAGGGTGAGCGCGAGTTCGGGCGTGTCGTTGGCGGAGCCGTTGGAGACGGTGTTGCAGACCACGATGCCGCGCCCGGTGCAGGCGGCGACGTCCACCGCGGCGTTGCGCGGGCCGGTGAAGGTGAGCAGCTTGAGGTTGGGCAGCGCCTCGATGACCTCGCGGCCGAGCCAGGTGCGCTCGCGCATGGCGTTGATGACCTCGAAATCCTTCAGCGCGGCGATGGTGGCGGCGGGGCTGTCCCAGCCGGTGCGGAAGATCGTGATCGCGTTGCTGCTGCGCAGCGCGGACCAGTCGGTGGCGGCTTCGGCAATGCCTTGCCAGTCGTCGAGCAGGGCGATGCGCATGGCGTCCTCCAATCGTTGAGCGGATGACGGTGCGGCGGCGGCCGGCGTGACGCAAGCCGCCCCCGGTGCGATGCTCGGGAGATGAGCGAACGAAACGAGACCGATGACGAGATGCGCGCCGGCTGGCCGGTGGTGCTGGCCTGTTTTGCCACCGCGATCTACGCCTGGGGCTTCGGGCTGTACGGCCAGTCGGTGCTCGTCGCGGCGTTGCAGGCCACGCGCGGGTGGTCGGCCTTCGTGGTGTCGGGGGCGACCAGCTTCTACTACCTGTCGGGGGCGGGGCTGATCGCGCTGACCCCTGCCCTGCTCGCCCGGTTCGGGCCACGGCCGGTGATCCTGGGCGGGGCGGCGGTGCTGGGGGTGGGGGCGAGCGTGACCGCCAATGCCGCCGTGCCCTGGCACATGTTCGCCGGCGCCCTGCTGATGGCGGCGGGCTGGGGCTGCACCAGCACGACGGCGATCGCGGCGACCCTGGCGCGGTGGTTCGATGCGAAGCGCGGGCTGGCGATCAGCCTGGCGCTGAACGGCGCCTCGGCCAGCGGGTTCACGGTGGCGCCGTTGCTGGTGGCGATGCAGGCCTCGATCGGGATCGAGGCGGCGGTGCCCCTGGCGGCCCTCGGGCTGTTCGCGGTGCTGGCGCCATTGTTGCTGTGGGGCACGGCACGGCCGGCGCTTGCGGTGCCGGCGGGGCGGGTGGCGGAGCGTGGCGGCGGGCTGCGGAGCCTCGATTTCTGGCGGGTGGCGGGGCCGTTCGCGCTGGCGCTGATGGCGCAGGTGGCGTTGCTGGTGCATCTGGTCTCGATCCTGCTGCCCCGCCTCGGGACCGGCGGGGCGGGGATCGCGGTGGGGCTGGTGAGCGCCATGGCGATGGCCGGGCGGCTCGGGATCGGCACCGTCATCGACCGGCTGGACCTGCGGCTGGTGTCCTGCGCCAGCTTCGCCAGCCAGGCGGCTTCGGTGCTGGCCATGCTGGCCTGGCCCGACGCGCTCTGGGCGCAGTATGCCGGCTGCATCGGGTTCGGGCTTTCGGTGGGCAACGTGATCACCCTGCCCTCGCTGCTGATCCAGCGCGAGTTCCCGCCGGCGCGGTTCGGCGCGGTGGTCGGGCTCAGCACCGCGGTGGGCCAGGTCGCCTATGCCTTCGCGCCGGCCCTGGCCGGGCTGGTGCACGACCTGGCGGGCGGCTACGCGCCGGTGCTGGCGCTGTGCGCGGCGTTGCAGGCGGCGGCGGCGCTGCTGGTGCTCAGCCGACCACGGCCGCGGTCGCCACGCTGACCAGGCTGGGGGCGGCCATCAGGCCGAGCAGGATCACGCAGCAGCGCACCACGATGGTGCTGGACTGGTGGCCGAGGCTGACCCACGGGGCGGAGGGCGCGCGGGGGTGGCGGTGCAGCACGCTGCGGGCCATGGCGGCGAGTTCGGTGCCGAGGCGGGTGAGCTGGCCGGAAAAGAGGATGGCGAGGCAGAAGGTCTCGACCAGCAGGACCAAGCCGCGGTCGTCCACGCTGATCCAGCCGGCCTCGAGCGCTGCGATCGGCAGCAAGGCGAGGGTGGAGGAGGCGGCGCAGGCCACGCCGTCGCGGCGGAAGCTGCCGGTGGCGAGCCACATCAGGATGACGACGATGGCGCCGAGGGCGCAGAAGACGCGGGCCTCGGCGGCGAACTGCTTGGTGGCGAGCAGGACCAGGAAGCAGGCGGCGAGGCCGAAGCCCAGCGCCCACCATTGCTGCGCGCCGGCGACGAGGAGTTCGCGCAGTGCGGCGGTGCGGTCGGTGGCGGGCTGGGGCATCGCACTCTCCGTTCGGCCGCGTCCGGTGCGGCCTGGGGTCGAGGGATACGCCGGCATCGTCAAGATCTCGTCAAGTTTCCGCAAGGATGTGTATCAGCCTCAGGGAATCACCGAGGCGCGCTCGGCCAGGGCGGCCTCGATCTGGGCGGCGAGGTCGATGGCGCGGAACGGCTTGCGCACCATGCGCTGCAGGATCTGCCGGCCGGCGATGGCGTCGGGGTCGGCGTAGCCGGAGAAGAAGACGATCGGCAGGTCGGGGAAGCGGGCGCGGACGCGGTCGGCCAGCTCGGGGCCGTTCATGCCGGGCATGGCGACGTCGGTCAGCAGCAGGTCGAATTCCAGCGTCTCGCCCAGGCGCGCCAGGGCAGGCACGCCGCCCATCGCGGTCTCGATCACGTAGCCGAGCGATTCCAGGATCATCGCGGTGGTGACGCGCACCGCCTCGTCGTCGTCCACCAGCAGGATGCGGGCGCCCGCGGTCACCTTGGGGGCGGCGAGGCGCGTGCCCTGCTCGCCGGCGCCGGTTTCGCTGGCGGCGCGCGGCAGGAACACGCTGACGCTGGTGCCGCGGCCGGGCGCGCTGTCGATGCGCACGCCGCCGCCCGACTGGCGGGCCAGGCCATAGACCTGCGACAGGCCGAGGCCGGAGCCCTGGCCCGGCGCCTTGGTGGTGAAGAACGGCTCGAACGCCTTGGCCGCGACGTCCTGCGACATGCCGAGGCCGGTGTCGCTGACGCGGACCACGACGTAGTCGCCGGTGGGCAGGTCGCCGGTGGGCTCGATGTCGGTGACGGTGATGTTGGCGGTCTCGATCGTCAGCGTGCCGCCCTTGGCCATGGCGTCGCGGGCGTTGATGGCGAGGTGGAGGATGACCAGCTCGAACTGGGTGGTGTCGACCAGCGCGAGCCAGGGCGCGTCCTGCAGGCGCAGGACGACGCGGATGTTGCCGCCCATGGCCGACTGGACGAGATCGGTCATGCCGGCGATGACGAAGTCGAGGCTGGCCGGGCGGGGCATCAGCGGCTGGCGGCGGGCGAAGGCGAGCAGCTGGTCGGTGAGCTGGGCGCCGCGCTCGGCCGCCGAGCGCATGCGCTCGACCCGCGCCGAGAGGCCCGGGTCGGTGCCCTCCCCGGTGGCCTGGATGAGGTCGATGTTGCCGAGCAGGACGGTGAGCAGGTTGTTGAAATCGTGGGCGACGCCGCCGGTGAGCTGGCCCACCGCCTCCAGCCGCTGGGCCTGGCGCAGCGCCGCCTCGGTGCGCTCGCGCTCCTCCATCTGCTCGGTCAGGCGGGCATTGGCGTGCTCGGCGGTGGCGCGGGCACGGGCGCTGTCGGCGAGCAGCGCCTCCACCCGGCGGCTTTCGCTGGCCAGCATCAGCAGCAGCGCGCCGATCACGCCGGCGGCGGCGAGGCCGGTGAGCAGGATGGTGCCGGCCTGCACCTGCCAGGAGGCGAGCACGCTTTCGAGGCTGGCCGAGACGCTGACCGCGAGCGGGAAGTCGCGCAGGGTGCGGACGGCCAGGATGCGCTCGCCCGCCTCGCCCGGCACGACGACGACCGCGGTGCCGGCGGCCGGTCCGGTCGCGGTGCGCGCCAGCGCCTCGCTGAACGGCGGCAGGGCGGCGTAGCTGGTGCCGACGACGGCCTCGGCGCGCGGGTAGCGGGCGAGCACCAGCCCGTCGCGCCGGTGCAGCACGATGGCGCCGTTCTCGGTGGGATCGACCGCCTGGTAGAAGTCGTGGAAGTAGCCGAGGTCGAGGAAGCCGACGATCAGGACGCCCGCGGCGCGAAGGACCAGCGGCGCCGTCCAGCTGCCGGCGGGGCCGCGGAACGGGACGCCGACCGCACGCTCGGCGGTGTCGGGGCGGTGGATGCGCAGATCCTCGATCGCGCCCTCGGGCACCCGGCCGGCCTGGGCGCGCAGGGCGAAGCCGGGGTCGAGCACGGCCAGGCCGAGCAGCTGGGGCGTGCCGTCGATCTGGCGCTGGATGCGCTCGCCGCCGATGGCGGCCGACGGGTCGGGCTGGGCGGCGAGGTCGCGCAGGATCATGTCGATAGACTGCACCGCGCGGCTGGTGTGCTCGGCGATGACATGGTCGAGGCGCATCATGTCGGCGCCGGCATCGGCGATGGCGGTGGCGCGCTGCTGGATGACGTGCTGGAAGGTGATTGATGAGGACAGAGCACCAGCATGAGTCCGGCGACGATGCGCAGAGCCCGGCTCACGCGCAGGACGGGCAATTCGGTGCGGGCGTCCGGCAGTGGCGGCATGAAATCCTGGACGGTGGCGACGGCCCGGCGATGCGGCCGGGCATTCACGCGGTCATAACGCGCCGGCCCGCGACGGCGACAGGCCGCAGGCGTGCGCGGGTTGCAATGTAGCAGGGCATCACGCGGAATTGAATGTGCAGGCGCACAATGAACCGCCGCTGGACCGAGCGCGCCCGGCCCTGGCCAGCAGCGGCGGAAACCCGGAGACTGGACCGCGGGCGGCACGGCGCGGGGGAGAGCATGCAAGGCGACATCATTCTGGCCCTCGACCAGGGCACCACCTCGACGCGCGCGATCGCCTACCGCCCCCCTGCCCTGCTGCCGCTGGCCAGCGCGCGGCGGGAGCTGGCGCAGCACTACCCGGCGAGCGGCTGGGTGGAGCATGCGCCGGAAGACCTGTTCGCCGACAGCGTGGCGGTGCTGCGCGAGGCGCTGGCGGCGGCCGGCGGCGATGCGGGGCGGGTGGCCGGGATCGGCATCACCAACCAGCGCGAGACCACGCTGATCTGGCGGCGCGACACCGGCCAGGCGATCCACAACGCCATCGTCTGGCAGGACCGGCGCACCGCCGATGCCTGCGCGGCACTGCGGGCGGCCGGGCACGAGGCGATGGTGACCGCGCGGACCGGGCTGGTGCTGGACCCGTATTTCTGCGCCAGCAAGATCGCCTGGCTGCTGGACCACGTGCCGGGGGCGCGGGCAGCGGCGGAGGCGGGAGAGCTCGCCTTCGGCACCGTCGATTGCTGGCTGCTGTGGCGGCTGACGGAGGGGCGGGTGCATGCCACCGATGCCACCAATGCCAGCCGGACGATGCTGTACGACATCCATCGCGGGGCCTGGGACGAGGCGCTGCTGAAGCTGTTCCGCATCCCCCCTGCGCTGCTGCCGGAGGTGCGCGACAGTGCCGGGGATTTCGGGACGACGGCAGTGCTGGGCCGCCCGGTACCGATCCGCGGCATCGCCGGGGACCAGCAGGCCGCCGCGGTGGGGCAGGCGTGCTTCCGGCCGGGGATGGTGAAATCGACCTACGGCACCGGCTGCTTCGTGCTGCTGAACACCGGCACCCGGCCGGTGGCCTCGGAGCGGCGGATGCTGACCACGGTGGCGCTGCGGCTGGGCGGGACCACGACCTATGCGCTGGAGGGGGCGATCTTCATTGCCGGGGCGGCGGTGCAGTGGCTGCGCGACGGGCTGGGGGTGATAGGCGACGCGGCGCAGACCGGGGCGCTGGCCGAGGCCGCCGATCCGGCGCAGGCGGTGTATCTGGTGCCGGGCTTCGTCGGGCTGGGGGCGCCGTGGTGGGATGCCGAGGCGCGCGGGGCGATCTTCGGCCTGACGCGCAATTCCGGGCCGCGCGAGCTGGCGCGGGCGGCGCTGGAGAGCGTGGCCTACCAGACGCGGGACCTGATCGACGCGATGCACGCCGACTGGGCGGGCGCACGTTCCGCAGAGGGGGCGGAGACGGTGCTGCGGGTGGATGGCGGCATGGTGGCCAGCGACTGGACCATGCAGTTCCTGGCCGACATGCTGGCGGCACCGGTGGACCGGCCGGTGAACCTGGAGACGACGGCGCTGGGGGCGGCGTATCTGGCCGGATTCGCCGCCGGTGCGTGCCCGGAGCCGGAGGCGTTCGCTTCCGGCTGGGCGCTGGAACGGCGGTTCGTGCCGGCGATGCCGGCGGAGGTGCGGGCGCGGCGCTATGCGGGATGGCAGGATGCGGTGCGGCGGACGCTGAGCGTGCCCGGGGCACGGGCGTAGGCAAGTCCCCAGGAAAGCTGCGGCGTTCAGGGAAGTTGTTCCTTTATCGGAACAAATTGGACATGCCAGGGCGATGCCCGATGGGGGCGCTTGCCGGTGGTCGGCCGGCAGGCGGGAGAGCCGGGCGGGGCTGGCCGGAGGCGGGGTGGGTGGCCGAGCGGCGTGCGCGTTGCCGGACGATGCGCAAGGCAGCCGGACGCGCGCGCGGGCGGCGCGGCAGGGCCGGCGTGCAGGCGTCGCAGTGGAGGCGGGTGCCGATGGGGGATGCCGCGCGCGGGGCCGGCGCCGCGCGCTGCTCGGGCGCGAGGGGCGGGTGGCGCAATTTTGCCGCCGGGGTGTTCAGGAACGCCAGCAGCGGCGCGAGGAGGAGACGGAAGGCCGGGCAGGCGGAAAGCAGGGCGGACAACGCATGCAGCAGCGCGGCATGGCCCGGCGCGGCGAAACTCGCCGTCGGTCCGGGCAGGCGCGGTGCGGCGGGTGGGTTGGGCATGTCGCCGCTTTTATACCTACCACAATCGCTTTGTCAAGAAATATATCTTTCCTGGGCGGGTGCCGCGCGCCGACTTCGCCTCACCTGGACCGCCGGGGCACCGTTGCTCGGGCTTCGTCGGTGCGGACGACGGTTGCCACCCCTCCCCCAGCCCCTCCCACAAGGGGAGGGGGGCAGAAAGCGGCGGCGTCGCGGCGATGTGTGGCCGCCGGCCGGAGAAGGTGTGGTTTCCAAAGGATCGAGCGGACCGTGGCCGAAGGCCGCGTAAGCCGCGAGATGGCCTTTGGCCGCCGGAGGCCCTTGCCTTCCCTATGCGGCCCGCTCCAGCGGCACGATGCCCGGGAGTGCCAGCACCCGCTTGACCCAGGCGTCCACGCCGGGCCAGTCGGCAAGCCGGAAGCCGCCTTCGTCGGCGGCCTGGGTGTAGGCGACGAGGGCGATGTCGGCGATGGTGGGGCCGGAATCGGTCAGCCAGGGATGGGCGGCGAGGCGCTGTTCCATCACGCCGAGCGCCTTTTCGCCGCCGATGCGGCATTGCTCGAGCCGGGCGGCGTTGGCGGTGGCGGCCTTGAGGAAGGAGACGATGTTGCGGGCCACCGCGATGTAGGGCTCGTGGCTGTACTGCTCGAAGAACAGCCACTCGAAGACGCGGGTGCGGGCGAGGCCGGGCGGCGGCAGCCAGGGCGTGCCCTCGGCGAAATGGGCCAGGATGGCGTTGGATTCGATCAGCACGGTGCCGTCGTCGAGCGCGACCGTGGGGATCTTGCCGACCGGGTTCATGGCCAGGAACCCGGGCGTTCGGGTGGCGCCGGCGTTGCTGTCGGTCTCGATCCAGCGGAACTCGTGGCCGGTGACGCGCAGGATCTGCGCGACTTTCCAGCAATTGCCCGAGGGGGTGTAGCCGTAGACCTTCATCGCCGGCGCCTCCGTGTTTGCGGGGCCATGCTGGCGGTTCTTTCCAAGCCGGCAAGCGGCCCGTAGGCTTTGCTCCCATGCAAGACGCGCCCGCCTTCGACGCCATCACCGAGGAGCTGTTCCGCAACGCCATCGTCGCCCTGGGCGACGAGATGGCGCTGACGATCTACCGGACCGCCTATTCCGGGGTGCTGCGCAACAACATGGACTATTCGGCGGCGATCTGCGACGGCGCGGGGCGGCTGGTGGCGCAGGGGCTCAGCCTGCCCGGGCATCTGTGCTCGCTGCCGATCGCATTGCAGTCCTGCCTGCGGCATTTCGCGGGGGACGTGCACGAGGGCGACGTGCTGTGCCTCAACGACCCGTATGACGGGGGGATGCACCTGCCGGATATTTTCGTGTTCCGGCCGGTGTTCGCGGAGGGCGCGCCGATCGCCTGGGCGGCGACGATCTGCCACCACACCGACGTGGGCGGGCGGGTGCCGGGATCGAACGCGTCCGACAGCACCGAGATCTATGCCGAGGGGCTGCGGATCCCGCCGACCAAGCTGTACGAGCGCGGGGTGGCGAACACGACGCTGCTGCGCATCCTGGAGCGCAACGTGCGCGTGCCGGTGCGGGTGATGGGCGATCTGCGGGCGCAGCTCGCGGCCTGCGAGATCGCGGCGCGCGGGATCGGCGAGCTGCTGGCGCGGCACGGGGCGGCGGGGCTGCGGGCGCTGATGGACGCGACGATGGACTACAGCGAGCGGCTGGTGCGGCATTGCCTGGCGGAGCTGCCGGATGGCAGCGCGAGCTTCGTGGACTGGATCGACGACGACCAGATCGATGCCGGCGTGCCGATCAGGCTGGTCTGCACCGTGACCAAGACGGGCGAGCGGATGGTGTTCGACTGGACCGGCTCGCACCCGCAGGTGAAGGGGGCGCTGAACAACACCTGGAGCTACACGGCGGCGGCCAGCTTCACGGCGGCGAAGTCGATCCTGTCGGTGAACATGCCCAACAATGACGGGGTGTTCCGATGCATCGACGTGATCGCGCCGGCGGGCACCATCCTGCACGGGGTGCTGCCGGCGGCCTGCGCGGCGCGCGGGCTGACCGGGTTCCGGGCGACGGATTGCGCGTTCGGGGCACTGGCGATGCTGTATCCGCAGCTGGTGTTCGCCGCCTCCGACGGCGGGAACACCGGCATCACGATCGGGGGCTACGACGAGGAAAGGAAGCCGTTCATCTACGTGGACTTCCTGTCGGCGGCGTGGGGGGCGCGGCCGTGGGAGGACGGGATCGACGGCAACACCACGATGTTCGCCAACATGGCGAGCTTCTCGGTGGAGGTGATCGAGGCGGACAACCCGCTGGAGGTGCTGGACTATTCGTTCATTCCGGACACGGCCGGGCCGGGCCTGTATCGCGGCGGGGCGAGCCTGTCGCGCACGGTGAGGATGCTGGCGCATGAGGGGATCCTGCAGGTGCGCTCGGACCGGCGGACGCACCGGCCCTATGGGCTGTATGGCGGCGGGCCGGGGAGCCCGAGCCTGAACAGCGTGGATGGCGTGGTGGTGCCGGCGAAGCTGACGATGACGATACGGCGGGGCGAGGTGTACCGGCACGAGCTGCCGGGGGCCGGGGGGTGGGGCGATCCGCTGGCGCGCGATCTGGCGCGGGTGGCGAAGGATCTGCGGGATGGGCTGGTGACGATCGCGGGGGCGGCGCGGGATTACGGCGTGGTGGCGGCGGGCGATCCGCCGGCGATCGACGCGGCGGCGACGGCGGCGCTGCGGGCTCGGCTGCGGGCGGAGCGGCCAAAGGCGCCGGATGTGGCGTGGCAGCCGCTGCACGAGGGGCAGTCATGAAGAAAGGATTCACAAAGAGGCAGAGAGACAGCGAGAAGGAAGCAGGAGAAGCCGTGTCGGTGCATCTTCTCGCTGCCTCGCTGTCTCTTTGTTCATCTGTGCTTTCTTTCGAAACCTCCGTCGCATGAGCGTTCGCATCGGCGTCGATATCGGCGGGACGTTCACCGACCTGGTGGCGCTGGGCGCGGATGGGTCGATCCGCACCCACAAGACCGCCTCGACACCGCGGGACTACAGCGAAGGGATCGCGGCCGGGCTGGCGGCGCTGCTGGACGGGACCGAGGTCGCGGAAGTCCTGCACGCGACCACGGTGGGGTCGAACACGATCCTGGAGGGCAAGGGGGCGCGCACGGCGCTGATCACCACGGCCGGGTTCCGCGACGTGCTGGAAATCCGGGACCTGCGGATGCCGCGGCTCTACGACATGCGCTGGGTGAAGCCGCCGGCGCTGGTGGAGCGGCGGCTGCGGCTGGAGGTGGTGGAGAAGACGCGGCATGACGGCAGCGTCGCGGTGGCGCTGGACATGGCCTCGGTGGCGGCCTGCATCGCCCGGCTGCGGGCGGAGGGGGTGGCGTCGGTGGCCATCTGCCTGCTGCACAGCTACGCCAACCCGGTGCATGAGCGGGCGGTGGCGGATGCGGTGCGGGCGGCGCTGCCGGGGGTGGCGCTGTCGGTGAGCCACGAGATCCTGCCGGAGATCAAGGAATACCCGCGCACTTCCACGACGGTGGTGAACGCCTATGTGCAGCCGGTGGTGCGGGCCTATATCGCGGCGCTGGCGGCGCGGCTGAAGGCGTTGGGCATCACGGCGCCGCTGCATCTGATGTAGTCGAACGGCGGGCTGGCGAGTGCCGCGCAGGCGGCGGATTTTCCGGTGCGGATCGTGGAGAGCGGGCCGGCGGCGGGCGTGGTGGGCGCCGGGGCGCTGGCCAAGGCGCTGGGGGAGAACCAGCTCGTCACCTTCGACATGGGCGGCACCACGGCCAAGGCAGGGCTGGTGGAGAACGGCGAGGTGCTGCGGGCCGAGGCGATGGAGGTGGGCGGCGGCGTGCTGGCCGGGGCGCGCCTGCTGGTGGGCGCCGGCTACATGCTGAAGCTGCCGGCGATCGACCTGGCCGAGGTCGGCGCCGGCGGCGGCTCGATCTGCCGGCTGGATGCGGCCGGCGCGCCGAAGGTGGGGCCGCACTCGGCGGGGGCCGATCCTGGGCCGGTGTGCTACGGCATGGGCGGGACGGAGCCCACGATCACCGACTGCAACCTGGTGCTGGGCTATCTCGATCCGGCAGGGCTGGCGGGCGGGACGCTGAAGCTGGATCGCGCGGCGGCGGCGGACGCGGTGCGGGAGCGGCTGGCCGCGCCGCTGGGGCTGGGGGTGGAGGAGGCGGCGCATGGGATGCTGCTGCTGGCGGCCTCCACGATGATGCGGGCGATCCGGGCGGTGTCGGTGGAGCGGGGGCGCGACGTGCGCACGGCGACGCTGCTGGCGTTCGGGGGGAACGGGCCGCTGTTCGCGGCCGGGATTGCCGCCGAGCTGGGCATATCGCGGGTGCTGGTGCCGCCGCTGCCGGGGCTGTTCAGCGCGTTCGGGCTGCTGCTGGCCGATACGGAGCATCATCAGTCGCGCTCGCTGCGGGCGGTTGCGGCCGATGCGGCGGCGTTGCAGGAGGCGATCGATGCGCTGGTCGCCGAGGGCCATGCGCGGCTGGCGGCGGACGGGTTTCCGGCGGGGCGGCGGTTTATCGCGTTGAGCGCGCGGGCGCGGTATGCGGGGCAGTCGAGCGAGATCCCGGTGCCCCTGGCGACAATGCGGGCGGCGGAGGTGCTGGAAGTGCTGCCCGAGGCGTTCGCGGTGGAGCATGAGCGGACGTACGGGTTCCGGGCGCCGGCGGGGGAGCCGGTGCAGCTGATCGACCTGGCGCTGATCGCGCGGGGGATTCCCGCGCATCCGCGGCTGCCGGGGGCGGTGGCGCCGGCGCGGGCGGAGGTGCCGGCTTCGCGGCGGGCCTGGTTTCCGGGCGCGGGGTGGGTGGAGGCGCCGGTGCTGGACCGGGCCGGGCTGGCGGCGGGGGCACGGGTGGGGCCGCTGATCGTGCAGGAATACGATGCGACGTGCCTGGTGCCGCCGGGGGCGGGGGCGCGGGTGGATGGATTCGGGAACGTGGAGATACGGCGGTGACGGCCGGGCGCTGAGCGGGCCTCACGCATTTGCTTCTCGCCGCCCCGCCTTCTGCGGGTTCAGGCTCGTTCCTGGCTCCACCCCGCATCGTGGCCCGGAGGACCGCATGACACGCCGCATTCCCGTCTGGCAGCCCAGCGACGCGCAGATGCAGGTCTGGCCGGAGACGTCCGGCAATGCCATCAACGGGGTGGGGGAGACCGGGGCGCGGCGCCCCTCCCCCATCTACTGGCATCCGCCGGACAGCATTGCGCATGGGCCGCTGCAGCTGTGGTTCTACCAGCGGACCGGCAGCGACGCGGCGCTGACGGAGGCGCGGGCGGAGCGGCAGGCGGCGATCGACCTGCCGCTGGAGCCGGTCGGGGCGCCGACGGAAATGACGCCCGAGGCCTGGACCACGGCGGTGAAACAGGCGGCGCGGGAGGCCGGGGCCGACGACGTGGGCATCGCGGCGATGCGCGCCGACTACGTGTTCCAGGGCCACGCGGTGCCGACGCAGCGCTGGATGATCGTGCTGGCGGTGGCGCAGTCCTACTCGGCGATGAAGACCGCGCCGTCGCGGGAGTCGCTGGTGGAGATCACGCGGCAGTACGGGCGCGGGACGCTGGTGGCGAAGGCGGTGGCGAACTGGCTGCGGCGGCACGGGCAGGACGCGCTGCCCTATGGCGGGCCGATGGCGGGGTCGTTCCTGCTGATCCCGCCGGCGATCGAGGCGGGGCTGGGGGCGCTGGGCAAGCATGGGTCGATGATCCATCCGCTTCTCGGGTCCAATTTCCGGCTGGCCTGCGTGCTGACCGACGCGCCGCTGGTGGCGGACGCCAAGCGGGATTTCGGCAGCGACGATTTCTGCGCCCATTGCAACGTCTGCGCCGATGCCTGCCCGCCGGACGCGATCGGGCACGCGAAGGTGCTGGTCCGCGGCGAGACGCGCTGGTACGTCGATTTCGACAAGTGCCTGCCCTATTTCAACGAGGCGCTGTCCTGCGCCATCTGCCTCGCGGCCTGCCCGTTCAGCCGGCCGGGGGTGGGGCCGAACCTGGTGGCGAAGCTGGCGCGGCGGCGCGGGGAAGGCTGAACCGGCTTGCCAGGCGCAGCGCGATCCCGCAGCATCCGTCTCGGGTTTTGTGATCCGACCATCGAGGGAGCCGCTTCCATGCGCCGCCGCAACTTCATCGCCGCCGCCGGGGCCGCCGCCGCCCTGCCGCTGGCCCGCCCGTCACTCGCGCAGGGTTCGCGCGTGCTGCGCTTCGTGCCGCACGCCGACCTCGCCAACCCCGATCCGGTGTGGTCCACCACCACGGTCGCGGCGATGCACGGCTACATGGTGTGGGACTGGCTGTACGGCCTGGACGAGAACTTCCTGCCGCAGAAGCAGATGGTGGGGGGCGAGGAGGTCAGCAGCGACGGCCTCACCTGGATCCTGACGTTCCGCGAGGGGCTGATGCACCATGACGGGGTGCCGGTGCGGGCGGCCGACGCGGTGGCCTCGATCCAGCGCAGCGCCAAGCGGACGCCGCTGGTGGAGACGCTGATGTCGGTGACCAACGAGCTTTCGGCGCTGGACGACAAGCGGTTGCAGTTCCGGCTGAAGAAGAAGTTCGCGCTGCTGCCCTATGCGCTGTCGGGCGTGGCGATCATGCCGGAGCGGATCGCCAAGACCGACGCCTTCACCCAGATCAGCGAGTATGTGGGCAGCGGGCCGTACCGGTTCGTGCGCAACGAGTGGAAGGCGGGCGCCGGGGCGGTCTACGTGCGCAACGAGAAATACGTGCCGCGGGCGGAGCCGATCAGCATGTGGGCCGGCGGCAAGGTGGCGCATTTCGACCGCGTGGAATGGACCACGATGCCCGATCCGGCCACCGCTTCGGCCGCGTTGCAGCGGGGCGAGATCGACTGGCTGGATTCGCCGCTGATCGACATCGTGCCGGTGCTGCGCAAGGCGCCGGACGTGAAGGTGGAGCTGTTCGACAAGCTGGGCAACCTGATGTCGATGTTCTTCAACCACTACCAGCCGCCGTTCGACAACGTGAAGCTGCGCCGGGCGGTGATGGCGGCGGTGAGCCAGCAGGACTTCGTGGACGGCGTGCTCGGCGACCAGGCGCAGCAGCTCGGCGGCGTGGATGTGGGGGTGTTCCCGCCCGGCTCGCCCTTCGCCAGCAAGGCGGGGATGGAGGTGCTGACCGGCAAGCGCGACCTGGCGGCGGCGAAGAAGATGGTGGCCGAGAGCGGCTACAAGGGCGAGAAGATCGTGCTGATGTCGCCGACCGACATCGCCTCGATCCGGCAGTCCTCGCTGCTCGCCGAGGGGCTGCTGAAGTCGCTGGGGCTGAACGTCGAGTTCGCCAGCATGGACTGGGGCACCATGATCCAGCGGCGCAACAGCAAGGAGCCGCCGGAGAAGGGCGGCTGGTCGTGCTACACCACATCCTGGACCGGGCTTTCGATCAACACGCCGGCGACGCATTTCCCGCTGCGGGCCAACGGCGCGGCGGCGGGTGCGTGGTGGCGGCCGACCATCCCGGCGATGGAGCAGATGCGCGATGCGTGGTTCGATGCGCCGGACCTCGCGGCGCAGAAGAAGATCGCCGAGGACATCCAGCGGCTGGCGCTGAGCGAGGTGGCGTTCGTTCCGCTCGGGCTGCAGTTCAACCCCACCGCCTTCCGCAGCAACCTGTCCGGTTTCGCCCGCTCCGGCTTCGCGGTATTCTGGGGGGTGAAGCGGAACACCTGATCCGGGAGGAACGGCGATGGGCTACACGCTGGAGCAGCTGAGCAGCGACATTCGCCGCACGCTCAAGGCCGATGCCGGGGCGGCCGGCAAGCAGGCGGTGTGCGGGCTGGTTTCCCGCGCGCTGCTGGACCAGGCCTTCATCGCCGCCCACCTGACGGCCGACCAGTGCCAGCCGCGCAAGGTGCTGTACGAGGACCCGGAGCTGGGGTTCTGCGTGTGCGGGCATGTCTACGAGAAGGCCTCCACCGGCGGGCCGCACGACCATGGCTCGTCCTGGGCGATCTACGGGCTGGCGGTGGGCGAGACGGAGATGACGGACTGGCACGTGGTGAAGCCGGCCGAAGGCGACGGGCCGAAGCTGGTGGAGCCGACGCGCAGCTACGTGCTGAGGCCGGGGGACGCGCATTTCTACGACGTGGGGATGATCCACTCGCCGAAATTCGATGCCGGGGTGACCAAGCTGGTGCGCGTCGAGGGGGCGAACCTCGACCATGTGAAGCGGTCGCGTATCAAGGCGGCGTAACGGCCAGGAAGGTTTCGCCAGGAGACGGCGAGGCAGCGAGAAGAGTTCATCCTCGCTGTCTCGCCGTGGATTTGTTCAACTGGCTTGCTTCATACCAATCGCCGGAAAGATCGACCGCTGCGCGCGATCGGCAGGACTGGCGTGGTTGCCACCCCTCCCCCGGCCCCTCCCACAAGGGGTGGGGGGAAGATGGGCGCTTCTTTCATGGGGTTGATATCACACCACCAGCTGATCGAGCAGCGCCTGCGCGCGCTCGCGCTTTGCCGCGTCGGGGTCGCGGGCGACGATGCGTTGCAGGACGGAGCGGGCGCGGGGGTCGCGCTGCTCGCCGAGGCGGAAGCCGATGGCGTCGCGCATGTCGAACCATTGGCGGTCGAAGTCGCGCACCGTGAGCGGCAGGCGCTTCCAGTAGTATTTGAGCGCGTCGGACTTCCAGCCGGCGTAGATGTCGTCCCAGGACAGGGGCTGGCCGTCGGCGTTGGCGTTGTCCAGGTTGAACGGCTCGCTGACCAGCTGGTAGCGGACGTCCATCGACATGCGCAGGTGGCGGCTGCGGTTGGGGACGCCCTTGTGGACGGCGAGGCTGTGGAAGAAGAGCACGTCGCCCTGGCGCATGGGGCCCGAGACCCACTGGCCGTCGAACGTCTCCTTGATCTCGATGCCGCCGGCGCCGGCGGCGATGTCGAAGCCGAAGACCTCGCCGCCATGGGTGCCGACGGCCACCTGCAACGGGCCGACCTCCATCGGGCAGTCGATCAGCGGCATCCAGGCGGTGTAGACCTCGGTGGTGCCCTGGACATTGGGATAGTCCTGGTGCGCCTTGGTGGTGAACTCCTCGCGGGCGGGGAAGATGTTGCGCATCAGCACGCGCGGATGCGGAAACACCGGCCCGCCGAGCAGCCGCTCCATGAAGCCCGTCAGCGCCGGATGGTGCTTCAGCGCGTGGTAGTCCTCCAGGTGGTTGATCCGGCGCAGCGTGGCGAGATAGGTCGGGTCGGGGTCGACGCAGAAGCCGGCCGGCTCGGCCACGGCGTCCTCGACCGGGGCATCGGCCTTGAGCCAGCCGGCCTGGGCGGTGAGCGCGGCGATCTGGCGCTGGACGTTGCGGACGGCGTCCCGCGGCAGGAGGCCGCGGATGAGCAGGTAGCCGTCGCGCTTCATGCGGGCGGCGAGTGCCGGGCCGTCCTGGGCGATGTCGGTGGAATCGACGAACGGGTTCATTGTTTCTTCCCCTAGGTCAGTCAAGCGTTCACGCTCGGAAGTCGTGGATGGTCGGCCTTCGCCGACCATGACGCAGAGTGATGGCGCCGTCATCTCCAATGGACAGAAGTTTTTTGGTTCTTTCTTTCAAAAAAGAACCGCTTCCTTACCTTGCGTTGCTTCTGACGGCCTCCGCCATCCGCCCCAGTATCTGATCCAGAATGCGCCGCGACGTGGCGAAGTTGATGCGCACGAAGTGCTGGCCCTCGGGATCGAAGGCCTGGCCCGGGCTGAACGCGACCTTGGCCTTGTCGTGGAAGAAGTCGTAGGCGGTGCCGGGCAGGTTCAGCCGCGTGCAGTCGAGCCAGCCGAGATAGGTCGATTCCGGCAGATGCGTGCGCACGGCGGGGATCTCGCTACGGATGAAGTCGCTGACGCGCTTGCGGTTGCTGTCCAGCAGTTCGAGCACCGCGTCGAGCCAGGGCTGGCCGTGGTTCCAGGCCGCGACGGTGGCGTCGATGCCGGTGATGCCGGGGCTGCCGAGCACGCGGGCGGGGAAGCGGGCGTGGAAGCGCTCGCGCAGCGCGGCCGAGCCGAACTGCATCACGCCGCAGCGCAGGCCGGGGATGTTGAAGCCCTTGGTCGCCGAGGTGATGGTGATGGTGCGCGCGGCGATCTCGGCGCCCATCATGGCCATCGGGATGTGCTTCGCGCCCTCGTAGACCAGATCCTGGTGGATCTCGTCGGAGACGATGACGAGGTCGCGCTCGACCGCGGCGCGGCCGATCTCGGCGAGCTCGGCATGGGTGAAGGCGCGGCCGGTGGGGTTCTGCGGGTTGCAGAGCAGGATGATGCGGGTGGTCGCGTCGATGAGGCCGTCGAGCGAGTCGGGGGCGTGGGCCCAGCCGTCGGCGCCGGAATGCAGGCGGTGGGCGATCAGGCGGCGGCCGGTGCTCCTGATCGCCTCGTGGAACGGGGGATAGGCGGGCAGCTGGAGGATCACGCCGTCGCCCGGTTCCGACAGCGCGAGGATGGCGCTGAAGGTGCCCTGCACGAGGTCGGAGAGCGGCAGGGTCAGGGCCGGGTCGGTCTCCCAGCCGAAGCGGTCGCGCATGCGGCGGGCGAAGGCCTCCACCAGGGTGCCGTCGCCGTGGTTGCCGCCGCGGTCGGGATAGCCGTAGTCGTGGTCGGCGACCATGCGCTCCAGCGTGCGCTGGATCGGGTGGGCGACGGCGAAGTCCATTTCCGCCACCCAGGCCGGCAGCACGTCGGCGGCATATTTGCGCCACTTCACGTTGCCGCGCATGCGCAGCACGTCGATGGGCAGCTCGAAATGGTTGGATTGCATCGGGATTCCCCTGGTTTGAGGGGTTAATGCCCTGCCGCCGCGCCGGGCGACAAGCTTCGGCGACGCGGACCCGTTATGCGGCGCGCGGCCGGAACCGCGGGGAGGACGGCCCGGATGTGCTCGGCGAGCATGGTGCTGAAGGCCGTGGCATAATGCGGCAGCCGCCGGTCGCACAGCCAGAGCACGCCGAAGCCGAGGCGCATCGGCCGGCCGTGCAGGTGGAGTGGGACGGCGCGCAGGCGCCGATCGGCGATGCGCGCGGTGCTCGGAACCACGGCGATGCCGTGCCCCTCGGCGGCGAGGGCGAGCAGGGCTTCGGTGGCCGAGCTCTCGACGCGCAGGTCCGGCGCGAATCCGGCGACACGGCAGGCCGCGTCGAACACCTTGCGTGTTCCAAACGGGGGCGTCAGCAGCAGGAGGGGGACGCCAGCCAGCGCGCCGACCTCGGGCTCCGGCGGCAGTGCCGGGACGCGCCGGGGGTTATGCACGGCAAGTATGACGAGGTCGGCGAGGTGATGGACGACGAAGTCAGTCAAATCGCCATCGATCTGCGAGAGTGCGGCGTGCAGCTCGCCGGCCCGCAGCATCGCGCGCGCTTCGACGCCGCCGGCCTCGACGGGGCGGACACGCACCTTTGGCCAGGCGGCGGCAAAGCGGCCGAGGAAGCCGGCGACGACGGTGGTCATGGTCTGCGGCGTGACGCCGAAGCGGAGCTCGCCGCTGTCGCCCCGCGACAGGCCCCGCGCATGGGCCAGCAGGGCATCGGCCTGGCGGAGCAGGGCGCGGCACTCGGCGAGCAGGTCGGAGCCCTCGGTGGTCAGTCGCAAGCGACGGCCGACGGGTTCGAACAGGGGAATATCCAGCTCGTCCCGAAGATCCTGCAATTGGCGGGAGAGGGCGGGCTGGCCGACGCGCAACGCCACGGCGGCGGCCGATACGGTCCCGAGATCGGCGACGGCGACGAAGGTGCGCAGGCGCTTGAGGTCCATGGCGGCATCGTATGCCATGTTCTCATCGGTATCGGTCAAAATTATGCATTGGACCGGTAGCATAGGGCAGTGCGACATCGCAGGGCGACCAGGGGACCCTCCCTGGCCGGAGCGGGAGGATCACCATGTTCGACCGGGACCAGTTCGTTGCAGATTGCCGTTCTGCCCTGGGAGGCGACCGTGCTTCCCGCGATGTGCGCGAGGTGATGGCGCGCGCGATTGCCGACCCCGGCGCCGTTGCCGCCGGTCTCGGGCCGTTCCCGGCGGGCAAGCCCTTCGATGTGCTGTGCCGCAGCCCGGAGCTCACGGTGATCAACGTGCACTGGCATCCGAACATGGTGATCATGCCGCACAACCACGCGATGTGGGCGGTGATTGGCGTGTATGACGGCCGCGAGGACAATATTCTCTGGCGACGCCTGCCCGAGGACGCCGGCGGCCGCATCGAGGCGGCGGGCGCCAAGTCGCTCTCCGCCGGCGACGCGCTCGCCTTCGGCGCCGACGTGATCCATTCGGTGGTCAATCCGATCGGCCGGATCAGCGGCGCCATCCATGTCTACGGGGGCGACTTCTTCGGCGTCGAGCGCAGCGAGTGGGACCCGGGCTCGCTGGCGGAGAAGCCCTATGACATGGAGAAGGTTCTGCGCCTGTTCGCGCGCTGAGCGCGACACGCACGCATTGACGGGGCGGCGCCCCGGGCGTTCACTCCGGCCTCCGGGCCTGGCCCGGCAACAGGGCCGGAGGAAGGTGCCATGGGGATCGTCCGTAGTCTTGCCGCGGGAATCGCGGGTGCAGCACTGCTGGCGCTGCCGGCCTGGAGCCAGGTGGACCCGAAGCCGCTGCGCATCGTGCTGGCCGGCGAGCTGCGCAGCATCGACCCCGACTGGACCGCCGCGGCGCTGACCCGGTACCACGCCTTCATGGTCTACGACACGCTGCTCGGCCTCGATGCCGACCAGCAGATCCGGCCGCAGATGGCGGAGCTGCCGGTGGAGAGCGCGGACCACCTGACCTACACCTTCACGCTGCGCGACAGGCTGGCCTTCAGCGACGGCACGCCGGTGACGGCGGAGGACGTCGTCGCCTCCTGGATCCGCTGGGCGCAGACCGACGGCGCCGGGCAGATGATCAACACCTTCCTCGACGGGCTCGACGCGGTCGATGCGAAGACGTTCCGGGTGCGGCTGAAGGAGCCGTTCCCGCAGCTCGCCTACGTGCTGGCGAAGCCGATGGCCATGCCGATGTTCGTGAAACCCGGCAAGATCGTGAAGGACCTGCCGGCGCGCACCCAGTTCACCGACCCGCTCGGCTCCGGCCCGTACATCATGCTGAAGGACCAGTGGGTGGCCGGCAGCAAGGTGGTGTATGCGCGCAACCCGAACTACGTGCCGCGCGCCGAGCCCGCCTCCGGCATCGCCGGCGGGAAGGTGGCGAAGTTCGAGCGGGTGGAGTGGCTGGCCATTCCCGACCCGGCGACGCAGGCCGCGGCGCTGCGCGCCGGGGAAGTGGATTTCGTCGAAAGCCCGACGCTGGACCTGGTGCCGATGCTGAAGACGGCGCGGGGCGTGAAGGTGGAGCCGCTGTGGCCCACCGGCAGCGAGGGGACGATGCGGGTGAACTGGACCAACCCGCCCTTCGACAACCCGATCGCGCGGCGGGCGCTGTACAACTTCACCCTGCAGCCGGACATGATCATGGCCGTGCTGGGCGACCCGAAGCTCGGCCAGGTGTGCGGCGCGCTGCTGATCTGCGGCTCGCCCAACGGCAGCGAATACGGCGCCGAGCTGCTGATCTCCAAGGATCCCGAGGAGGTGCGGCTGAAGCGCGGCATGGAGATGCTGAAGGAGGGCGGCTACAAGGGCGAGAAGATCATCATGCTCGACCCGCAGGACCAGCCGATCATGCACGGCGCGATCCAGGTGATGCATGCGGCCATGAAGAAGGCCGGCGTGAACGTGGAGCTGCAGGTGATGGACTGGGCGACGCTGGTGACGCGGCGCACGGTGAAGGGGTCGGGGCCGAATTCCTGGCACATCTTCATGACCACCGGCGGGCCGCTCGGCCCGGCCAACCCGGTGTTCCACGTGCAGATGTCGGCGAGCTGCGACAAGGCCTGGTTCGGCTGGCCGTGCGATGCGGAGCTGGAGCGGCTGCGCGCGGCCTGGATCCGCGAGACCGACCCGATCCGCGCGCGCTGGCTGGTGGAGCAGATCCAGCTGCGCGGCGCGCAGGTGGTGGTCTACATCCCCTATGGCCAGTACCTGACGCCGTCGGCCTGGCGGGACAACCTGCAGGGGCTGCTGAAGGTGCCGGAGACGGTGGTGTTCTGGAACGTCGACCGGAAAGGCTGAGACGAATTGCGCATCTTCGCCGCGAGCTTCGCCACCGAGACCAACACCTTCGCGCCGATCCCGACCGACCGGCGCAGCTTCCTGAAGTCCTACCATCCGCCGGGCACCCACCCGCCGACGCCGACGCTGTGCAGCGCGCCGCTGGTCGCCGCCCGCGCGGCGGCGGCGGCGGGCGGGCACACGCTGATCGAGGGGACCGCCACCTGGGCGGAGCCGGCCGGGATCGTCGGGCGCGCGACCTACGAGGAGATCCGCGACGAGATACTTGACCAGCTGCGCGCGGCCATGCCGGTGGACGTGGCGCTGTTCGGCCTGCATGGCTGCATGGTCGCGCATGGCTACGACGACTGCGAGGGCGACCTGCTGGCGCGGGCACGGGCGATCGCACCCGATGCGGTGATCGGCGCGGAGCTGGACCTGCACGCGCACCTGACCGACGCGATGGTCGCGGCCTGCGACGTGATCGTGGCGTTCAAGGAGTTTCCGCACACCGATTTCCTGGCCCGCGCCGAGGACCTGACGCGGCTGTGCCTGGAGACCGCCGCCGGGCGCATCCGGCCGCGGCCGGCGGTGTTCGATTGCCGGATGGTCGGCGGCTACATGTCGAGCCGGGAGCCCGGACGGTCCTTCGTGGACCGGCTGTTCGGGCTGGAGCGGGACGGCATCCTGTCGATCTCCGTCATCCACGGCTTCCAGGCGGCGGACGTGTACGACGTCGGCACCAAGGTGCTTGTCTACGGCGACGGCGATGCGGCCCGGGCGGCGGCGCTGGCGGAGGCGCTGGGGCGGGAGCTGATCGGCTGGGGCGATGCCGGGGTACCGGTGCATCTGAAGACGGCGGAGGCGGTGGCGGAGGCGGTGCGGCTGCCGGGCGGGCCGGTGGTGCTGGCCGACCGCTGGGACAATCCGGGCGGCGGCGTGGCCGGCGACAGCACGTTCCTGATCGCGGAACTGCTGAAGCGCCCCGAGGTGCCGGCCGCCGTGGGAGCGTTGTGGGACCCGGTGGCGGTGCAGTTCTGCCT